>CAJURF010000016.1 GCA_910588825.1 uncultured Lachnospiraceae bacterium
AACCCCTGTTACCGCCGTGAAAGGGCGGTGTCTTAACCGCTTGACCATGGAGCCCTTGCCTCAGCGACGGTATTTATATTACCATATGTTTTCTATTTTTGCAATAGGTTTTTGAAATATTTCTTCTTTCATTTTTGGAGATGCCTGCATGGGCAGACATCTCCGTTTTGTTCCGGGTTATTGAACCTTATTATGACTGAGATACTCCTCCATTTTCTCCATGGCTTCCTTCTCGTCCTCGCCGTCCGTAGATATGATAATTTCCTCCCCGGTATCCAGTCCCAGCGTCATCATTCCCATAATGCTTTTTGCATTTACCTCTTTTTGCTCCACTTCCACATGAATCTCACATTCAAACTGACTGGCCAGCTGCACCAGCTGCGCAACCGGTCTTGCCTCTAATCCGGTATCCAACTTAATTTTTACAGGTTTTTTAATCATAATAACTCCTCCTTAATCCTTCGTATAGTAACAATCCATTACTATTCTCAAGTAATATCGCACAGAGTTAACGACAAATCCATTCCGCAAAATATATATAAGTCACTACGCCCGTAACTCTTGGGCCAAATTACTCAATTTCCTCAGCCTGTGATTTACACCCGACTTGCCCACCTGAGGGGTCAGCATCGTTCCCAATTCTCTCAGTGTGGCATCGGGAAATTCCAAACGAAGCCTCGCGATTTCTGACAAGCCGCTGTTTAACTGATCCAGCCCTACTTTTTCCTCAATCAAACGTATATCCTCAATCTGCTTCACAGCTGCATTCACCGTCTTATGTATATTTGCAGTTTCACAGTTGACCTTTCGGTTCACAGAATTTCTCATATCTTTTAAGATACGAATATTTTCCAATTTCATCAAAGCCACGTTTGCTTCCATAAGACCCAGAAGCTCCACAATCTGTGCGCTCTCCTTCACATATACCACATAAGATTTCTTCCGCTGGACAATCTTCGCGTCAATGTGAAACACCTGCATCACTTCCTGGAGCTGCAGTGCTTTGTCCTTTGTCTGGCAGACAATTTCAAAATGATAGGATTTCTCAGGATCACTGAGGGAACCTGATGCCAGAAATGCTCCACGGATAAAAGCCCGCTTGCAACAGCTGTTCTGAATAACCATGTGATTGACTAAATACAGACTTTCGTCCTCCCTAACTGTCAGCTTAGCCGCCTGAAGAATACGCTGTGTCTGCTCCGGGCTGGCTATGGTAAGCATGTATATATTGCCTCTTTTCAGGCAGGGATTCCTGTTAATGACAACGTCTGTATTTATATTAAATGTTTTTTTCAATAATGTAAAGTACTTTCTTGAAACAGCCGCATTTTCTGTCTGCAGCTGTAATTTTTCCCGGGAAATCATATGCCCGCACATGGCAATCATGGCAGACATCTCTGCTATCTGACAATGCATCGCCGTGCTGTCCTGCCGGGCCAGTTCCTCTTTGACATCTGATGAAAAAGACATGACCTCTTACTTCTCCAAATCTCTGTGTTCAATCCGCAGACCACAGCCCTGTTCTCCCTTTAAACGCCGGTAAAGTTCTTTTGCCAGTGTCACGGATCTGTGCCTTCCTCCAGTACAGCCGATTCCCACCACCAGGCTGGTCTTTCCCTCTTTGATATACTGGGGTATCAAATACCGGAACAAATCCTCCATCTTATCCGCAAAAATCTGGGCCGCCTCAAAAGACATGACATAATCAAAAACTTCCTCATTCTCTCCGGTTAAATGCCTCAGATGATCCAGATAGTAAGGATTCGGCAGAAAACGGGCATCAAAAAGCAGGCTGCTGTCATTAGGTATGCCGTATTTAAAGCCGAAAGACACAATGGAAACCATCAGGCTCTCAAACTGACGGTTATTGATAAAGATCCCCTCAATCTCCTCCCGCAGCTCTCTGGTGAGAAGCTGGCTGGTATCTATAATATAATCCGCTCTGTTTTTCAAAAACTTCAGCTTTTCCCTCTCCAGCCGGATTCCTGTACCCACTCTGCCCCTGGGCGCCAGAGGATGGCTGCGCCGCGTCTCCTGATACCGCTTTATCAGGACTTCATCCGACGCATCCAGAAACAAGATTTCGTAATCATATCCCTGCTGTTTCATCCGCTGCAGCACCCCCTCCAGCTCATCCAGAGCCTGGCCGCTGCGCACATCCACACCCAATCCCGCATTTTGGATTTCTTCCGCATTACTATCTGCCATCATAGAGGCAAACTTTTCCATCAACGGTATGGGCAGGTTATCCACGCAAAAATACTCGGCATCTTCCAGCATTTTCAGCGCAGTACTTTTCCCTGCCCCTGATACTCCGGTCACAATGACAAAACGCATCTCTGACACCTCATCTCAATAACTTATGAAAAGTCTCCCAGCAGTTTCACCTCCGGCTCCAGTTTCACCTGAAACTGCCGCCATACTTCCTCCTGCACATGTTTCATCAGACCTGCCACATCCGCCGCCGAAGCCCCGCCGCAGTTGATCACAAACCCGCAATGCTTCTCTGAAACCTGCGCGCCGCCCAGACGGCAGCCTCTCAGCCCGGCATCCATAATGAGCTTACCCGCAAAATATCCCTGGGGCCGTTTAAACGTACTCCCTGCACTGGGATATTCCAATGGCTGCTTGCTGCGCCGCTGCTGTGATAAATCCCCCATCACGGCGCAGATGGCCTCCTTTTGTCCAGGCTGCAGCTTCATCACTGCCTCCAGCACCACATATTCTTTGGTTTTGACCACACTGGTCCGATATCCCAGCTCCAGCTGGTCTGCCTGGAGAGTCATCTGCCTGCCTGAAGGAGTCAGCACCGTAATTTCCTGCAGCACATCCTTCATCTCACCCCCGTAAGCGCCTGCATTCATGGCCACAGCGCCGCCCAGAGTGCCGGGAATCCCCCCGGCAAACTCCAGACCGGTGAGAGACGCCTCCATAGCTTCTTTTGACAGCGTTTTCAATGATGCCCCAGCCTGAGCGCGGATACACTGCTTCTCAATCGAAATGCCGGACATATTCCTAAAAATCTGGATGATCACTCCCCGGTAACCGTGATCACTGACCAGAAGGTTGCTTCCATTTCCCACCACAAACCAGGGAATCCCATTTTCACTGCAGATTTCTATAATCTTTTTCACTTCATCCGGACTCTGGGGACGCAGGAAGTAATCCGCCGGACCACCAATGCCAAATGTGGTGTGCATACTCATGGGCTCATGAACCAGAATCCTTGAATCATCCATGATTTTCTGAAATAAACTTCCCAAATTTTCCATCTTGCCCTGCCTCGTTTCCATCTTGTTATCCATTTTGAAGCAGATCTTTCACCACTTCAGCCGCAATCATCAGCCCTGCTGCCCCGGGTACAAAGGAAATACTTCCGGGTACCGGCCGCTTCTTCCCGTCAGAACTGGTTTTCAACAACTTACTTTTTACAGGTTTTTCTTTTGAATAAAGCACTTTCACCTTTCGTATCCCCCGTTTGCGCAGTTCCACACGAACCACCTTTGCCAGGGGGCAGACACTGGTCCTGGAGATATCTGCAATCTCAAACTTTGAGGGGTCCATCTTATTCCCTGTTCCCATAGAGGAAATAATGGGAGTCCCGGATGCTTTGGCCTCTTCAATGAGCAGCAGCTTTGACGAAATTGTGTCAATAGCGTCTACAATATAGTCATATGCTGATAAATCAAACATATGCGCAGTATCCACGCCATAAAATGTGTCATAGGTGTGAACCAGGATATCCCCGTCAATATCGCTGATTCTCTCTTTTGCCACTTTTACCTTAGGCTTCCCTAATGTAGAATGAAGTGCATATAATTGTCTATTGATATTTGTAATATCAATCACATCGTGATCCACCAGAGTCAGACTTGCCACACCGCAGCGCGCCAGCGCCTCTGCCGCATAGGAACCAACCCCGCCCAGGCCGAATACCGCTATTTTCTTCATGCCCAGCACATCAAGTCCTTCTTTTCCGATCAACGGCTCCATCCGTGAATATTCATTCAATATGATTTCTCCTTCCACTTTCCTCTTATTATACTATCAGTGAAGGGATTTCGCAATGGACAGATGCTATCTCCTGATCTTTTTAAGGCATTAACCTAAATTTCCGTTCCAAAAATACCGCCAGACAGGTTCCTCACCCATCTGGCGGCATCTCTTACTGAAAAAGCCCACTCATATATCCCACAGCAGCTTCCGAAATGGCGTCCGCATTATTCACAAATATCACATCCTGCACATTATTCTGCGCAACAAACTCAGGAATATTCCCCACAAAGTAACGGTAATCCACCACATGGACTGTCTGATAATGGTCCACCAGAAACGGCACAAAGGCATTCCCGTAAGACTCTTTAATCACCACGCAGGAAGAACCATCCTGGAGCTCAGGATTCTGAATCACAGAATAGGGGTTGTCTCCCCCGATAAAGCAGGAATATTTGCTCCCCCTGTCATAAGTAGACCCGTCTGCAACCACTTCCCATTCCCAGGTCATTCCGTCTCTGTCCGTATAGGTCATGGCATTGGTGCCTTTGGGGGTATAGGCCGTGATAATATCAGGATTTTCAGACAGCACAGCCGCCTGATTTCCAAAGGAATAGAAACTGCCCACGAAATCGTCAAATTCCCGGATTTCAAAGTCATCTCTGGAATTGGCCAAAATGCCCTTTTCCTTGCAGAACTTTTCATATGCATAATAGGCCCCGTCCGCTGTCCAGTGATGGTCTGTGCGGAAATATAAATATTCTCCATTGTGGGACAACAGAGTATCAAACACTTTTACCCCCCGCACGCGGCTGTCCAGATTATTCAAAATATAATCAAAAGCCTGGGACTGGTCGCTGCACCCAAGTGATTCCTGAATGTCTTTATCCAGATATATCCCAATGGAGGTGGGCGCCAAAATATCATAGACAACCGCTTTCCCATCCAGCAGCTGGGCCGCATTGTTAATCATTTTAATATACTGATTGGCAGATTCCAGGGCAAAATAATACAGCTCAAATGCCCGGTCCTGGGCTATGTAAATGGTTCCCACACTTTCCGGCACTTCATGGAGCATTCCGTCTTCCCCTTCGTCTCCCTGTGCCACATCCGTATCTTCCACATCTGCACCCGAATCTTTGTCTTTTGCAGCCTTGTCAGATGTTTTGCCTTTCTTCTTATTTTTTTTCTGGGTATCTGCCTCTGTGTACTCTGTGGGAATCTCGTCTCCTGTTCCCACATTGCCGTGAATCTGCTGTCTTCCCAGACCGTAGAGCCTTTCCACCGCCGCATTTGCTGTCAGCAGCTTCTCACGGAAAGGGAACGTATCCGCGTACCAGGTAGACACATCTTCAAAAAAATTTCCTTTCAAAATCCCCTGGACACTCAGAGAAGGAAACTGTTCCAGGTCCCGCTTCTCCAGCTTGGACTGTTCGGGACGCAGAGGTATGATCAGGCCCAGCAGACACAGCAGAATCAACACCCGCCTAAACACCTGAATCTCTATCCGCAGATACTTTCGATACCGCTGCCGCTGCCGCTCCAGCCGCATCTGACGCTTTTTACTGACTTCCATAACGAGCCCTCCTGTCAAAATTGAAAATACAAGAACGGGTTATAACTATTGCCCACCAGCGCCATCACAGATAAAATGAGCAGAAGCACCGGAACCAGCGCACCTGCCAGATACAAAATCCGGCTCAACCGTCCCTCCCACACTTTGCCCACATATCGAAACTGATCCCGCACTGCAGCCACAAACGGAGTACAGCCCACAACACTGATCAGCAGCAAAAAACAATGATTCTGAAAAAATATAGTGGTTTCCAGATTTGTCAGGGCGTTGCCGTTGAGTCCAAACATGCCCCTGACCACAATTCCCACATTGGAAAAGTCCGTAAAACGGAACAGTACCCATCCAAATGCCACCACCAGCAGGGTATAAATATTGCGCAGCACCGGCGGAAGGCGGAAATGGTAAAATTTCCAGATTCTCTCTATAACTAAAAAACAGAAAAAATACAGGCCCCAGACAACATAATTCCAGGCGGCGCCATGCCAAAGCCCGGTCAAGGCCCATACAACAAACAAGTTTCTTATGGTCTTTATCCTGCCATTTCGGCTTCCCCCCAGGGGTATGTATACATAATCCCTGAAAAAACTGCTCAGGGATATATGCCATCTTCTCCAGAACTCCTGTATGGACCCGGCAATATAGGGATAATTAAAATTCTCCTGATAATGCAGTCCGATCATCAGCCCCATGCCAATGGCCATATCGGAATAAGCGGAAAAATCCAGATAAATCTGTAATGTATAGCTCAAAATTCCAACCCAGATGGCAGACACCGGCATACTGCCAAGAGCCGCCCCGTCCATTGGCAGAAACGTATCCGCCACCAGCGCGCATCCATTGGCCAAAATAGCCTTCTTCGCCAGCCCGGCTGCAAATCTCCAGGTTCCTTCTGCCACTTCGCTCATCCTGGCACGCCGGTGGGAAAGCTCTGCGGCAACGGTGTCATAACGGACAATAGGCCCGGCCACACACTGGTGGAACAATCCCGCATAAAGCAGAAGCATCCAAAATTTTTTCTGCGCCTCCACCTCTCCTCTGTATACATCCACTACATAAGATAACAATTGAAAAGTATAAAACGAAATGCCTATGGGCAGGACAATCTCAGGAATCTTCTCCGGCACTCCCGCCACAAACTGGATGCTCTCCAAGATAAACCCTGTATATTTAAATATGCAGAGCAGCCCGATTAATATCACACATCCAGAGATAAAAAAAGCGGTACACAAAGCTGTATCCCGACGCCGTTCAATCTCTCTCGCACAAAACCACGCAGCAAATGTCATCCCCACAAGCAGTACCAGATACTGTGCTCCGCCCCATGCATAAAATATCATAGAAAATACCAGCAATACGATATTTTTTCCCCGTATTGTGGCCATATTACTATAGACAATCAGCCAGATAATAAAGAAAAAACACACAAAATATAAACTTGCAAATACCATCGGCTCCCCTGACACTCCCAACTGACAGATGACAGCTGCACTTTGTGGAAAATCCACTCGTCCGTATCGCTCCCCAGCACGGACAATTCCCACAAAAACAACGTCTGTCTTCTGTCAAAATTCGACTTCTTTCTCCTTCGAATTCTATCTTATAGTATGGGCTGTCATTTGTCAACCAACTTTCCGGGATTTTATGTCACCCTTTTTTACCCTTTCATTTTCGGCTTAAACATCAGACTGGCAAGGTAGGAAAAGATCAATGCCGCTGAAATTCCCACCGCGCTGGAAGTAAATCCGCCCATGAACAATCCGATAAATCCACTCTCATCAATGGCCTTTCGAATTCCCTCCCAGAGCAGGTGTCCAAAGCCCAGCAGGGGTACACTGGCTCCCGCGCCGGCAAACTCCACCAGGGGACGGTACAGCCCTGCGGCACTGAGTATCGCCCCAGAACATACCAGCAGAACCATCACCCTTCCCGGCATCAGTTTCGTCCGGTCCAATAAAATCTGCACCAGCGCGCAGATCAGTCCGCCTACCCAAAAAGCATGGAAATAACTCATGACTTTCCTCCTTCTTCTTTTTGTTCTACAATCACGCCGTGGGCAATGCCCGGCACACTTTTTCCCTCGTTAAAAGTCACTTTGGACAAGAGAGCCCCTGTGGGGACAAACAGTACGCGCTTCCACTCACCTGAGCGGATTTTCGGCAGGACATAGGAGACAAACACTGACGCCGCGCAGCCGCACCCGCTGCCCCCGGCGTGGGTGTCCTGCTTTTCCCCATCGTAAATCTCCAGCCCGCAGTCTGTATGGCATTTCCGGATATCGTAACCTTTTTCCAAAAGAAGATCCCACAAAATATTCTGGCCGATTTTTCCCAGGTCTCCGGTGACAATCTGGTCATAATCCTCCGGCATCCGGTTAAAATCCATAAAATTCTGGTAAATAGTATCACAGGCGGCAGGCGCCATGCACGCCCCCATATTCATAGAATCCTTCAATCCGTAATCCACGATCTTCCCGGTGGTAAGTCCGGCAATCTGCGCCTGGCCGCCACTGCGTCCCAGCACGCAGGCCCCGCTTCCCGTCACCGTCCAGGTGGCCGACAAAGGCCTCTGGTTTCCATAGGATAGGGGAAAACGGAATTCCTTCTCTGCACTGCCGAAATGACTGGACGTGATGGACAGCACGTACTGGGCATAGCCCCCCGCCACCGCCATGGCCCCCAATGACAATGCCTCTCCCATGGTAGAGCATGCCCCATACAGACCATACACCGGAATCTGATAATCCGCGATTCCGAAAGAAGACGCCACTGACTGCGCCAGCAGATCTCCCGCATAGATCATCCTAATCTGCCATTTCTGCAGTCCGGCCTTGGCGATAGCAAGTCCCGCTGTCTCTTTCTGAAGAGTGCTCTCCGCTTCTTCCCAGGAATTCGTCCCGAACATGGGGTCATCCCCCACCATATCAAACGCTTCCCCCAGAGGGCCTTCCCCCTCTTTCTTACCCACAATAGCTGCCCCGCTTATAATAGAAACAGGATTTTGAAACTGTATACTCTGCCGTCCCACGGCCTGTTCTGCCACACACATGGTTCTTCCCCCTTTCGTTCTTTAAAAGAGCTCTCCCAGAAAATTCCAAAACAATCTTTCAGCCTGAATCTGCAAGGGTACTCCTTCTCTCACCTGACCTTTATACACTCAGACAACACCCACCATTTTCAACAGCCAGTATCCCACTCCCAAAATCCAGCTGGATATTATGCCGAACAATATCACTGGGCCTGCAATGGTGAAAATCTTACACCCAATCCCCATGACCTGTCCTTCCTTCTGAAATTCAATGGCTGAAGCCGCCACCGAATTGGCAAACCCGGTAATGGGCACCAGCGTTCCCGCTCCTCCGAACTTGGCCAGCTTGGGATAAATATTCAGCCCCGTGAGAAGCACACTGAGCAGAATCAATGTGCCGGAAGTCCAGGCTCCCGCCATCTGCCGGTCCATACCCATATTCTGGCACACATTCATAATCCACTGCCCCAGCACACAAATCAGCCCTCCCACAAGAAAAGCCCTGGCCATATTCAGCGGCAGACTATGAACAGGCGTCACCTTTTTCACATATTTCTCATATTCCTTCTGCTTCTTCTGCGTCTGTATATCCGCCATCACCATTCTCCTCTCTCATTTTCACCATTGCAGATAATTGCAAACATATATCCAGCTGTCACATGCCCCACCTTTTATAAAAGAACCACAGGGACCCCGCTGTCTTCCCCAGCGCAATCATAGCCACAGCCAGGGGAATCCCATGTTTCAGCCGTATCCTTCTGACCACCACTGGGAAAATCTTTGCCATTTCCGCCAGAGCCAGAATCCAGCCGCCCAGAAAAATCCCGGAAAACAGCCCGTATGCCCCCAGCCCCCAGCTCCCCAAAGGCAGGTGCAGCCGGAACACATAAAACAGATTACCGGCCACAGCCCCCAGCATTATAAAGTCTTCATATAATGAAATCTTATCTGCTGTATGGGTGATTCCGGCATACCGGGGAATCACACCCAGACCGATTAAAAACGCCACGGCCGCGCCAGCTACCACGCCTCCGGCACACAGCCCGAAAAATCCCAGTACTATCTGTTCCCACATGGCTGTTCTTCCTCCCGGTTGATGTCTTCAATAAGCGTAGTATTCACATCGTCCTCATACTGGCGCATCTGCACCTGCATAGGCGTGGGGTCCTGGGTCAGTTTCTTCCTTCCAAAATGATTGAAAAAGAACAAAACCCCCAGACCAATCCCTAGAGAATAGGAGATTTCCAGTACAGTGAACCCCTCCGAAGAACTGCCGGTCATCTGCTCATAAACCTGGGAAAACAGCTTCGTCACATCCACATCTCTATTGAAAGTCATAATAGAAAAAGCAGTCCCAAAAAAAGAAACCAGGCACACAAATCCCGTTTTGACCCATTCCAAAAGACGATGCTGATGGCGCTGTGTCTCATAAGTAACAATAAACGACGGCTCTCCCATATGAGTCACTTCCAGATCCGGATACTGTTTCTGAATCTCCTGGATGATTTCAATCACAGACATCACATACCGCCCCGGCTTCGTCTGCTCCAGATTCATGACCTGCATCACCCTGCATTTATTTAAAATCTTGCTGTTGCTGCCGGATAACTTGGCCACATCCTGCAGAGATACATGGGGGTGGTCTACCTGCACATTCATATCCGTCTGTATATACAAGGTAACACTCATAGAAAAATCCCCTCTTTCCGCATATTTCTGCCAGCTATAGCTAATTTTTAGTATTTCGAAAAAGAGGGAAAATTATTCACTATCACACTTTTCTTCTCAGCATTTTCAATATTTTCTTTTCCATGCGGGAAACCTGCACCTGGGACACTCCCAGCTGCCCTGCCACCTGGCTCTGTGTCATATCCTGGAAGTACCGCATATAAATCAGTCTGCGCTCCACCGGTTCCAGATACTGGAGAATTTCTTCCAGAAGCAGCCGGTCCAGCACTTTCTCCTGGGCATTTCCCCTTTCCTGCAGTTTATCCTGCAATAGAATATCTGTCCCGTCTCCCTGATAGACCACTTTTTGCAGAGATTCGATCTCTGCTGCCGCCTCTGTGGCCATCACCAGTTCCTCCGGTGAAACTCCCGCTTCCCTGGCGATTTCCTCCACAGTGGGCTCCCTGTCCAGCTCCCATTCCAGCCGCTCCCTCACCTGATAGGCCTTATAAGAAACTTCTTTCAGAGAACGGCTGACCCTTATCATGCCGTCATCCCGCAGAAACCGCTTAATCTCCCCGGCAATCATAGGCACTGCATAGGTGGAAAATTTCACATCAAAGTCCGTGTTAAAATGGTCCACTGCTTTTAAAAGGCCGATACTGCCGATCTGAAACAGATCATCCATCTCTACGCCTCTGTTTTTAAACCGCTTCGCCACACTCCAGATCAGACCAATGTTTTCTTCAAATAGTGTATCTCTCGCCGCTTTATCCCCCTGGTGTGCACGCCCGATCAGGACTAAAGTACGGTCTTCTTTCACTCTTACCTCCCTATGGCTTTTTTCATATACACAGCAGTCCCCTCCCCTGGCTGGGATGTCACTTCCACCTGGTCCATAAATGCCTCCATAAATACAAATCCCATCCCGGAACGGTCCATCTCCGGTTTGCTGGTATACATGGGCTGCATGGCTTTTTCGATATCCTCGATTCCTTTTCCCCAGTCTGTCACTGTGATGTGCACCACGTTTTCTTTTGTCTTACAGACAACTCGGATTTTATGTACTTCGCCCTCATATCCATGGATTATGGCATTGGTGACAGCCTCAGAGAGTGCCGTTTTCAGGTCTGCCACTTCCTCCAGAGTGGGATTCAGCTGAGTACAAAAAGCCGCCACTGCCACCCGGACAAACCCTTCGTTGCCGGGGCGGCTGTCAAATTCAATCATCATTTCATTTGTCGTATCTTTTTTAATCTCCATCCTTTTCTTCCTCCCGATGAATCTCAATGATTTTATGCATACCAGATAAATGAAGAATCTTATCAATCCGGTCATTTACATGAACCGCTTCCACACTGCCTCCCCTTAAATTCAGAAGACGATAGCGGCCCGCCACCAAGCCAATGCCAGAACTATCCATAAAATCAGTATTCCGAAAATCAAAAATAATATGCTGAATGTGATAATTTTCCAGATAATAATCCGTTTCTTTTTTCAGGCGCTCCGCATTGGGATGGTCAAGTTCCGCCGGCATATGCACAGTCAGACTGATACCGTCTATTTGATAAATCTGTTCCATTAAAAGCCCTCTCTTTCTTAAACCAGCCTATTAATGCTTTCATCGCATAAAATTCCACCGTAGCTGCTGAATAGCTGCATACTATCGAAAAAGGATGCGCATATCATCATGCGCATCCTCTGTTCTCTTGAGGTTTATCTTTGATTGTACTGTAATCGCTCTTTTTGAAACGTCCTCTATTATGATAAACTAATATAGCATTTCATCGGAGTAAACATCCCCTGTTCCATCCTGGAATCCACCTGCTTCGTCTAATCCGTCAAGGGTGCCGTCCATCTGCTCTGGATTTCCCAATTCGCCTTGGGTGCCGTCTCCCTGTATCTGTCCTTCCAGCGCACCCTGAGTACCGTCCCCCTGATCCTGGCCGTCCGGATTCTCCTGTTCCTCTGCCGGCAGATACTCTGCCAGCTGTGTCTTCAATGTATCATACAACGCCGCCGCCCCCACGGAAAGACTGCCTTTATTCACGCTGGATAAAAGAGTTGCTGCCATCTCGTAGCTGGCAGTGCTGAAATGATTATAAGCCTGCACAAGATTGTCATAATCTTCCACCTTCTGCGCAGTGTCCTTGGAACTTTTCTGTATATCATTGGAACTGACCTGGGCATTTTCCAAATCCGCCTCAAGCCTGGAAATCTCTGCCTCCTTCGTGGCCAGCTGGTCTCCGTATAACATCAGTTCGTCGTTGGCAGACCCCAGCACTTTCTGCGTTTTAGCCGGAATAATCAAAAACCAAAGGGCCGCAATTCCCACTGCAATCCCTATTCCCAGTGTTATCAGCGTCCCCCACATGGAATTCTCCCGGTATGCAGGCGGCTGAATCACCAGGTCATTGCCGGAACGGAATGTGTAACCTGACACTTCTGTATCCAGACTGGCCTCTTTTCCCTTTTCCTTTTTCCCCAGATTGGTCACTTCCCCGGTCTGCAGATCCACCTCCCGCAAAAATCTAAGGGTGGTGGTATTTGTTTTATCAATCTTTGCCGCTTTCCTCAACGTCCTTCTGGCCTTGGCATACGCCCCGTCCCGAATCTGAAGCAGTGCCAGCAGATGGTAGCCTTTAATCAATTTGGGGTTCTGGGACAACACTTTCTTCAGCTGAATGGCCGCCATGTCCTCCTGATGCGCCCGGCAGTATTCCAGCGCCTGATTGTACTTACGGATGGTCTGGTTGATATTATCCAATTTATTGGGATTGGACTGCAGCTTATTGATATAAGTCTCCGCCAGGTTATTATTCGGCATGATGTTCTTGCTGATCACCCATTCACTCAGTGCAGACACCACTTCCCCTGTCTCAAAATAAACCAGCCCCAGCAGATTTCTCGCCTGAATATTGCCTTTATGAAATTTCAGACTCTGTTTCAGACAGGAGATGGCACCGGACAAATCCCGGATGCTGGCCTTTTCCAATCCCCTGTTATAATAGAGCTTGGACAGATATATGGCTTTCTTCTGTACCGACACGTTCCACCCGCACCGATTACAATAATCCAATCCGGGCATGACAGGGCCGCCGCAGTTCATACAATTCATCTAGTCCTCCTTGCCTTTGCCGGCATCTCTTACCATCTCTTTCAGCAGATCGATTACATCTGTCAATTCTCTGTCATATATAGCCGCTTCCGCATCATCCACATCCAGACAAGGTTCAAATTTCTTGAGTTCTTCATCATAATTTATCATATTATACACCTCTGCGCTGCCATACGCACTTTTTTAAATAAGACTCTTAATCTCGCCGATCAGATACAGAGAGCCAATACAGAAAAGCAGACCGTCCCCGCGAAGCTCTGCCGCCTGCTGAAAGGCTTCCTTTACGCTGTTCTCAGCCTGCACGCAGGTACACCCGTTTTTCCTGAACTCCTGTGCCAGCACCTGTGCGTCCACCGCCCGTTCTTCTTGAATCGTTGCTGTCACCACCTGGGCCGGCCTTAATTCTGAACAGATTCTGCGTATCATATGTGGATAATCCTTATCATCCACTGCCGAAAAGAGCAGTACAATTCTGTATTTGTCCCGGAAATACACCGCCGTTTCGATAAAATTAGCCACTCCGTCTTCATTGTGAGCCCCATCAACGATAACCCCGGGCTGTATGGTCTCCATCCGGCCCTGCCATCTGGTTCCCCCGATCCCCGCCTTCACCTGGCTGTCGGTAAGCGCTGTAAAATCCTGCTGTTCCCGCAGAACCTCCAGGGTCTTAAGGGCCAGCGCGCTGTTCATCACCTGGTATCTGGCAATGAATGGTATGGAATACTCCTGCTGCCTCCCATCCGTTTTCCCGTATGAAAATTCGATTCCGGAAGAAGTAATCTCACGGATTTCAAAGTCTTCTCTCCTGACCGGATACGCAGGAGCGCCCACACGCTGTGCAGTCTCCTCAATCACCTGTGCAGTCTCATGTCTGTTGGCATCGTAGATCACCGGAATTGCCTTTTTGATAATT
This sequence comes from uncultured Lachnospiraceae bacterium, assembly GCA_910588825.1. GTDB lineage: Bacteria > Bacillota > Clostridia > Lachnospirales > Lachnospiraceae > MGBC164599. Next base: position 14,293 of record CAJURF010000016.1, read on the forward strand.
CCCGCTTTCTCCCCGGCAATGGCCTCCACCGTGTCCCCCAAATACTGGATATGGTCCATGCTGATAGATGTAATCACACAGGCCAGGGGGTTCTCAATGGCATTGGTGGCGTCCAGCCGTCCGCCAAGCCCTGTCTCCAAGACCACATAGGACACGCCTGCCTCCTGGAAAATACACATGCCCATCAAAAACAGCATCTCAAAATATGTGGGATGGTAACTGCCCTGGGCTGTCAGCTCGTCTGCCAGATGTTTCACTTTTTCAAAGGCCCGCAGGAACAATTCATCCTCCACAGGCACCTCATCGATCTGAAAACGCTCATTAATTTTCACCAGATGGGGAGAGGTGAACAATCCGCACCGATATCCCCCTTCCCGAAGCACAGACGCCAGATAGGCGCAGACACTTCCCTTGCCGTTGGTCCCTGCCACATGAATCACCTGAAAAGAATCCTGGGGATTGCCCAGACGGCGCAGACACTCCTTCGTGTGCTCCAGGCTGTTCTTTGTGGTAAATTTGGGAGTTTCATTGATATATGCCACTGCTTCTGTATAATTCACGCTATCACCTGCTTATCTTTATCGTACTTTTACCTGTCTCTCACCCGCCCGCCCCAAAATAAATTTAGTAGATTTTTGGACAAGCTCTATTTATTATATAACAGATATCCCGAATGTCCAAGTACCATTCGTAATATTTTATCCGACATTCCCGGACTTTTTATTACAAACCAGTCAGTATATCTCCAGCTTTTCGATTACGCAGCTGTGCGCCTTATTTTTATCGCCCTTGTCATAATTCACCCCCACCAGAAGGACTTCCCCCGAATATCCTTCCAGCGCCTGGGTATATTTTCTGTCTTTAATCTGTTGAATGGCTGTACTGGCAGATTTATCGTATTTCAGCTCGACTACAAGAGCCGGTTTATTGCAAAAGGGCAGAGGCAGAAACACAACATCTGCAAACCCCCGGCCTGCAGGCAGTTCCCGGATTAGTTTGTAATCTTTCCTTGCACTGTAGTAGGCCAGGCCGATAGCACAGCTCAGAGAATTTTCATCGTTATATGTGAGAATCGAGGCTGCCTCTGTATGGGCCCTGTCCAGCCCTCTGGCCACGCTTTCTTCGTCACAGCAAAGGGTCGCCTCCAGCAGACGTTCTGATGCCTTCAGAACACGCATAACCTCCGGCCATCCGCCTGCATTCATAGCACTTTCAAACTCCCTGATGATCTCCCGGTTTGGAATAAATGCCTCTTCTCTCACAGAATCATAGGCCAGATATCCCAGGTGAATCAGCAGGGTCAGCACGTCATCCTTTATCCGGAGGCTGCACATATCGTTCTGAAAACTAAGGGTGTTCACCCGGATATGCTCCCCGCCAAGCATCTGCACAATGTCTGCGCGCAGACCGTCAAAATCCATGTCCATATAAATTTTCAGGGCATCATATGTCTCCGTTGAGGTCCAGTAATTGGAAAACTTATGCCTGTGCATGGCCTCCACCACTGACTTGGGATTATAGATATGCTGAAATCTCGTAAACTGATATCCATCATACCAGCTGCCTGCCCCGGAGAAATCCATGCCGTATCTGTCACACAGTCCCCGGACTTCCTCCTGGGTAAAACCAGTATATTCTTCAAAAAGCCCCTGATCTGTCATAGAATACTCCCAGAACATATTCAGTGCTGAATGCCGGCCATATTTCTTTACCGGGAGAATGCCCGTCATATAGGTGAGAGCAGCATAAGGCTGGTCTTTTAATAAATCCCGGAGAAAATCAAGGTATTGTCTCTGAAGTGCTTCTGACTCCTGACGCTCACGCATCACGCAATCCCACTCGTCAATGAGAAATATAAACTTTTTCCCAGTTTTCGCGTAAATCTTCCTCAGCGCATGAGCAAGACTGATATCCTGCCTCTTGATAAAAGTTCCGTATTCCTCCAGGATTTCTTCCAGAACTTCCTGCTCCAGATATTCTGTCACACTCTGATTTTTTGCACCAATTAAAAACTGCTGCATATTCAAAAGGATCACCTGGTGCCGGTTCAGATGTTCTTGAAAAGATGGGGCATTCTCTATCTCCAGTCCAGAAAAAAGCTCCCCGGAATCACAGCCGCAGCTATAGTAAGCAGCCAGCATCTGAACTGCCATGGACTTTCCAAAACGCCGCGGCCGGCTGACACAGATATATTGCTGTTCTGTATTCATATATCTGTTGGCACAGGAGATCAGTCCCGTCTTGTCCACATAGATCTCCGAGCGTACTGCCCTTGCAAAACCATCGTTTCCAGGATTGAGATAAATACCCATAGGCCCTTAACATTACCTCCTGTTTTTACTGTGTGCCCGGCACCGCTCCCATAAAGCCCCCATTTTTCTATGGACGGACCACCTCGAAATATTCATATTTGGAATCATTCAGGCCTTCTGCCGCCCAAACGGCTCCGCAGTCCATGTTCGCTATCATTGACCTGCAGTTTGCCAGGCTTTGTATGTCTGCCAGATACCTCCAGCCGGATTCCTTTTCATTTTCTGTCGCTAACACATCCGCACGATCTTTATATCCTGAACTGTAGTCATAATATCCCCTTTTCTGTTCAATGGATAAACACCTATCGCCAAATTCTTCCTTCATCCTCTGAAAGTATTCCAAATCTTCTGTCGCCAGAAAAACATCTGTATATCCATACAATTCCATGATAAATTTACATTTAGCAATCATCTTTTCCAAATTCGCTGTTTTCACGCAGCATTCTCTCTGCTGATTTGCCTCTTTCCTGTAGTCCGTTCCCCGTAGCTTCACTCCCAAAACGCGGTTATCTTTTTTCAGTATTTCCGGCATCAATTCATCTATCTTCTTTTTTGTATCTTTATTAAATCTGATCGTTTTCATAGCTTCTTTATTACCATCTCTATAAAGCCGCATATATGGCAATATCCCTACATTGTGCATCCGTATACCATTTTCAGAAGCTCTTATTACTGAAAAACTTTCATAAGCTTCTTCTGTTGATACCTCAGACAGCGGTTCAAAAAAATACTCCCACATGTTTTCCCCCTCAGCCATCAGGTACTGATTAGGCCTACGCGAATAATCAACACAGAATTCCCATCCATGCTGTTTTGCAATTGAATAATGTATATAGGTAAATCTTATATAATCCACAAGGCCACATTTAGTTCCAGGAAAATCTGCCAAATAGATAACACAATCTTTGTTTTTTTCTCCCAGACGCACTCTTTTCCGACACCAGGCCATACTATACAATACATTTATACTGTTATAAATTTCTATTAAATACCCCCATGGAAAACCATCGTAATTTATCATATCTGAAATTACCCATAGACAGTGCTTTTTATAAACTTTTCTGTATATACTCTCAAAACCGGGATGCTCTGGTTCTGCATAAACAGCGCAATCTGCCAGTTCTGGAAAATATGATATCTTTTTGTCAAGCACAAGAATTGTTTTCTGAGGATATGCTTCAGCTAACAGTAATATGATTGCATATGTATACTCCTCCAGTTCCGAAAAAATATAAACATCCGCATTTTCTACTAATGAATAATCATATTTTTCTCCGTTATCTTCCAAAGCATAATCCGGCATCGTTTTTATCTGGCCTTTCGGAAAAACTGTTGAATATATTCTATCTTCATTATAATACAATAAGTACACACACTCTCCTACTCCATTCAGAACAGGAAAGCACATACCATATGGCACATTATTTTCCACACAATAATCTCGGGCTTCTAAAAATACCCCCCCCCTATCTGAAAATGTCTTATAAACTATCTGATTTTTTAGTAAATTTGCCAAATTCGCCGCTCCAATGATTTCTCCCGCTTTTTTCAGCAAGAAAACCATTTTCACATAATCAGGATTTTTCAATATGTTTTCAAGGGTCTGCTTGATATTTTTTTCATATTCTTCCAGTTCTATGACAAACACTTCCCCATCATATATTCTCAACATTTACAATCTACCGCCTTTCTCTTTTAGAGCGTGTTATGAAGTTCCTTACTGAATGCTATTTTAATAAATCAGAAAGCCTGATTTCCAGGCTGTCAAATATCTGTACTGCTATTTTTTCGTCAAAAGAAAACAGATTTGAATTTTCTTCCCCCTCAAAAATATATGTCTGTACAACACTTCTCATAGGATTCACAATCCAATATTCCCGCACTTTGGCCCTCGGTATTGAAACAATTTTGCAATATAATCATTCCGTGTGCTGCTTGGAGATACCACCTCAATAATCCAATCCGGCGGCTCTTCACATCCCCGTTCCGACAGTTTACTGCTGTCACATATGACAGAAATGTCCGGCTCTACCCAGGTTTTTTCATCGGCATGAAGATTCACTGCAAACGGGGCCGGAATCACTTCGCAGCATCCTCCCTTTTCCGCAATATAATTTCCGATGATACGGGTCAGCTGGGAAACAAGTTTCTGATGTATATAATTGGGCGGAGCCATTCCATAGAGCCGGCCGTCAATCAATTCTGCCCGCTGGCCATCTGGCAGGTTCCAGTAATCTTCTGATGTATCTATGTGTTCTTTTGGCAAGGCCATATGACTGCTCCTTTCATAATTATCTCGATTTAGATATCATATCTTCTTTTCCACACAATGCCGTTCCCATATAACCTTATCCGGGACAATCTGCACCGTGGTTTTATCATAGACAGCATCCCAGGGTGTTCCCTCTCTATGAGTCAGTTCCACCAATTGCCCTGCACTAAACCCTCCATACACTTCTATGGTCTCATCAATAGACCGCAGTTTCTGAATGCCTTTTTCCGCAAACAAGATTCTGCTTTTCACCGGCATTCTAAGGGCTGGTCTCTCTTCAATCATCCCCTCATCGCCGCTGTCAATATACCGAAATTCTTTAAACTTTTCCCTCACACTTTTGACCACAGGGCCCAGAGCAAATGCATAGATTTCATCTTCAAACAATCTTTCCTGCGTCCGGCAGAGATAATCTGCATAACAATAGTACACCAGCTTCTGCAGTTTCAAATGTGTACACGACATCTGGCCTATAATATATCTGGCCACATCTGCCCCGGACAATTTCCGGTCAATTTGGATGAGGCTGATAAACTCCTCTACGGTTTCTATCACTAAAACATTTTCGAAAAAATTGTCTTCTTTCTCAACTGCGCTCCACTCTGCCGAGGGCGCCGCAATGGAATGTATGGATATGGAAGTGTCTTCCCCGCATTCATCTTTTATTTTTTCTATCCACTGACTTCCAATCTCTATATCTTTTTCATCGAGTATTACCAGATCCAGAGCAATTCTATGACCTTTGGAATAGGAACTGCTTAATATAATAAAATGTCTGACCATTTCACATACTCCTTTTGCTATTACATTCCCATTTTATGTAATCCTGTTTATACTGTTTATGAGACACTAAGTTATTGTCTTTGTCCTCATTCCTCCAAATCTGCAGTTCCCACTGAAAAGAAAAGTTATCCATTTTAAAGTAAACATGTGTGGCTATATAACCATTTTTTGATGCATCAATGCATTTCAGCCTTGGATAGCTCTCTTTTATATGGCTCTGAATTTCCTCATGTACAACGTAATCTGAAACAAAAATCCTTATCCCAGCCAAGTCATTCAAACATTTATGTATAGGCACCCTTCCTTTTGCATGATGTGCTATATAACTTTCGATTTTGTATTCAATTGAATTCTGTGTTTTTACACGCATATTTACACCTTTTCCCAATTTTTCAGGCGAAAATGCGAACTTTTTTACTTTTTCGTTTCGAAGGATAAACCCCCGATATGCCAATACTAAATCTAATAATACATCGTTATTGTATATTTCAGAAACACAGGTCTTCTTCAAATTTACCCGTAAATATTTTTCACTTTTCACCCATTGCCCGGAAACATCTTCATAAACCAATAATATCCGTTCAATCAAATCATCCAATTCCTTCAGCACTTCTGCTTTCTCTCTCGTCCTCTACGGCACCTCCACTCACCAAATCCTCTATATATTAAAATTTCCCCTCCCAGCCTTTTCCAAACACCCAGACGCCAGGTGGGCAGGCAGGTGCGCCCTCTGGCGTCATTCAAGGGGGGGCACACCGCCCCATCTGGCGGCATCCGTCTGGAAATCACCTCTACTGCTTCAACACAGAATAATACCTCTCATAAGTAGAACTCAGCGCCTTCCTGGTAGAACTGTTGCTGCGCTGTACCACCTTCACTTTATCCATCTTATCAAACTCATACTCACTGATCAAAAGGGTGGTGGGATTCAGATAATTCGTCTCCACATATTCCCCGTTGATCATAACCTCGCTGGAGGGAGTAAAATGAGTCCCAATAATATACGAACTGTTCTTCAGCCCCGGAGCCGGACGCACAGCATCTAATGTGGCATCGTATATTCCCATCCGCATCCGTGACGCCCGAAACGGACTTCGTCCCTCATATACATATTGTTCCCCATACAAAATATCATACTGCAGAAGCTCCAGGTCCACCTGATAATTTTTCGTATTTTTCCTGACCTGATGATAGCGGAACACATTTCCCTCAAAGATGCCCAGCCTCTGGAACAATTCCGCAGCAATCTGATAGGCGGCCAGATTCTCATCTTTTTTCTTCAAGCCCATATTGTCCCAGATCACATACTGAGTCTGGAACAGGTACCGATTTTTCATATCCCTTACTTCCAGCCCCATTGTGGGCAGATGATCCCCATACATAACCAGCACCACCGGCTCTCCCAATTCCTCCAGCTCCTCTGTCAGTTCCTGGATGAATTCATCCATCTCATGAATCTCATTGACATAATATTCCCATTTATAGTTCTGTTCTTCTGTGGCCGAGCCGCTGACCGTAATCTGCGGGTCTTCCAGAATAGGCTCCTCCGGATAATCCCCATGTCCCTGCACAGAAATCGTATAGATATAGTCCCTGCCCTCACTGGATTCCAAACAGTCCATAATGGACTGTTTGAGCACCCGGTCCCGGACCCATCCCAGAGGCGTGTGGTCGTCTTCCTCCTCCATGTATTCTTCTGAGGTAAACGTGTCAAAACCCAAATTGGGAAAAATAGACCTTCTCCCGTAAAAATTCGCCTCATTGTTGTGAATCGCATGGGTGGTATATCCCAGTTGTTTCAGCACGAACGGAGCGCTTTCACAGGTGGTTTCTTTTAGAATACTTTTGTACGGATACTCACCCGGTCCAAAATAGCGCAGGCTCATTCCGGTAATTGTCTCGAATTCTGTATTGGCAGTTCCTGCCCCCACGGAAGGAACCCGGTAATACCCTGAAGAATACTCCTTCATCATACGTCGGAAGTTTGGAATGGGATCTTCTGAAAGCTTCAGATAATTTACCATATAAGGGTCGAAAAAAGATTCCAGCTGTAGAAATATTATATTTGGCAGATCATCTGTGTCTGTCTGCGTCAGCCTGTCTTCTTCCCTCATAATCGCCTGAACCGATGACTGGGAATACTCCGGAGGACAGTTAATCCCCGTATTAAATATAGTGGTAACCAGACAGTACGGATATCCATAGTCCTCATAGGCAAACGCAATATTTCCAAAATAATTGGAAAGAACCCGTTTCTCCAGAGCAAGGTTTGTGGCACCTGCAAAGGCGGCCGCCGCCACAAGAATCAGGGGAACATTATAACGGTAATAAAGCTTCCCCTCATATCTGGGTGCTTTAAAAAACAACAGCGCCAGGCCCAAAAAAGCCACGGCCATCAGTATCACCACAATCACCATGCCCGCCATGGGCAGATATCGATTGGCAATTTTCAAAGCATCGGTGATCAAATGCAGGTCGGGCCCGGTAAAGGGCGTCACCCTCTGGGAGAGCAGCACCCCGTTGATAATCCCCAGCCCCATCCAGAAAATTACCAGAAGCACCCGTACAAACACCCGCCTTCGCACTAAATACACCACCAGGGTAGTTACAAAAATCAACCCGGCATTGTAAAGAAATACCAGCGGTTTTTCCCTCACAAAGTAAAAAGCATCCCTCAGAGAGTGCCTGGAAATGGCTTCAATCACGTAATAGCCCAGCAGAACCGCCAGCATTTGCAGCGGCAGTGAGATTTTGTTCAGTCTTGCACTTGTAATGGTAATGCCCTTAATAAAAAACACCTCCATATTAAGAACGTTTCATCTGTTCCAGCTGCTGCCGTACCTTGGCCATCATATCCTGATATTTCTGCAGTTTCTCCCGTTCCTCCTGTATTTTCTTTTCTGGAGCCTTATTGACAAAATTGGGATTATTCAGCATCCCCTCTGCACGGGCAATTTCTTTTGTCAGACGTTTTTCTTCTTTTTGCAGACGTTCTTTCTCCTTTTCCAGATCCACCAGTTCATCCAAAGGCAGATATACCACTGCGTTAGATACTACAACGGATACGGCGTCCTCCGGAATGCCCTCTCTGCTGGACTGCACCCGTATTTTTGATGCGCTGAGGAAATTCTGGTAAGACTGTTTCATCAATTCGTACATCTCACATGCCTGGTCATCGGCGCCTACAATATAGACTTTTGTCTTTTTATTATGAGGCACGTTCATCTCTGCACGGATATTTCTCACTCCCCGTACAGCCTCTTTCACAGATTCCACCACAGGCGCATACAGCGGGAAATCCCATTCTTCCTGTACTGTGGGCCACTGGGAAATCATAATGGACTCTTCTTCGGGCAGCAGGGTACAGTAAATTTCTTCCGTGACAAAGGGCATAAACGGATGGAGAAGCTTTAATGCCTGGGTGAGCACCGTGCGGAGAGTCCACATGGCGTAATCCGCAGAATCCTGGTCATATTCCGCTTTCCAGATTCTCACTTTCGCCATCTCCAGATACCAGTCGCAGAACTCGTCCCAGATAAAATCATACACGTTCTGCACCGCAATACCCAGTTCATACCGCTCCATGTTATCGGTCACTTCTCTGATCAATACATTTAATTTATGCAGAATCCACCTGTCTGCAGGCTTCAGATGGAACCGCTCCGGTTTCTCAAAACTTTTTCCCTCGATATTCATCATAATAAACCGGGACGCATTCCAAACTTTATTGGCAAAATTCCGGCTGGCCTCCACTTTCTCCCAGTAGAAACGCATATCGTTTCCCGGAGCATTTCCAGTGACCAATGTCAGACGCAGGGCATCCGCCCCGTACTTATCAATAACCTCCAGAGGGTCAATACCGTTCTGTAGGGATTTGCTCATCTTGCGCCCCTGGGAATCCCGGATCAGTCCGTGGATGAGCACATGATGAAACGGTGCTTTCCCTGTCTGCTCCAGAGCGGAAAATACCATACGAATCACCCAGAAAAAGATAATATCATACCCTGTCACCAGCACATCTGTGGGGTAGAAATATTCCAACTCCGGTGTTGCTTCTGGCCATCCCAGAGTAGAGAAAGGCCACAGGGCAGAGCTGAACCAGGTATCCAGTGTGTCCTCATCCTGTCTAAGATGAGTACAGCCGCACTTGGGACACTTTTCAGGCATCCCCCCTTTTGCAACCACCACTTCCCCGCATTCTTCACAATAGTAAGCGGGAATCCTGTGTCCCCACCAGAGCTGCCGGGAAATACACCAGTCCCGGATATTTTCCAGCCAGTGAAGATATATTTTGTCAAATCTTTCCGGCACAAACTCCAGACTGTCTTTGCCCAGAACCTCTATGGCCGCTTTTGCCATCTCGCCCATTTTCACAAACCACTGGGGTTTGATCATAGGCTCCACCGTGGTCTTGCACCTGTCGTGGGTTCCCACATTGTGCATGTGTTTTTCCACTTTCACCAAAAGACCCTGAGCCTCCAGATCCGCCACCATGGCCTTCCTTGCCTCATACCGGTCCATACCGGCATATTTTCCTCCCTGTTCATTGATGGTGGCATCATCATTCATTATGTTGATTTCTTCCAGATTATGCCTTCTCCCCACCTCAAAATCATTGGGATCATGGGCAGGCGTGATTTTCACACACCCGGTTCCGAACTCCCGGTCTACATATTCATCTGCAATCACCGGGATCTCCCGGTCTGTGAGAGGAAGCTTCAGGGTCTTGCCGATTAAATGGGTATACCGCTCATCCTCAGGATTTACCGCAACCGCTGTATCTCCCAGAAGGGTCTCCGGACGGGTGGTGGCGATTTCCACAAAATCATCGCTTCCCACAATGGGGTAACGGATATGCCAGAAATGTCCTTCCTGCTCCGCGTGTTCCACTTCCGCGTCGGAAATGGAAGTCTGGCATACAGGGCACCAGTTGATGATTCTGGAACCTTTATAGATGTACCCCTTCTCATACAGCTTCACAAATACTTCCTCTACTGCCTGGGAACAGCCCTCATCCATGGTAAACCGCTCTCTGTCCCAGTCAGCGGAAGAACCCATCTTCTTCAGCTGGTTGATAATCTTTCCGCCGTATTCCTCTTTCCACGCCCAGGCGTGTTTCAGAAATTCTTCCCGGCCGATATCATCTTTCTCGATTCCCTGCTCCTTCAGCTTCTCAATCACTTTCACTTCCGTGGCGATGGCCGCATGGTCCGTCCCAGGCTGCCACAGAGCCTCATATCCCTGCATCCGTTTAAAACGAATGAGAATATCCTGCATGGTGTTATCCAGGGCATGGCCCATATGCAGCTGCCCGGTTACATTTGGGGGCGGCATAACAATGGTAAACGGTTTCTTATCCGGATTTACCTTTGCGTGAAAATATCCGTTCTTCATCCATTTCTCATACAGCCGTTCTTCTATATCCTTGGGATCATAGATTTTTGCCAGTTCCTTTGCCATTGGTTCCAATTCCTCCCTATATGATTTTGAGTATTTTTATTTTGTACTCCAAATTCGAAAGAGCCCTTTCACAGTTTCCGCTGCAAAGGGCACTCATTACTCCAGATTCCTATTCTATAAAACATTGATAGTTTGAATACATAATAGTCGGGATTGCCAGATTTGTCAAGTAGGCCGGGCCGTGAAAATTCTATAAAAATCCGTCTGCTCCCGGATCTTCACCGCCAGAATATTACTGCATTCGTCCACCATAAGGGCCGCGGTGGTGATATTCTTATGTTTCAGATAAATAACCCTGTTCTTCAAGGAAAATCCCCTCCAACACATCCTCACTGTGCTTAATCCTGGTGTGGGCCTCCAGCAGAAAATCCAGCACAAACTGATTCAACTCCAAGTCTTTTGACAACTTTACTCCTGTATAAAAAGAATCCCTGTCTGTCCTGCCGAACACCTTCCGGCTCTTTTCCTCCAGTACAAGCTCCACTGTGTCATTTCTCATAATCCGTTTCATACATTCATTCCCGCATTTAGGAACTCTGCCGTTCCTTATTGACTTTTACTCCACACTCTTTAACGATTCCACCATATCAATCTTTTTCAGTTTAAAATACATAACCATATTTACAAACGCAGAGAACCCCACTGTAAACAGCGCGCTGTAGACAAAGCTGGGCCAGTAAATGTTCCGGCCGAACATGGCGGCGTCCACCTCCACAGTGACAATCACAAACCGATGGAGCAGGATACCAAGAAAAGAGCCCACAGCCGCACCAATTACCGTGAGCAGCACATTTTCCCGGTACACATAGGCCGACACTTCGCCGTCGAAAAATCCCAGCACTTTCAGTGTTGCCAGCTCCCGCTTTCTCTCTGTAATATTAATGTTGTTCAGATTATAGAGTACCACAAACGCCAGCATCCCTGCCGATACAATCAGCACCACCATCACAGAATCCAGACTGCTCAGCATCTTCTCCAGCTGGTCTGCAATACTTCCTGTATAACTGATGCTCAGCGCTGCCGGACTGGCCAGAATATCCCGGCCGATCTCCTCCTGTCTGTTCTGGTATTCATCCTGGAAAATCACCAGGCTGTCCTTACAGTCCGGTTCTTCCCCGAAAGATTCCAAAAACGCCTCCGGTGTCATATACATATAATGACTCATATAATTTTCACAGATTCTGCCGATTAAAACCTGCCCGCTGACACCGTCTTCCACAGACAGTTCTATAGAGTCCCCTTCTTTCACATCCAGCAGTTTTGCTGTTTTCTCCGAGATCACCACACCGACATCCTCCAGCCGGTATTCCTCCCCATCCAGCCGTTCCCGAAGGGTCACCATCTCTGAAAACCTTTCTGTCTTCTCCGGCACAATCAGATACACATCCAGACGCTTCTTTTCCCCAGACGCAGTCATATTCTGAAAATAAACCTGAACAGACTTTTCCACCCTGTGGTCTGTCTCCAGGAGTTCCTTCAGCTGTGCTTTTTCCTCCTGGCTGGCATCCTCATCCTGCAGGACAGTAGCTTCGAAATGCTGAAGCTGCCCATACTGCAGTGCTCCGATATCCATGATAGAATCCTGCAGTCCGAATCCCACCAGCATCAGGGCCGTACAGCCGCCGATGCCGATGATGGTCATGAAAAACCTTTTTTTATACCGGAACAGATTCCTCACTGTTGACTTCCAGGTGAAGTTCAAATGTTTCCAGAGAAAGGGAATTCTCTCCAGCAGCACCCGTTTTCCCTCTTTAGGGGCAGCCGGGCGCATGAGAGACGCCGGTGTCTCCATCAGTTCTTTCCGGCAGGCGGAAAATGTGGCCAGCAGTGTGCAGGCTACCGCCGCCACAGAACCGATCATTGCATAGCGTACCTGGTAGGGAATCTCCACTGTGGGCATTTGATGATACATGATCCGATAGGCAGTGATAATAATATAAGGAAGGATTTTCTGCCCGATTAAGACTCCGAAAATGCTCCCGGACAGGGTTGCCAGCAGTGCATATCCCAGATACTTGGCCGCAATGGCACCTTTTCCATAGCCCAGAGCTTTCAGTGTGCCAATGAGTGTCCGCTCTTCTTCCACCATGCGGGTCATGGTGGTAAGACTGATGAGAGCCGCCACCAGGAAAAACAGAACCGGAAATACCCGTCCGATGTTGCGGATTCTGTCCGCGTTATCCCCGTAATCGCTGTGTTCCGGCAGTACACTTCGGTCGTCCACATACCATTTTGGCTTCTCTATGGAAGCTATCTTTTCCCGGGCGTCTGCAATTTCAGCCTCCCCGTCGGCCAGCTCTTTTTTCACTTCTTTTCTGGCCTTTTTGTAATCCGCTTCTCCGTCTTTTAACTTTTTCTCATTTTTCTCTATCTCTTCCTTGGCGTCTTTTAGCTTCTGTTCATTCTCTGCAATCTGCCGCTCTGCGTTTGACAGCTGCACTTCCTGACGGTTGATCTCCTCCGCCGCAGCGTTCAGACTAGCCTGCTGGCTGTCCAGCTGAGCCCGGGCGCTGGATAACTGGGAAACACCGCTGTCTATCTGCGCCTGTGCATCGTCCAGCTGGTTCTTGGCCGCTTCCAGCTCCCGGCGTCCATTGTCCAGCTGGACTTTTGCCTGAGCCAGCTGCGTCCTGGATGCCTCCAGTGCCTGTTCCTGTTGAGTCAGCTGAGCCTCTGCCGCCTCCAGCTGGAGCCTTGTCTGCTCATCCCCCATTCCGGCTGCTTCCAACTGAGCATAGGCATTCTTCTGCTGGGCCAGCTGCTGTTTCGCCTGGGCCAGCGCCGCTGTTCCCTGCTCATACTGGGCGGCACCGCTGTTATATTCCTGCTCTTTCTGGTCAAATTCCTGCTTAGAAGCATTCCACTGTGCATATCCCTGATTAGTCTGTGCCTGAGAACTGTCCAGCTGGGCCTGCTGGCTGTTCAGAGTATTTCTGGCAGCTTCCAGCTGGGCTGTGCCGTTTTGCTGCTGCAGGCGGCCGTCGGAGAGCTGGCGGCGGCCGTCGGAAAGTTTTTGTTTTGCGTCGGAGAGCTGGCGGACGCCGTCCTCATACTCCGCCCTGCCGTCCTCCAGCTTTTTTCTCGCGTCTGAGAGTTCTTTTTTCGCGTCCGCCAGTTCTCTGCGGGCCTTTTTCTTTCCGTCTGCCAGCTCTTTTTCCCCGTCTGCCAGTTCCTGCCGGGCTTTTCCTCTCACCGAATCGTACCGGTGCTGACAGCGTTCCTCTTTGATGTCCTCCACCCGGGACTGTACCTTTTTCACCAGGTTCTCGTACAATTCCGTGTAGCTTACCTGCTCCCGTGCCCCCTTTGCCAGCAGGTAGGCTACGGTGTATACTTCCTGGTCAAAGTTATCCTCCGTTACATAGGCATAGCCGCTCACCTCACCGGACCCCAGTGTGGTGTGGCCTCGGGCGAAAGAAATATACATGGGACTGCTGCAGGTTCCCACTATGGTGTAAGATTTCTGTTTAAGAACACTGTCCTCATCGTCTTCTGTCTCGAACACAACCTCACTGCCCATCTGAAAAGCTCCCTGTCCGGCCAGCTGGCTGTCAATGAGACACTCGCCTTTTTTCTCCGGCATCCGCCCGTCAATGACAGAGAGCTTGTTGATACTGCCTCCCAGGCTTTCCAGATGAATCACCTGCTGGCTGCCCTTCTCACCGCTGAGCACATCCAGGGCATAGCCGCCTTCTGCCAGCTCCACCCCTTTCACCTGATTTAACGCTTCCATGTCCTCATCCGTCAGGCCCAGTGTCCCCATAACCCGCAGGTCCATCAGGTTGGTCTCATCATAATAACTGTCCCCGGAATAGCGCATATCCGGGGAGGCCGCCTGAATCCCGGAGAAAAAGGCCACTCCCAGGGCCACAATAAAAAATATGGAAATAAACCTTGCGAAACTTTTCTTTATGTCCATAAAGAAATCTTTTCTTAATGCTTTCTTCACGTCCTGGCTCCTACCATTCTATTTCTTCTACCGGTAACGGGGTTTCATTTATTTTCATGGAAGATACCTTCCCGTTCTTAATCCGGATCACCCTGTCTGCCATAGGGGTCAGGGCAGAGTTGTGGGTGATTACAATCACTGTCATGCCTCTCTGCCTGCACATATCCTGCAATAGTTTCAATATGGCCTTCCCTGTCTGATAGTCCAGCGCCCCGGTGGGTTCGTCACACAACAGCAGTTTCGGATTCTTGGCCAATGCCCGGGCAATGGACACCCGCTGCTGCTCCCCGCCGGAGAGCTGGGCGGGAAAATTCCCCAGGCGCTCACTTAATCCCACTTCCTGCAATACCTGTCCGGCATCCAGGGGGTCCCGGCAGATCTGCAGTGCCAGCTCCACATTCTCCAGAGCAGTCAGATTGGGAACCAGATTATAGAACTGAAACACAAACCCCACATCTTCCCTTCGATATCCGGTGAGCTGGCGTGGTGAATACTTTGCCACATCCTGTCCATCCACCCACACACAGCCGGAAGTGGCCTGGTCCATCCCGCCCAGGATATTCAGCACCGTGGTCTTTCCTGCGCCGCTGGGACCTACGATAATGACAAATTCCCCTTTTTCAATGGAAAAGTCAATGCCGTCCACGGCTTTTATTAACACCTGGCCTTTTCCATATACTTTTGTAACCTGTTCCAGCGTAACAAAGGCTTTGTCCATATATGTACTCCTTTTTTTACGTTTTCGAAACTATGTATTCTTTATGGTTTCATTTATTGTAACCTCTTTGGGGGTTCATTGCAACCGTTATCACGTCTGGATTTTGTTTCCTGCATACAAAAAGAACCCGCCGCAGGTAACTGGTTATTACCTGCGGCGGGCTCCTCTTACTTCTATGTTACTTGATTATTTTGTCGCTGACAGCTTTTTTACTCCATTTGCCGTAGCTGGTCGCGCCGTTTTTGGTTCTGTACGCTCTCACCTGAACGTATACCCGTCTATTGGACGGAACCTTTTTAACGGTTTTTGCCTTTGCTGATGCTCTCGGCACATTCACAACCGTAGTTTTCTTCATTGTGCTCTGTCTGCTGTAGCGGATCTGATATCCCGTTGCGGAAGTTTTCTTCCAGGTAACTTTCATCCGCCCTTTCTTCTGTCCAGCGGCCACTTTTACATTGGTGACTCTGGAAGGAGCGTTGGGCTTAACCGTTACCCACACTCTCATAGTCCTGGCTCTGTAGGTACTGTTTCCAGAGGCCACGATCTTAATAAGTGCCTTCCCGGCCGCCTTAGGAGTTACTCTTCCTTTGCTGTTGACAGATGCCACTTTTGGCTTATCTATAGAATATTTCAGACTGCCTTTCGCACCGGTCACTTTCAGTGTCTGTGCCTTGCCTCCCAATTTGAATGTGAGCTTGGCTGGCTTCACAGTAGGATTCTGCACTTTCTTAGTAACAGCCGGCGGTGTGCTGGTTTTGACTTCCAGCTGTACCGCCTCCGGCATGCGCACCTTCATGTTCTGCATGTTATAGGCCGCATTCACTGTCTTCAGGCTGTCTTCCACCACCTGTACAGAAGCCGCCGCATTGTTCCCGGCTTTGGAATCCAGAACCACCTTACCAATAACGAGCTTCTTATTCTCAAACAGATTCTGCTGTCCGGAAATATACACATTCAGTGAGCCCGTTTCCTGCTGATAGCGGTACTCCTTCACATCGCTGGTAATCCCCTCATCAAATACAAAGGAGATATGTTCCCGGCTGCCGGACGTGATTTTCATCCCCAGCTGCAGGGAATGTATTCTATCATAGTTGGCTGTCTCATTGTCACTGACGCCTTCCGCTGGCAGCTCCAGGCTGACCACGGCTTCATTGCCTTTTGCCTCCAGAGAGACGGATTCACCCGCCGCATACGCCGGAAGGGCATAGGCCAGAATGCAGCCTGCAGCAAGCCCCATCCTTTTTATCCACTTCTTTACCATTTTCCGTTCTCCTTTATTTCTTAGTCTGCCTCAAGAGAAATCGAGGGAAGTTCTGACGAACTTTTCGGAAGATCCACAAATTTCGTATCGCTGACCAGTCTCTGTCCTTCATTTGTAAGAGCATTATCAACCCGGTACAGCTCTGCCCGTACTTTCTGCGGCCATTCCATTGTTTTCGCATCGTCGGGCTCAATCCAATAGATCCATCTGCCGTCTGAGGTTTCTCCGAGCATCGCCTGGTCATCTGTCAGCTTGGGAGCCAGAACAATCTGATGTGCTACCAAATCGCCGTTTGCATCTATGCCGCCCACAATCTTGCCGCTTTGGTCATAAACTGCGGTCACGTTGTAAGCAGGATTTCCCTTATACTCTCCGGTAAACACAATAGAACCTGCCGGAATCTTCTTCGAGGTAGTATTTCCAGAGATACTCTCTTCATAGCCATAGTCGCTGGCCAGTATGCCGATTCCCGTCTGTCCGTCTGCAGTCAGGAATTCCACATTGTCTCCGGATGGTCCATACAGATCCACTTCTGTGATGGAAATATCTTTCCCTGCCTGCCCTACAGCAGTCAGCTTCACGAAGGATGCGTCATAAGTACAAATCCACTTATCCTGGCCATTTTCCAGGAATACTTTCGCTTCTCCATTGGCATCCAGTGCGAATGTTCCTTCTTTCACGCTTCTGTACTCTGCTCCGTCTGTACTCACCTCAATCTTATATTCGGTGACAGGAGTAGTTCCTGTTCCTTTGCAGGTATAACTCAGAGCATTTACTTCTGTACTCTGGTTCAGTTCCAAAATAATGTATGGATCTTCTGTAGCTGCTGATTTTCCCACGTATGTGGTATCCGTGCTGTTGTCGATGATCTTCTGTGTCGCCGGCACTTTAACTGGTGAACAGGAGGTATCCCTGTCCTCGTCCTCATTCTCATTTTTGCCGTCATCTTCATAATCATCCTCAGAGGTCATATTACTGCTGATCGTCCAGTCACTCTTATCCTGGAGTCCCTCTCCATTGATTTTCACGGCTTCTGTTCTCACCGTCTGAGAACGGTTCAAACATTTTCCAACAGCAGTTACTTCATACGTAATGACACGGTTGGACGCAAACGGCACATGGTCTGTGAATGTTTCGTCCCTGGTAAATCCTGCTGTTTCTTTTCTCTCTTCACCCTGGTCGATGTAAACTCTGGTGATCTCGTAACCCTGCAGGGATGTTTTATCAACAGAAGAAGAAACCTGCATATTCACAGTAACATCGCTTCTATTCTGAGAAACTGACGCAGTCACAACATTATTGCCGGAAATGGTATTATCATTGCCGCCTTCTATCTTGTAAGCCCGCGCCGCATCGTCACCATAATAGATTGTCCGTGTCTCTTTCGGGAACTGTGCCATATACTCTGTTGTCTCTTTCGTGGGTGTCATACCCCATCTGTCGAAGAAATCACTGAGATCTCTCTCGGCTGCCGCACTTGCCAGACGCATAATGTTCTGATCTCTGTCGCCAGGAAGTGTCAACGCAATGCCGCCTGGCTTAGGCGCCCTTGAGGTATCTCTTGAGTATGTGTCTATTCTGGCAAAGAGCAGATTATCGAACATTTCCTGATAGGTATCATAAGTAGTGTAGTTATAGTCTTTATCGTATGCCAGATGAAGCTGCCAGTACATGCCAAGCTGGGTAAATACGTTACTTGCATAACCTTTTGTTCCGGAGGTCACCTTCTTAAACACATTCTTGTACTGGAAGCGGACAGAATCATTGGTATCTTTTGCCTGTGCCAGTACAGAGAAATAGTTGTTGGTTATCTCCGCATGGGAATAGGAACCCTCATTGATATCGTGGCCGATTTCATGGGCGATTCCCCAGCCAAAGTATCCGCCGCTTACCCATTTTCCTTTTTCATCAGCTGTCACAGGTGTACTGTTTGCAGTCATTCCAGGAGTGGAACCCCATTCAATACCGATATGGTTGCCCGATGCATACATAAATGCCCCGGCGAACATCCTCATATAGCGGATATTCAGATAACGATATGGCAGATGGTTCTTAGCCCTGTATGCCTCTGTCGCCTTGTCAAAGGAATTGGTCAGCCCTTTGTGCTGATAGAACAAAATCAACATCTCTTCCATGGATCGAATGGAATTTGTCAGACATGATACCTGTGATGCCTCAGTGCCTTTTCCGAGACCTGCCAGGGCCTGGCTGGCTGGTATGGACAGCATCATCTGATCCATTACAATATCCGTGGAGTTTGCGATACAGTTTGTTGCATCATAAGCATAATCAACATTTTCGTTTCCGCTGCCCTTATGTACCTTTCCATGTTCTGATTCGATCTTTGGCACAAATTCATTCAGCTCTTTTACGTAGGCTTCAATCTTCGCCGCCCGTTCTTCCTGCGGCACCCCATATACATTCAGTACCGGGAATTTTACGCCTCCGCTGACTCTGACTGCATATTTATCATTGCGGTTATTACCGCTGTACTGCACATACAGTGCTCCGCCTTTTTCCACATCTGTAGAAGAAATCTTCGGCACTGTAATCTGGTTCCGTCCGATCTTCAATGCCTGAGACTTAAAGAATCCCCCGGACTCTGCGTGATACTGTGTAAATACAAGGCTTACACTGGTGTTTGCTCCCTTATTTAATTTGGGATTGCTCACATAGACCACGATTTCATCGTCTGCCGCTGCCGCCACACCGAGAGGCTGCCATGGATTCAATCCACCTACGCCCACATCACCCTGATGGGTAATATTCGGATTCACCGCGGTCACGCCGCCGAGATTTTTCGTATTGTAAAGTTCTCTGGCTGTGTCAAGCTCTAACTGGAGGGCATCCTTTTCCGGATGAAGTTCTCCGCATGACGGGTCTGGTGTATCAAGCCGTTTCTGAAGGTCTGTAAATGTTGCTGTATCCACATTATCCTTTAGGGTACTGTGAAGGTCATCCTGATAAAGATCCAGAATATCCTGTTCAATACTGTCATACGCGTGGAACCGGATCTCGGAAATCGTAATTTTTCTTGGAGAATTAAACCTCCCGATACCGATTTGCACTTTTGCAGTATTAATCTCATCAAATTTAATCAGATAATACTTTCTTCCATTGACTGTCTTGGTTATAATTGATGTATTCGTTGCATTCTGAGCATTGCCGCTGGCATCCCAATACCGGATATACGCACGGGTATAAGTTCCGATATCCACAGGCTCTGCCAATGTGATCATTCCTATGGAATATGCCTTATCCAGCTCCACCGTAATGCCTTTGCCGTTGGCCGGATAAGCGGCTCCCCAATCCCAGTCGTCGCATTTGACATAAGAAGCAAAATTATTGTCAAAGAGTCCCAGAGCACTCCTTGTTTCCGCATCGTCCAGCGGACTGTCTACCATGGTGCTTCCCGCATGGTTATTGAAAACAGCCGACTTAATATGACTGCTGAGCTTCCCTTCTCCGTTAGAAGTATTAATCAGCTTATATTCCGGCATCTCCACCGGCGCCAGCTCTGCCAGAGTCTTATCCGTCGCTATCAGGGAGTCTTCACTTCTGCCCTTATCATTGTACGCCACCACATACACGTAATACTTCGTATCATCCGGAAGATTTTCAATCGTATAGGAAACTGCTGAGCCATCTTTAATCTCAACTTCCGTGAACGTTTCTTCTCCGTCTTTCCTGTAGTATACGAAGAACTCATCCGCCTCATCTTCCATATTGGTCCAGCCCACTGTCAGACTGCGGTAACCGCCTTTCGCAGTAACCCGGTCCGGTTTCGGCGGCTTCTTCGTGGGTCTGGGCACTACCGTTACCGCCTGGCTGAATCCGCTTTTCCACTCACCGTTTAAGGACTGTACAGAAACCCTGTACTCCACATTATTATGCATTTTATCTTTATTGAACTGTGACACATCCAGTGCAGTCTGTGTGGTCCTCTGATAGTCTACCAAAGGCTGGTCTGCGCCTTCCGGTGTATTCTCTATCCGGATTTCATAGGCTGTGACATTATTCTCCCTCTTCCAGCTCAGCGAGAACCTCTTATTTCCCGGCACTGCTGTCAGTCCTTGGGGGATATTCATATCCGGCTCTGGAATTCTCTTTTCCATATCATTGAGGAATTCCACCGTAGAAATCTCCGCAAGATTCTTCGCGTTGGATGTCTTGGTAATCCGGAAAGTCACTTTCTTAACGGCCACCATTCCCTTCAGGCTGATGGTCATCATGCTGGTCTTTGGCGCTTCGCCCTCTCCGGCTCCCGCATTGGCTTCCCCGGACACTGGCTGGCCGCCTCGTATGACAATGGTCTCTGTACTGCCGTCCGCCTGCTGGACGATAATCTCGCCTTCGTCAATGTAGTTCTCTCCAGGGCTTCCCAGTACAATGCCCCCCATCATCGCGGCGGAATCATGCATGTCGAATTCCAACGTCACAGGATTCTCCGCACTGATAGCAGCATCTGCGTTTGCCGGCTGCAGGGAAACCACCTGTTCTCTGGCAAACAGCTCCTGTATCTGGTCAGCAGATACAGACTGTCCGTTAATGGACACTGAGCTCACCGCTTCCTTGGGAACAAAGGTTTCGATTGTGGATTTCTGTCTGGCTCCTGCCATGTACTCTGTCAGATAATTCAAATCCAGCAGATCCACTATCTTGTCACCGTTTAAGTCACAGGGCCTTCCGTCTCCGCTGTTTTCTACCCCTGATGTAGCCTCGATCACATCAATAATGGCATTGGCATCCGCCTGATCCAGTGTTCCGTCTCCATTTACATCCCCCCGCACCAGCAGTCCAGGATGTACGTTCTCGTCCCCTAATTCTACTTTACCTGTATAGAGCTGTGCCCGGCATCCCAGACCTTCACTCACGGTGATCTCCTGGGTATAGGCCATGTAACCGCCGCCGGTAACACTCAGCTCCCATACACCGCTCTCCAGCTCTGGAAACCGCGCCAGCACACGGGAAGCTTCTGTCTGCTCGTCAGCTGTCCTGGGAAGGATCATCTTCTCTTCCCTGCGGTCCCCTGATACCTGATGGGTCAGCACTGCCTGGAACTCCTGGTCAGACTGGGCTGGGGCCCCTGCGGTAATCCACACTTCCACCACGCCCTTCACAGGCGCTGCTGTTGCAGCCGGCTCAGTCTCGTTGGCCGAAATCTCGTTCTCTCCACCTCCTTCTTCCTCAATCTCAGAAACTGATACGGCAGGCTGATCTTCCTGTTCCTCCGCATTTGTTTCCGGCATTTCTGCTTCCGCAGCATCTTCCTCATTGGCTTTCGGAAGCTGGCTGCTGTCTGTATCTTCCGGTTCTATATCCGGTTCCGACACTGTTTCAGATTCCACAGCCTCCAGATTACCGGCTGTATCCTCCGCCACGGCAAAAACCGAATAGCTCCCGGAAGAAAGGACCAGCGCTACAGACAGCATTCCCGCAAGAAATCTGGAAATCCTTTTCTTCATTCCTTCCTCCTGTTATGGTGTGCTCTGCTGCGTAAATATTAACTGAAAACACAGCCTGCTTGATATTTAATACAGCAAAACACAGGTATGGTTTACAGTTGCCCACTGGAAAACCGCCTCGTTTCCTCCTAAATAAATTCAGCGGGGCATAGTTTCCCAATTATGGATATTATATTATAAAACGCCATGAAATGTAACCCCCAAAAATAAAAAAACAGAAAGCATTCTGATAGCTCAAGAACACTTCCCGTTTTTATAGAAATTATCTTATCCGAATATATTTTTAACCTTTCCTAAACACAGGTTTCAGCAATATAGGCGCAATAATAGTAGTTATAATTACCACAATCACAATGGGCCCCATAAGATATTGATCCATCAGTCCAAGGGCTTCTCCTTTATTTGCCACAATTAAAGCTACTTCTCCCCTGGAAATCATCCCCACGCCTATCTGAAGGGCCTGGTCATTATCATAACGGCACAATTTTGCCCCCAGTCCACAGCCGGCCATTTTTGTCAGAATTGCCACAATTGTTAAAATAACAGAGAAAACAACCACTGCATAACTCATTTTCGGCAATGCAGCCTTAATACCGATACTGGCAAAAAATATAGGTGACAGATATAAATAAGAAAGAGTATCAAACCTGGACATAATATAGTCCTTCTTAATTGTCAGCGATATGATAACCCCTGCCAGATACGCTCCTGTAATATCCGCTACACCAAAAAAATCTTCCGCCATATACGCCATCAGCAGACAGAATACAAACGAAACAATCACATGCCTGCGCATACCTTTTTCCGATTTCCTGCTCCACCTGGTAAAAAACTGGTAAAACAGAAACCCTGCAGCAATCACAGCAACGAAGAACCCAGCAATTTTCAAAAGCACCACCCAGACCTTTACCGAACTGTCTGCCAGACTCGTGATCACTGTCAGCGCGATGATTCCCAGGATATCATCGATTACCGCAGCTCCCAGAATAGCATTTCCCGCCCGGGTTTTTAATTTTCCAAGTTCTTTTAGAGCCTCAACCGTAATGCTTACAGATGTTGCCGTCAAAATTACCCCTATAAAAATATTCTGAAGGAAAACACTGCATGCTGCATTTGTCTCAATAAGTCCAGGACGGTTAAAAAACATGGCGACAGCGTAGCCTCCGGCTAACGGAATAATCACCCCCATCAATGCGATGACCACAGACGCTTTTCCGGATTTCTTTAATTCCTGCACATCTGTCTCCATCCCCGCGCAGTACATCAGGACAATGACCCCCACTTCCGCAGTCTTATTGATAAAATCCGTCTGTGAAATCACATCCAGCACACCTGGCCCGAGAATCAGACCCGCCAGCAGCGCCCCCACAACCTGCGGCATAAAAAATTTTCTGCTGACAAGCCCTAAAACTTTTGTACTGAGTAAAATCAATGCTAAATCCAATAAAAACTTATATGTATCCATCTTTCTTCCCTTCTTCCCTCTTTTGTCTGGTCTTTTTACTCCTGTATATAAAGTATTTGACGATACAGCCTGCTAAACCGCTGAAGAATTTCCAGGGTTTTCCCCGAATTTCTGGATAAAAATGAAAGTATGTTATATTCCGTCCTGGTAAAACGGATTTCCTTTTCCTCCACATATATTTTCCTCTCCTTATAATCAATCCGCATATTTTTCAACTGATGCTGATTTAAGATACGGCTAAGAAAAACCCCTCTTTTTTTATCCTCATTCGGCCGATACAGCCCGGGGCGGCACCCCTTTGCTGCTCTTTATATGCTTTCCCACAATTTCCGATACATCCGAAATTGTCATAAACGCAGTATAATCATCCTTTTCCAGTATCCGCCGCAGCATACTCAGCTCCATACGTGTGATCACACAGTAGAGAACTTCCTTTTTCCCAGAAAGCAGTCCCTCCCCCGGCATAATGGTCACCGTTCTTCCAAGAACCTGATAAATATCATCGGCTATCAGCTGTCCCTGGTTGGTGATAATAATGACTGCTTTTCCCTGATCCATACCGGTATTAATAAAGTCAACCACCTTGGATACTATAAAATATGTCAGCAGACTATACATGGCGTGGTTCAGCCCGAAAAGAAGTCCCGCCATAGAGTATATGATCACGTTAAAACACAATACCACCTGGCCCACCGAAAAATTAGATTTCTTACTTACTAGAATCGCAACCGTCTCTGTTCCGTCCAGACAGCCGCCGTTTCGGATAATCAGTCCCACACCGCATCCTAAAATAATGCCCCCAAAAACAACCGCCAGCAGTTCGTCGTCTGTCACTGTAAATTCCAGACACTCAAATAGCGATAATGATGCAGAAAAGACAGCCATTGCAGCTATAGTACGCAGCCAGAACTCTTTTCCCAGACTTCTCCCCCCGACAATCACAAAAGGCAGATTCAGGACAATGGTCAAAGCTCCCAGGGGGAATTTTGTCAGCGAACTGATAATCATACTGACTCCCACGATACCGCCATCCAGAATCATCACCGGCACCAATATCTTTTCCAGCGCAAATGCCGCAATTACAGCCCCTAACATCAATAAAAATGTTTTCAAAATGGTCTGTTTCATATATGCTCACTCCTGATTTTTTTAAAAAATTAAGCCAGTTACATTATGTATGCCAATCTCCCCAGGAGGTCTGCCGTCCTGATTGTGGATATAGCGGATAATGATACTTTTGCAATATGCTTCCCCATTACTTTGTCTATGCGCAGTATTTACAAAATAACATTGAAAGCGTGTAAAATGGCCGGCTAAAGTCAGGTAAAACGCAGATAATCCGCCACAGATTTTTCTCTGTCTCCGTCCATGACACTGCCTGAAATTTTCATCGATTTCCTGATAAACAACTGCCGGTGCACGCTCCAAATCGCATACATCCTGACCAGTATATTCCCCTTTATGCTCCACCAATGAAGTAATCTTCTCAACATGGACCGGAATTTCCAGAGCGTTATCTTTTATGTAAATTTCCAACGCAATCACTGCAAATATTAGCAAAATATTAAAATACGCGTTTCGTTTTATTATTTTCATCAAGACAGCCTCCATAAGCCGGAACATCCATTTATCATATTATACAATAGCAAATTCATGCCCAATTTGCAAGAAAGCTGTTTTGATTATTATGGGGAGCCGCAGACAGTAAGAAATGCTGTAAACCAAGGGTTGACAAAGAAACCACCCTTCTGTTATACTAATACGCAAGTTCAAAAAAACCATATGAAAATGCCGAGACAGGGAGGAGTATGCATCTGTCAATATCACAGAGAGAAGATGGCTGGTGGAAATCTTCATGGAGAGGATGCAGAAAGTAGCCCTTGAGCAGTAAGGCCCAACGAGAAGGAATCTATATAATGATAAGTGTTGTCTCTTCTTCAGTAGGTTTTAACGGTCATCCCCCGTTACCGGGATACAGTATCGATTTATATCAGGCTTCATTGTATCACATTGGGTGCCGCTGTGTATAAGTCCGTACTGATTGAGTGCAGAGAATACATTCTTTGAATTTAGGTGGTACCACGGATATCTATTCGCCCTAAGCCAAACGCGGCTTAGGGCTTTTTGGATTTAAAGGAGGACATTGTATGAACCAAATCAAAGGAACCGATTTACTTGTAAAAGCATTGAAAGAAGAAGGGGTAGACCTTCTGTTTGGCTACCCCGGCGGACAGGCCATCGATTTATTTAATTCCCTTTACGGACAAAACGATATTGAGGTGGTTCTGCCCCGCCACGAACAGGCATTGGTCCACGCGGCGGACGGTTATGCCCGTTCCACCGGAAAAGTGGGAGTGTGTATGGTAACCAGCGGCCCGGGGGCCACCAATCTGGTGACTGGCATTGCCACTGCCAATTATGACAGTGTGCCCCTGGTGTGCATCACCGGACAGGTGCCCACCAATCTCATTGGGAACGATGCCTTTCAGGAAGTGGACATTGTGGGAATCACCCGCAGTATCTGCAAACACTCTGTCACAGTCAGAGACAGGGAAGATCTGGGAAGAATCATCAAAGAAGCTTTCTACATCGCCCGTACCGGAAAACCGGGGCCTGTGGTAATAGATATTCCCAAGGATATCCAGCAGGCTTATGGCTCCGATGAATACCCTTCCCAGGTAAATATCCGCAGCTACAAACCCAGCACCGGAGTCCATGAAGGCCAGCTGAAAAAGGCTGTGAAAATATTAAACGCCTCCAAACGCCCGGTATTCCTCCTGGGCGGAGGGGTAAAGATTGCCCATGCCCAGGAGGCTATGACCAAACTGGCCCAGCAGACCCAGGTTCCTGTAATCACCACCATCATGGGCAAAGGCGCCATTCCCACCGACCACCCGTTGTATGTGGGCAACATTGGAATCCACGGGAATTATGCTTCCAATACGGCCATCAGCCAGTGCGATGTATTGTTTTCCATCGGCACCCGGTTCAATGACAGAATCACCGGCAAAATCAGCGAATTTGCCAAAAATGCATCCATCATCCACATTGACATCGACACGGCGTCAATCTCCAGAAACATTGTGGTAGATATCCCCATTGTGGCGGATGCCAATGTGGCCATCACAAAGATGCTGGAATACACAAAGCCGCTGGATACCAAAGACTGGCTGGCTTCCATCCAGACATGGAAAGACAGCTATCCCATTCAGATGAACCGCTATCCAGGGCTGAACCCTGAGAAAATCATCTGCCAAATCAATGACATGTTCCCAGACGCCATCGTATCTACTGATGTGGGACAAAACCAGCTGTGGGCCACTCAGTTTTTGTCCCTTTCCGGAAAGAAACAGCTTCTCACTTCCGGCGGTCTGGGCACCATGGGTTACGGTCTCCCCGCCGCCATTGGCGCCAAACTGGGCAATCCCTCCCAGCCGGTCATCGCCATTTCCGGCGACGGGGGATTCCAGATGAATCTCCAGGAGCTGGCTACTGCCATCTGCATGGAGCTCCCGGTGATCATCTGCATTCTGAACAATTCCTGGCTGGGGAATGTGCGCCAGTGGCAGGAAATGTTCTTTGACAAACGTTATTCCGCCACCTGCCTGCGCTACCGCAGAGGCTGCATCCACGACTGCAAAAACCCGGACAAATGCTGCCCGCCCTACACCCCGGATTTTGTAAAACTGGCAGAAAGCTACGGCGCCCTGGGCATCCGGGTAGAACGAGAAGAAGACCTAAAAGCCGCCTTTGCCGCAGCCGGGAAAGAGACCAAGCGGCCCACTGTCATTGAGTTTCTCATTGACCCAGAAGCAAACGTATCACCGATGGTACCCACAGGAAAACCATTAAGTGAAATGGTAATGGATTGTTAGGAGGACAAAGATTATGAAAAAACGTTGGATTTCCCTGTTTGTGGAAAATGAAGTGGGTGTGTTGGCCAAAATCGCCGGCCTTTTTTCCGGAAAATCGTATAATCTCCAGTCTCTCACTGTGGGAGAGACTGAGGACCCTACCGTTTCCCGCATGACCATCAGCCTAATCGGCGATGATGTGACATTTGAACAGATCAAAAAACAGTTAAACCGCAGTGTGGGCATTATCAAAGTCATTGATTTTACCGACACGCCCATACACATGAAAGAAATTTTATTTATTAAAGTAAAAGGCTGTTCCCACGTGGAAAAAGAAGAAGTCTTCCGCATCGCCCAGGTATTCGGCATACAGGTGACGGATTACGGAAAGAACAGCATCCTGCTGGAATCCACCCAGACTGAGAACAGAAACAACGACGTCATCCATCTTCTGAACCAGAGTTTCAGTGGACGGCTGGAAGTGGTGCGGGGAGGAAGTGTCGCCGTGGAAGCTATCAGCATCCAGGAGCGCTAGAAAGGAGCACATCTATGAAACATGCCAACGATCTGCGGCAGTTACTTGGCCAGATTGACCGTAAAAGTTATCCGGCATACAAAGATACCCGAGGAAGCTACCGCTTCCCTGGGTATATCTTAAATATCGACCATGTGCAGGGAGACCCTTTTGCGTCTCCCTCCAAGGTGAGCGTCTCTGTGTCTGGACAGGAGGCAGGGTTTCCCCCAGATACCTATGACCAGCCCCACAAACGCATTGCCCTGCAGGACCACATTCTGCGCCTGTTTTCCCGTGCCCTCAATCAGTACAGCTTCAAGGCCAGGGGATCCGGCAAAAGCGGCCTCATCAGTGTCAGCCGCTGCGGACAGGAGATTCTGGAGCGGACTGCCTGCCACATCAATCCCAAAAACGGCGATTTATTAGTCCGCATGGAAGTGGGCTTCCCCGCCGACGGCCGCCGCATCAATTCCGGAGAGCTGATCAAAATCCTGTTTGATTTCCTGCCAAAATGCATCCCCTCCAGCCTGTTTTACAAACACCTGGACCCTAAAAAAGTCCAGAAAGTAAAAGAGCTCAGCGAAGACCAGCATTACATCCGCCAGCAGCTTTCCCAGCGGCATCTGACTGCTTTTGTGGCAAACGGAACCATCCTGCCCAGGGAGAGCGGCGTTTCCGCCCGGCCTATGAAGAATGCAGTGCCCTTCCAGTCCCCAGACTCCCTCAAGATCACCCTGGACCTGCCGAACCACGGTCCCATTTCCGGCATGGGAATCCCCCAGGGAATCACCCTGATTGTGGGGGGCGGCTATCACGGGAAATCCACACTGCTCAAAGCTCTGGAACTGGGGGTTTATAACCATATCGCCGGAGACGGCAGAGAGTATACAGCCACAGACATCACCGCTGTGAAAATCCGGGCAGAGGATGGCCGCAGCATCAAGAAAGCAGATATCTCCATGTTCATCAACAATCTGCCCAACAACAGGGACACCAGAGCCTTCTCCACAGAAGACGCCAGCGGAAGTACCTCCCAGGCCGCCAATGTGGTGGAGAGCATGGAGGCAGGCACCCGGCTGTTCCTTATCGACGAGGATACCTGCGCCACCAACTTCATGGTGAGAGATGACCTAATGCAGCGGGTGGTCCACCGGAATCAGGAACCTATCACCCCCTTCATCGAACGGGTGCGCCAGATCTACCTGGAACAGGGAATCTCCTCCGTGATCGTGGCGGGAAGCTCTGGTTCTTATTTCCACGTGGCAGATACCATTTTGCAGATGAACCAGTACAAACCTTACGATATTACTGAGCTGGCCAAGCAGGAAGCCCAGGCATTTCCTCTCACCTGTGAGGACCCGCCGCCAGCCGCGCCGCCCCACAGCGTCCGCTGTCCCCGCCAGGGAGCCTCATTCAAAAAAAGTGACCGGATTAAGCTGAAAACTATGGGAAAAGACGCATTCTCCATCAACAAGGAAACTGTAGACCTGCGCTATGTGGAACAGCTGGTGGACAGTGAACAGACCACTGCGCTGGCCTATCTGCTGAAATATATGGAGCTTCACTGTTTTAATGGACGTACAGAATTAAAAGATATCATTCAGAAACTGTCTGATCAGATTCAGGAGAAAGGGTTAATCTCTATCAACGAGGGAGCCTATTTATCCTCCAACCTGGCCATGCCCCGGCCTCAGGAAATCTATGCCTGCGTGAACCGTTACCGGGAGCTTATGCTGTAAAAAAGGAAAAAGCCGCCACACTGCCCCGTGACGGCTTTTTCCTTATTGTAACAGCTCCGCCAATGTCTCCATCAGCACATTCACATCCACCGGCTTGGCCACATGTGCGTTCATCCCTGCTGCAAAGGCCATCTGTCTGTCCTCCTCGAAGGCATTGGCCGTCATGGCGATGATGGGTATCCCTGCGATTTCCTCATTCTCCAAACTGCGGATTCTCCGTGACGCCTCACAGCCGTCCATAATGGGCATCTGAATGTCCATCAAAACCGCATCAAACCGCCCGGCCTCAGGTCCTGCCATAACCTCTACCGCATATGACCCATCTTCCACTGATTCCACTATGAAGCCTGCATCTTCCAGTATCTCCTCTGCAATCTCCCGGTTCAGCTCATTGTCTTCCACCAGCAGCAGCCGTTTCCCCTCAAAGACTTCCTGGTTCTTCTGCGCCGCATCTTCTTTTTCCTCAATCCTTGGCTTCTCTCCCATCACTTCCAGGAGTGTGTCCCTTAACATAATGAAAAACACCGGTTTCGTACAGAAGCCTGACACGCCTGCCTCTTTTGCCTCATTCTCAATATGTACCCAGTCATATGCAGTAAGCACAATAATCCTGGCATTTTCCCCCACAGCTTCCCGAATCTGCCTGGCCACATCAATTCCGCCCAGATCCGGCAGTTTCCAGTCAATCAGGAAAAATTCATACCCATCTTTTCTGTCCAAGGCAACTTTTGCATGGAGAACCGCTTCTTTGCCGCTCAGCGTCCACTCAGGCCGCATGCCCAGCTCCAACAGCATCTTTGTGACTCCTTCACAGACTTGAAAGTCATCATCAACCACAAGGACACGGGAATTTTTCAGTTCTGGAATTACCCGATGTCTGTCCTCTGATTTCATCAGGGGAAACGTCAGTGTAACCACAAATTCCGTCCCCTGGCCAGGGCTGGAATGAACTTCTATGGTCCCTCCCATCATATCAATGATATTTTTCGTAATGGCCATTCCAAGACCGGTTCCCTGAATACTGCTCACTGTTGAGGTATTTTCCCGTTCAAAAGGTTCAAAGACCTTTTTCACAAATTCCGGTGACATTCCTATTCCCGTATCTCTCACCCGGATTTCATATGTACCATGGCCCTCAGGGGCATCCTTTTTCTGCTTAAGCGTGATAAAGAGCTTCCCTCCAGCCGGTGTAAATTTCAGAGCATTGCTGATTAGATTCAGCAGGACCTGATTCAGACGCAGTTTATCACAATATACATTTTCATCCCGGACGTCGTTCACGGACATCTGCAGTTCCATGTTCTTTTCCTGAACCTGCCCCTGTATAATGGTGTTTAAATCCTGCAGCGTCTCGGGCAGACTGCACTCTTTCACCTCAATGGCCATTTTTCCCGATTCTATGCGGCTCATATCCAGCACATCATTGATCAAGCTGAGCAGGTGCTGGCTGGATGCCATAATCTTTGTCAGATAATTCTCCATCTGTTCCAGATTGTCCAGATTTTTAAGCGCCAATCCTGTAAACCCGATAATGGCGTTCATGGGAGTCCGGATATCGTGGCTCATATTAAAAAGAAACGTGCTCTTTGCCCGGCTGGCCTCTTCCATTTTGACCATTTCCAGACGTATTTTCTCATTTGCCCGCGACCGCATCACGAACGCGGCAAATACAGCTGACATGGTCACAATCAACACCACCATCACAATACGGCTGTTGGACAAAATACGGTTCGTGATGGGACTGATCCGGTTATCCACCAAATCCTCACTGATGAGCATTGTCACATACCAGTCGGTATTGTTCACAGGTTCATAATAGATATAATCCCTGTGGTCATTGTGATAAAATTCTGAAAATCCGGCAATCCCTCTGGTAAAGTCGTTTCTCATCCCGTCCAGAGAGTACTCCTTAAAAAAAGAAGTATATTCTTTCAACACCGTAAATAAATTACTGCCTTCTGACAAATCCCGCATCTCCGGGGATTTCAGCATATAGGTGCCGTCTCTTTTCAACAAATTACAATGTGTCTGATTCTCGATGGTCTGCACCACCATCACGCTGTCCACAGCAACCCCTGCAAAACAGGACACCATTCTTTCTCCGCCCACCGTGATATCCGCATCATTAACCGCGATCACAATTACTGATTCCTGCCCTGGCAGAGTGCCGGCCGCCACAGCCTCCCGGGAGCCCTCTGCAGTCTTGCGCAGTGCGGCATAATCACTCTCTGAAAGTGTCTCCCCTGCTGTGTACATCTCTCCTTGTTCATCTGCCACCGCCAGGAACTCAAATTCATAGGCAGACTGGATATCGTCCAGCCTCTTTCGTAAGAAATCACTGCTTGATATTTTCTCTCCCTGCATATGATAAACAACTTTCTGCAGTTCCCCAGCTTTTTGTTTTAGGCTGTTAGATATGGCCTCAGAACTGCGCCGGGCCATCTCTTTCAGATAAAAACGGCTCAGAGAATCTATGGCCTCTCCTGTAGCCCTGCGGGCAGAATTCACAAACCACCAGTTGGAAATAAGCAGCACTGCCGCTACAAAAATCATCCCCGCCATCATCCCCAGCAGGACTGTTTTGTTTTTATTATCTTTGCATTTTTTTCTTTCTGCTTCCTCACATATTTCAGCCATCCAATCGCCTCCAGTACACTTCTGCTATTCATCTTACCACGAAAGATAAATCATATCAAGAACACTGCCGGCAAAAAACAGCCGGATACAAATCTCCGGCTGTTTTTCCCCAGTTACACGATTTTATTCTGCCTTGCCATCACTGCCGCACACACAAATCCGCTTCTTTACCTGTTCTTTCACCGCAGGGATACCCACTTTTCCAAATGCCTTAGGGTCATAAGTTTCCGGTTTCTCTTTCAGGAGTTTTTTCACCGCATCCGTATATGCAGCCCTGAGTTCTGTTGCAAAATTCACTTTGCACATTCCCCGCTCCACACACTCCCGCACATCCTCATCGCTCAGTCCGGAAGAACCGTGAAGCACCAGAGGCACAGATACCACTTTTTTAATCTCAGTAATCCGCTCTTTATCCAGAACCGGAGTTCCCTCATAAAAGCCATGTGCCGTCCCGATGGCCACAGCCAGGGAGTCCACCTGGGTCTGCTCCACAAATTCCTTTGCCTCCATAGGATCTGTGTTGGTATCCGCTTCGGCCTCGTGGTCGTCTTCTTTTCCGCCCACTTTTCCCAGTTCTGCTTCCACTGGAAGTCCTTTTGCGTGAGCCGCTTCCACCACTTTCTTTGTGACAGATACGTTTCCTGCAAAATCCTCTTTGGAACCGTCGATCATCACAGAAGTATAACCGTTTTCCATACACTGGCAGGCCAGTTCATAGCTGTCACCGTGGTCCAGATGCAGGCAGACCGGTACACTTGCTTTTTTGGCCTCTGCCGCAACAATAGCCGCAAAAGTCTCCACAGTCCCGTATTTTACTGTGGACGGAGTGGTCTGAAGCATCACAGGGGCACGCAGTTCTTCCGCGGCCCCAATCACCGCTTTTACCATCTCCATGTTTTCCACATTAAAAGCTCCTACCGCATATCTGCCTGCCTGGGCATTTTTCAACATTTCTTTCGATGTTACAAGTGGCATATCTCTATTCCTCCTTACGCTTCACTGTCAATCAGTATCTTCCCTTTTACCGCACCCGGTGTTTTATATAAAGCAAACGCCTCTGCAATCTGGCTCAAAGGTATCTTTTTAAAAATAAATGATTCGTCAAACTTCAGAGCTCCTGTTTTGAAATAATGGGAGGTCAGTTCCCATTCATGGCCAGGGAACGGCGCGCTGTAAGACATCCAGGAACCTGTCAGCGTAAATTCCTTCCGATTCATTTTCTCCCACTCATCCACAGTAAAGCTCAGCTCCCTGGTTGGTGTCCCCACAAAGCACACACCGGCTTTATTGGCCGCCAGGTCGAAGGCCATTTTCATGGTAATGGTGTTTCCCGCCGTCTCATACACATAGTCAAACCCTTTCCCGCCGGTTAATGCCGCCGCCTGCTCCATAAAATCTGCATCCAGCGTGTTAATCCCCGCCGAAGCTCCCAGCCGTCCGGCCAGCTCCAGCCTCTCCGGAGCAATATCAAACACCACCACCTGGCTGGCTCCGAATATCTTCGCCCACTGCATTACGAACATGCCGATGGTTCCCCCGCCCAGGACAGCCACTGTCTTTCCCCCGGTATATCCGGTCCGCTCCAGGCCGTGCAGAGCCACTGTGGCAGGCTCGAAAAACGCCCCCTGTTCAAAGGTCACTTCATCGGAAAACTTCACCGCATTTAACTCCGGCACTGCCACGTATTCTGCAAAACTGCCAAATTCACGGGAACCGATAAAGCTGTAATGCCTGCACAGAGAATAATTTCCCTTCTGACAGTCCTCACACTCCATACAGGGCACCAAAGGAACTCCTGCCGCCCGGTCCCCCGGCTGCAGACGAGTAACCCCTGCTCCCACTGCCTCTACCGTCCCTGAAAACTCATGCCCCAGCACATTGGGGAAAAAGTGGCACGCATCCCCATTGACCCTGGGCACATCGGAACCACAAATCCCCGTATATTTTACTTTGATGAGCACCTGTTTCTCTTTGGGCACTGGTTTTTCAATGTCCTCATAGCGGATATCATCCCGTGCATGTACAACTCCTGCTTTCATTGACTTCCTCCTGTTTTCTTCATAAGCGCCTTCAAACTGTCATAGAGTTCCAGATACATTTCATAATATTTTTTATATGTTTCATGGGCTTTGGGGTCCGGCTCATGGATTCTGGAGATCTTCACCGTCTGCTCCACCGCCTCCTCAAAACTGTTATAGACTCCCGTTCCCACACCGGCCAGAATAGCCGCCCCCAGCGGAGTGGCCGTGTCTGAGGACGGAACCACAATGCGCTTCCCGGTTACATCCGCTTTAATCTGGGTCCAGAGCAGAGAATTGGCCGAGCCGCCCACAGCCCGCAGCTCCTCCACATAAGCCCCCGCCTTCTCCGCAACTTGAAGATTATGATTCAGGGCATAGGCAACTCCCTCCATAGCCGCACGGACAAAATGCCCTTTGGTTTTGGAAAAATCCATGCCATAGTATACGCCTTTCGCATCGTCATCCCAGATGGGGCTTCTCTCCCCAGCCATATAGGGAAGAAATATCAAACCGTCACTGCCCGCAGGGATTTTCTCTGCAATATCATTCAGCTGTTCCAGAGATGACCTGCCAAGCTTTTCCTGCATCTCCCGCTCGTAGTCTGCAAATTCTTTCTCAAACCACCGCATCACGCTGCCGCCGCCTGTGGTGCCTCCCTGCAGCAGCCATCTGCCCGGAACCACATGATAGCTGAGAATCAGACGGGGATCTGCTGTGTAATCCTTTAGGCAGATACTCATGCCTCCCGCCTGGCCGCCCTGCTCCTGGGTCTCTCCCGTGTCCAACACACCGGCTCCCAATGTGCCGCAGGCCGCGTCCAGCCCTCCAGCCGCCACCGGTGTGCCCTCCAGCAGTCCGGTGAGTCCGGCCGCTTCTTTCGTCACAGTTCCCACAATTTCATGGCAGGGGAAAATATCCGGCAGAAAATGGGCGGGAATCCCCAGTTTCTCCCGCATCTGTTCATCCCAGCACCCCCGCCGCATATCGAAACAGTGGAGTGCATACCCCTGGGATACATCCTGTGAAATCCTGCCTGTCAGACAATACACCAGATAACTGTTGCACTGGAGAATCTTGTAAATTTTTCTGTATACTTCCGGCATTTCCTCCTGATACCAGAGAACCTTCCCTGTGGTATAAAAAGGCTGAAGAGGATTGCCGCTCACCTGGAAAACCGCATCTTCGCCGCATTCCCTGCGGACCCGGCTGCAGATTTCGTTTGCCCGGGTGTCCATCCAGAGAGGAGTCCTGGCCAGCACATCCCCCTTTTTGTCCACTGCCACAGCCGCCCAGCTCATACCGTCCACACCGATTCCCTTCACATCCTGGGGACGAATACCATTCTCCTGAATCAGCTGTCTTGTCACCTGACATACTGCCTTCCACCAGTCCCGGGGGTCCTGTTCTGCCCACCCCGGCCTGGGATGGTATATCGGATATTTCCCAGTACCTGAAGCCGCCACTGTCCCGTCTTTTTGGAAAAAAGCAATTTTACAGGAACTTGTTCCTATGTCAATTCCCAATAACAGTTCCATACACGCCTCCCTCATGTCCATTTGTACTCAGTATATCAAAAAATCCCAGTATTTTCTACTGGGATTTTTTAGAGCATATTTTAATTGGACTGTTTTCTTTTCTGAATACAATCGAATCCAACGGCCAGGGCCAGTACCACACCCATAACAATGTTCTGTACATAGGAGTTAATATTCATAAGCA
The DNA here is from genome assembly GCA_910588825.1 of uncultured Lachnospiraceae bacterium. Classification (GTDB taxonomy): domain Bacteria; phylum Bacillota; class Clostridia; order Lachnospirales; family Lachnospiraceae; genus MGBC164599. The sequence goes on from CAJURF010000016.1 coordinate 50,462, forward strand.
CCATACCGTTTTTCAGTGCGCCGATGATAAATGTACCTGCCACAACGCCGGACATTTTTCCGTAACCGCCGGTTACAGACACGCCGCCCAATACTACACAGGTGATCACGTCAAATTCATATCCGTCACCGGCATTTGCCATACCGGAATTGGTACGGGACAGGATAACCAGTCCTGCCAGTCCTGCGAAAAATCCTGACAGTGCAAACACCAGATATTTAATTCTGTTTACACGGATTCCGGATAATTTAGCAGCCTCCACGTTACCTCCAACCGCATAGAAATAACGTCCGAAATATGTCTTATTCAGGATAAAGGAACCTACCGCGAAACAGATCGCCATAATGATAACAGGAACCGGAATAATCCACACATATGCCTGGCCGATTACTTTAAAGCTCTCTGTAAATCCGTTGATGGGCAGACCGCCGCAGATGATATATGTAAGTCCCAAAAATGATGTCTGTGTGGCAAATGTGGCAATCAATGCCGGAATGCCGATGGTAGATACCATAAAACCGTTCAATACGCCGATTAATGTGGCAATCGCCAGAGTAAGGATGATGGCAACTACCATGGGCATCCCCATATTAACCATAAAATAAGCACAGATAATATTTACAAACGATATAATAGTACCGGTTGACAGGTCAATATCTCCCAGCAGAATTACAAACGTCATACCTATGGATGCAATCCCGTAAAAGGATACCTGACGAATCATCGTAAATAGATTGGTTGGATTGATAAATCTGGGATTCGCAATTGTAAATGCAATTACCAGGACTAAAAACACAACCCAAATCGCTTTATCTTTTAACTGATATGCTAGTTTATTCTCTTTCATAATGGCCTAACCCTCCTCAATATTTGCCGCAGATGCGTACGCCATGATGGTCTCCTGGCTGAATTCATCTTTCTGCAGTTCGCCGGTCAGATTCCCTTCTGCCAGCACTATAATCCTGTCAGACATGCCCATCAGTTCTTCCATCTCAGAAGAAATCATCAGAATAGACTTGCCTTCCTTTTCCACCAGATCATTCATCAGTTTGTAAATCTCATACTTGGCGCCGATGTCGATACCTCTGGTTGGCTCGTCAAAGATGATCAGCTCCGAATCTGCCGCCAGCCATCTTCCAAGAATTACTTTCTGCTGATTACCACCGCTTAAGTTTTTCACAAGCTGATTCAGCGTCGGGGTTTTGATCGCCATGTTGTCCCGATACTTCTCGGCAATTTCCATCTCACGTTTGGAATTGATTACACTTAACGTGGAATTTCTCTCATAAATAGGCATATTGATATTATTTTTAATGGATATGCCCAGCATAGCGCCATGGCGCTTCCTGTCCTCAGGCACCAGGGCTATCCCCAAATCTATTGCTTCCCTTGGGCTTTTCGGGTTGATTTCTTTTCCTTTAAATATCATCTGTCCGGACTGCTTTGCCGCCGCCCCGAAGATCATCTCTGCAAGTTCTGTACGCCCTGCGCCCACCAGTCCGCCTAAGCCAAGAATCTCACCTTTATGGAGTTTCAGGTTGATATCTTTATCCCCATTTCCAGTGACATTTTTCAGCTCCAGCATCACTTCATTTTTATCAATGCAGTCTTCTCTGGGCGGATAAGTCTCTGTCAGCTCACGTCCTACCATAAGCTGAATCAGTTCCTGAACTTCGCTATTCTTTGTAATCAATGTTTTTACATATTCCCCGTCCCGCATAACCAGAATCCGGTCTGACAGACGGTAGATCTCTTCCAGTCTGTGTGATATGTAAATGATAGAAATCCCTTCTTTACGCAGTCTCTCTACCACCATAAACATACTTTCAACTTCTGCACTGGTAAGGGGTGCAGAAGGCTCATCCATAATCAATATCTTCGCATTCTGCTGAATCGCTTTCGCAATCTCAACCATCTGCTGATACCCTACAGTCAGATTTTTCATCAGGGCTTTCGGGTCAATCTTAATCCTCAGCTGCTCAAATGCCTTGGCAGCTTCTGCTTCCATCGCTTTTTTATCAACTACAATGCCTTTTCTGATAGGCCTTCCCAAAAACAGGTTCTCTGCCGCTGACAGCTCTTTTACATTATTAAATTCCTGGTATATAATCGCAATTCCATTTTCTGCGGCAAGCTGAGGTGTCATACTGTTGAATTCTTTGCCATTTACGATAATCTTTCCGGAAGTGGGGATAACTGCCCCTGAACAGCATTTAATCAGCGTAGATTTTCCGGCTCCGTTCTCTCCGATCAAAGCCAGAATCTCGCCTTTCTTCAGTTCCAATGTAACGTCTTTCAGCGCCACAACACCCGGGTATTCTTTTCTTATATGC
>CAJURF010000017.1 GCA_910588825.1 uncultured Lachnospiraceae bacterium
GTTATGCCTCCTCTTTGAGACGAATCATTGACCTGTTTCGCAATTACCTATAAAAAAATATAAAGCATCTTTCAAACAGCTCTCCATCCTCTAATTACATTGTAGACGCAAAAAATATGCACGTCAAGGCTGATACGCAAAGAACACGTATCAGCCTTTCGCCATAAAACAGCGGAAGCCCCGTTATTTTCCCTGTTTCTATTCAAAACCACAGAGAAACCTTTTTCAGACCTTTATCCGTGGACTTCTGAGTCCGCTAAAACGCAGCTCGATTGAGCCCATTGTTCTTCGTTTTTCTGGTGAAAAGTATGTCCGGCCTCTTTTTAGAAACTTATCAGGAACTGCTGTCCACACAAATCAATGCCCCCGGCAGCATGCTTTCCATAGATGATACAAGTTTTGTAAAGGAAAGCATTTCTAAGACACACTCCAGGACTCAAGCAAGTTAGAAAAATTTAGACTTGCCAACTTGCAGGATTTATTGTATAATCACCCTTGTTATGAAAAAAGAGATGGTCCTCTGTTACAGTCCTTCTGTATTAAGAACATCCAAATAGAAAGCTAAGGAGAGAAACTGATGAACGAAATTATCAAAAAGATTGAGGAAACTCAGTTAAAGGCAGAACCGCCCCAGTTCCGTGTAGGAGATACCGTAAGGGTACATGCGAAGATCAAAGAAGGCAACAGAGAGAGAATCCAGGTATTTGAAGGTACTGTGCTGAAGAAGCAGAATGGCAGCAACCGGGCGACTTTCACTGTGAGAAAGACTTCTAACGGAATCGGTGTGGAAAAGACATGGCCGCTTCACTCACCCAATGTGGAAAAGGTTGAGGTAGTCAGATATGGTAAAGTGAGAAGAGCAAAACTGAATTACCTGAGAGACCGCGTAGGTAAACGTGCAAAGGTAAAAGAACGGATCGTAAGGTAGTACAGCAATTCATAAATCAGGCACTTTGCGATAAGATATTTACGAAAACGCTGTAGTAGTGGAATTTGAGGGGCTGTGGGAACAGCCCCTTATTGTTTCAGGAAAGGTATGCAATGAGCGGGAAAGTGTCAGGTGCGAAGTCTTTTTTTGAGAGAGATGCGGTAAAGGAAGTTCTGGTGTGGATATTCCAGATTGCGGTGGTGCTGGCCTGTGCGGTGGTGGCTGCTATCTTTTTTTTCCAGACTGTGACTATGCAGGAAGGTTCTATGGAGCCCACGCTGGCCTCCGGGGATCGTTTTTTCATTAACAGGATGGCTTATAAACTGGGAAGCCCCAAACGGGGAGATTTGATCGTGTTTAAGACAAGTTCCAAGCAGGATGCAAGTCTTCATATCAAGCGTGTAATCGGTCTTCCCGGTGAGACCATACAGATTAAGGACGGACAGATTCTAATTAACGGGGAGACTTATAAAGAAGGCAGGGATTTTCCCAGTATCAGCAGTCCGGGGCTGGCAGAAGAAGAAATAACCATTCAAAATGGGGAATATTTTGTGCTGGGGGATAACCGGAACAACAGCGATGACAGCCGGTATGGCGATGTGGGAAATGTTCAGAAGAAATATATTGAGGGAAAGATCTGGTTTACAGCCGGACCGCTGAAGAAAATCGGTCTGGTGAAGGATAAATGAGGGAAACGATTATGAACATACAATGGTATCCGGGGCACATGACAAAGGCCAGAAGGATGATGCAGGAAAATATAAAGCTGATTGATGTAATCATTGAGCTGGTGGACGCCCGGGTGCCCATGAGTAGCCGCAATCCGGATATTGACCAGATGGGCCAGAACAAATCCCGGCTGATTCTGCTCAATAAGGCAGATCTGGCTGACGAGAGGAAAAACCGGCAGTGGAGTGAGTGGTTTCAGGAGAAGGGCTTCTATACTGCCGTGGTGGATTCCAGAAACCGAGGGAGTTTGAAGGCAGTCAACGGCATTATCCGGGAAGCCTGCCAGGAGAAACTGGAGCGGGATAAGAGAAAGGGCATTAAAAACAGACCCATCCGCGCCATGGTGGCAGGGATTCCCAATGTGGGCAAATCCACTTTTATCAACAGTTTTGCCGGAAAAGCCTGTGCAAGAACTGGGAACCAGCCAGGGGTAACCAAGGGAAAACAGTGGATACGTCTCAATAAAAATGTGGAACTGCTGGATACCCCGGGTATTCTATGGCCGAAATTCGACGACCCTCAGGTGGGGTGCAGGCTGGCAATGATTGGAGCTGTGAAGGACGAGCTGGTAAATATTGACGAACTGTCCCTTGAATTGATTAAATATCTGGTGGAGGCTTATCCGGGAGTTTTGAGCGGGAGATACCAGGTGGACGAGACGGGAAGCCCCGGGCAGACGCTGGAGAAAATAGCTGAGATACGCAAATGTCTACAAAAAGGCGGAGAGCTGGATTGCGGCAAAGCCGCGGTTCTGCTTATGGATGAATTCCGCAGCGGAAAATTGGGACGGATTACCCTGGAATAACAGCCCTTTACTTCGCATATAAATATATTCCAATCTTAACTTTCGGGTGGTAGAAGTTTTATGCAGATCCATCTTGTCACAGAGGGAGAAAACGTGGATACCATTGCCCAGTCATATGGTATCCCGGCAGAACTGCTCATCTTTGATAACCAGCTGGTCTATCCCTATAAGCTGGCACTGGGCCAGGCACTTTATATTCCTACATATGGACCTGCCGGGGAGCGTCCCCAGATCCAGGTCTCCGGTTATGCTTATCCTTATATCAGCCCCTGGGTGCTGGGGCAGACTCTTCCTTATATCACAGAACTTCCTATTTTTTCTTATGGATTCACATATGAAGGCCAGTTGATTCCGCCTGTTCTTGAAGAAAACTGGATGATAGAAATGTGCCGCGAAAATGCGGTGATTCCTTTCCTTACGCTGACTCCCCTGGATGCAGACGGAAGATTTAACAATGAGCTGATTACTTCTGTTGTGTGGGATACTTCGGCAGGGGACCGGCTGATTCTGGAGGTGGCGGGGGTTATGCAGAAGAAAGGCTATGGCGGTCTGGATATTGATTTTGAGTATATCCGCAGAGAAGACAGGGATTCGTTTACTGAATTCGTAAGGCGGGCCGCCGCTGTCATGCACGGATTTGGTTACAAAATCAGCATCGCTCTGGCGCCGAAGACCTCCGCGGAACAAAAAGGACTGCTCTATGAGGGAAAGGACTATGGGGCCCTGGGAGCGCTCACAGACAGCGTGCTGCTGATGACTTATGAATGGGGATATAAATACGGCCCCAATATGGCAGTGGCACCTATTAATAAAGTGGAGCAGGTGGTGCGGTATGCTCTGACAGAGATACCTTCCGGCAAACTTCGACTGGGCATTCCCAATTACGGGTATGACTGGCCTCTGCCCGTTGTATCCAATGTTACCACAGCCAATACCATCGGAAATGTGGAGGCCGTACAGATTGCCATTGCCCATTCCGCCCAGATTCTCTATGATGAGACGGCCCAGTCGCCCTATTTCCGCTATTGGCAGGACGATGTGGAGCACGAAGTGTGGTTTGAAGACGTGCGCAGCCTTCAGGCAAAATTCCAGCTGGTGAAAGAGTATGGGCTTCAGGGGATGGGCTGGTGGCAGATTATGCGCTGGTGGCGGGCTTCCTGGCTGGCCATGGAAGACAATTTCTGGAATGGAAAAGGGTAGAATGCAAAAGGATAAAAGGGAAGAGGGACATAAGGACGAAGATGAAAACAATACAGGAAATAAGAGAAGAATTTGAAAAAGCGTCTGTGGAAGACTATGCAGAACTTTATGCAAGGTATCAGGAGGATGAACGAAAAGGTGTTGTGCAGCTGATTGCAAAGCACCGGAAAATAGAAGAAAAGCTGGAGCAGGAGAAGAAAAGAATTTACCGTATGCAGGAATTTGAACGGAAATACGGCCACAAAGGCCTTCTGTGCGGCGTAGATGAAGCCGGGAGGGGCCCGCTGGCAGGCCCGGTGGCGGCAGGAGCGGTGATTCTGCCGCCGGACTGCCAGATTCTCTATCTGAATGATTCCAAAAAGCTGTCCCCGCAGAAACGAGAGGAACTGTATTCAGTAATTATGGAAAAAGCAGTGGCAGTGGGCATCGGCTGGGCAGGGCCTGAGCGGATTGATGAGATCAACATTCTGCAGGCCGCCTATGAAGCCATGCGCCAGGCTGTGGAGAATCTTCAGGTAAAACCTCAGGTTTTGTTAAACGATGCGGTAACCATTCCCCACATAGAGATTGAACAGGTGCCCATCGTCCACGGTGATGCCAGAAGCCTGTCCATTGCCGCGGCCAGTGTGGTAGCCAAGGTATCCCGGGACCGGCTGATGCTGGAGTACGATAAGGAGATGCCCCAATACGGCTTTGCCTCCCACAAAGGGTACGGGAGCGCCGCCCACTATGAGGCTCTTCGAAAATATGGGCCAAGCCCTATCCACCGGAAAAGTTTTTTGAGAAAATTTGAGCACATGCAGGCGGGGAACGAATGAACAGACGAAAGGTGGGCACAGAATATGAGCGCCAGGCGGCAGAATTTTTGTCAGGACTGGGGTATCGAATTGTGGAGATGAATTATCGCGGCCGCAGAGGAGAGGTTGACCTGATTGGCTGGGAAGAGGGATATCTGGTGTTTATAGAGGTAAAGTACCGGAGCGGTTCAGGGTCAGGGGGAGCGCTGGAGGCTGTGGATGCCAAAAAACAGCAGAGGATTTCCAGGGCAGCTCTATGTTACCGGGTGCAGAAGAACATACCGGAGGAGACGCCCTGCAGGTTTGATGTGGTGGGAATTGACGGGGAGAAGGCTGTATTGGTGAAAAATGCTTTTGATTTTTGCGGAGGGGGATTTTGTTGGTAGAGGATTTTCAGAAAGGAATAACAAGCATGCAGATAAATATAAACTGGAAGGATTCCCGCAATCCAATTCCACAGGTGCGAAAGAAAGGCCCTGTGGTCTATCTGTCCTACCCCGGTCTGGAGGAAACCGGCATAGTACGCCACGGATTCAGCACCCGGCTGGGCGGGGTGAGCGAAGGAATCTATGAGTCCATGAATCTGAGTTTTGCCCGTGGAGACGATGAAAAGGCTGTGTGGGAGAATTACAAAAGGATTGCCGAGGCTGTGGGATTTGACCTAAAAAGCGTGGTCACTTCTGACCAGACACATACCACCAATGTGCGTGTAGTCACTGAAAAGGACCGGGGCAGGGGGCTTATGAAGCCTAGAGAGTATCAGGATGTGGACGGAATGGTCACAAACGTGCCGGGGATTACGCTGGTGACGTTTTATGCGGATTGTGTGCCCCTTTATCTGGTAGATCCAGTTCAAAAGGCTATTGGGCTGGTACATTCCGGGTGGAGAGGAACTGTGGGGAAGATTGGACTGGAGGCGGTACGGGTGATGGAGCGGGAGTACGGCACAGACCCAAGACATGTTATTGCAGCCATTGGCCCGTCCATCTGTCAGGACTGCTATGAGGTCAGTGGGGATGTGATAGAAAAATTTCAGAAATCCTTTCCAGAAGAACAGTGGGAGCAGTTGTTCTACCCAAAGCCAGGCGGAAAGTATCAGCTGAATCTCTGGGAGGCCAATCGTCTGACTTTTTTGGAAGCAGGGCTGGAACCAGAGAAAATCTTCCTTCCCGGACTGTGCACCTGCTGCAATTCCCAGTTCTTGTTTTCCCACCGGGCGTCAAAGGGCAGACGGGGGAATCTGGCCGCGTTTTTGGTCTTGAAATAATGAAAAACCGCTGTTGATTTCAGCGGTTTTTCGTTTTCTCCAGCAGTTTGATGATTTTGTCGTTGTGGGAGCGGACTTTTTCCACAGAAACGTCGTGATTGATGATATCAATGATGCTGGCCAGGTATTTGCTCATATTGGCTTCGATGTAATAGGGGCGCTTTAGCAGCCCGGGGGTCCGGTAATTCAAATTGGTGGTGATCAGCCGGTATAAGTATCCTTTTTCATAATATTCGTCGAATTTGTCCAGCCCGTTGGTGAACAGGCCGAATGTGGTGCATACGAAGACCCGGTTGGCTTTCCGCTCCTTCAGCTGAATGGCCACGTCCAGCATACTTTCTCCGGAAGAAATCATATCGTCAATGATCACCACATCTTTTCCTTCCACGGAATCACCCAGAAATTCATGGGCAACAATGGGGTTTTTGCCGTCTATAATGGTAGAATAGTCCCTGCGTTTGTAGAACATGCCCATATCCACGCCTAAAATATTGGAAAAATACACGGCTCTGGACATGGCGCCTTCGTCCGGGCTGATCACCATCAAATGGTCATTGTCTGTCCGGAAATCCGGAACATTTTTAATCAGTGCCTTCAGGAACTGATAGGTGGGGAAGAAACTGTCGAACCCCTTCAGAGGAATGGCGTTTTGTACTCTGGGGTCGTGGGCGTCAAAGGTGATGATGTTGCTGACTCCCATGTCGGACAGTTCCTGGAGAGCCAGTGCGCAGTCCAGGGACTCCCGCTTGGAACGTTTGTGCTGCCGGCTCTCATAGAGAAAAGGCATAATCACGTTAATCCGGTGGGTTTTGCCGTTTGCCGCGGAGATAATCCGTTTCAGGTCTTGATAATGATTGTCCGGGGACATATGGTTCTCGTGGCCGCAGACAGTATAGGTCAGGCTGTAGTTGGTCACGTCCGCCATGATAAATAAATCCACACCCCGCACAGATTCTTTGATATTGGCCTTTCCCTCACCAGTGCCGAAACGGGGACATTCACAGTCGATCAAAAATGTGTCTTCGCTGTACCCCTGAAGATTGATCCCGGATTTGTTGTGGCCGCTTAAGGTTTTGCGGAAACGGACAAGTTTGGCATCTACTTCTCTTGCCAGTGCTTCACATCCAAGGGCTGCAATCTTGATGGGAGCCACAGCCATGGACTTCTCTAGTAATTCAGTGTTGGACATAAAAACCTCCATGTTGTATCCATTGTGTCACGTTGATTCCCTTCTATATCTGTTATATCATTTTGCACTGGGGCCAGTCAAGGAAATTTATTGCTTTTTCATCCGTAAATTGGTATGATAGTAAAAGCACTCAGATAGGATTGAGGGGGTCATGATGAAGAAGCAGGAATACCAGGGACATGAAATAAAAGCAGTGGAGCCGGACAGCATTGCCGAAGAGATGGGGCTTCAGCCGGGAGACCGTCTGCTGGAAATCAACGGCCGGAAAATCCGGGATATTTTTGATTATCAGTATGAGATGCGGGAAGAATATGTGGAGCTCTTAATTGAGAGAGCGGACAAAGAACAGTGGCTTTTAGAAGTGGAAAAGGACTATGAGGAAGAACTGGGTGTTCAGTTTTCCAATGGTTTGATGGATGAGTACCATTCCTGTTCCAACCGGTGTATTTTCTGCTTTATTGACCAGATGCCTCCGGATATGCGGGATACCCTGTATTTTAAAGATGATGATTCCAGGCTTTCGTTTCTCCAGGGGAATTATATTACACTGACCAATATGGACAGGCAGGAGCTGGAGCGGATTGTGCAGTACCACTTTTCACCTATCAATATTTCCGTTCATACTGTGGACCCTGAGCTTCGATGCCGGATGCTGAATAACCGTTTTGCCGGGGACGTGCTGGAAAAGATCGAGTTTCTGGCACAGGCAGGCATTGAGATGAACGGTCAGATTGTGCTCTGCAAAAGCTACAACGACGGCAGTGTGCTGAAGGAAACCATAGAAGCGCTGGCGGGCTTTCATCCCCATATGAAAAGTCTCTCGGTGGTTCCTGTGGGCCTTACCCGTTTCCGGGAACATTTAGAGCCCCTGCAGCCGTTTGGGGAGAAAGAAGCCAGGGAAGTACTGGCAGTCATAGAGACGTATCAGGAGCAGCTGTGCCATGAGAGCGGGAGCCGCTTTGTATTTGCCAGCGATGAGTGGTATCTGCTGGCGGGAAGACCGCTGCCGCGGCAGGAGGAATATGAAGATTATCCCCAGCTGGAAAACGGAGTGGGGATGCTGCGGCTGTTAGAAGAAGAAATTAAAGAAGAACTTCAGAAACAGGAAGGGGACGGCAGAACGGTTAAGGGAAGTCTGGCCACCGGAAGTCTGGCCGCGCCTTTTCTGGAAACTTATATGAGGTGGATCGGCAGAAAATTCCCACAGGTTCATCTGCAGGTGTTTTCTGTGGAAAACCGTTTCTTCGGAGAACAGATTACAGTCTCAGGACTGGTGACCGGGCAGGATTTGTATGAACAGCTGCGGGGACAGGAGCTGGGGGAAAAACTGCTGATACCCTGCAATATGCTCAAAAGCGGAGAAGAAGTATTTCTGGATGACTGGACCGTGGGGAAACTGGAACAGTGTCTGGGGGTTCCGGTGATTGTAGTGGATTCTTCCGGCGGGGACTTGCTGCAGGCGGTGATTGGGCCGCCCATAAAAGGAAAGCATAAAAGGAGACAGATATATGAGCAAACAGATAGCAGCCATAGTGGGAAGGCCGAATGTGGGGAAATCTACACTGTTTAACGCAATGGCAGGAGAGAAGATTTCCATCGTAAAAGAGACTCCCGGCGTGACCAGGGACCGGATTTACGCGGATGTGGAATGGCGGGGCAGGCGTTTCACCATGATTGATACAGGTGGTATCGAGCCGGAGAGCAGTGATATCATTCTGAGGCAGATGCGGGAGCAGGCACAGATTGCCATTGAGACGGCAGATGTAATTGTTTTTATGACGGATGTGCGCCAGGGTCTGGTGGATGCGGACAGCAAAGTGGCAGATATGCTGAGACGGAGCCGCAAACCGGTGATATTGGCAGTGAATAAGGTGGATAGCCCAAAATACGAGATGGATACCTACGAGTTTTATAACCTGGGAATGGGAGAGCCTGTGGCCATTTCAGCTGCCGGAAAGCTGGGGATCGGGGAACTTCTGGACCGGGTGATTGAAGTTTTTCCAGAAGATTTTATGGAGGAAGAGGAGGATGATACTCCCCGTGTGGCTATAGTGGGAAAGCCCAATGTGGGGAAATCTTCTATTATAAATAAAATTCTGGGCCAGGACAGGGTCATTGTGTCAGACATAGCCGGAACCACCAGGGATGCCGTAGATACGGCAGTGACCTGGGAGGGGCAGGAATATATTTTCATAGACACAGCCGGACTGCGAAGAAAGAGCAAGGTAAAAGAAGACTTGGAACGGTACAGTGTGATTCGGGCAGTGGCGGCCATCCAGCGTTCCGATGTGGTGCTGATGGTCATTGATGCCAGTGAGGGGGTTACGGAGCAGGACGCTAAGATTGCAGGGATTGCCCATGAAAAGGGAAAAGGCATCATTGTTGTGGTGAACAAATGGGACCTGGTGGAAAAAAATGATAAAACTATATACCGCTATACAGAGCAGATACGCAATGTGCTGTCTTTTATGTCGTATGCAAAGATTATATTTGTGTCGGCGAAAACAGGACAGAGATTCCCCCGTATGTTTGAGATGATTGAGGCGGTGATCGAGAACCGTGCCCTGCGGATACAGACAGGGGTTCTCAACGAGATTCTCACAGAGGCGGTGGCCCTGCAGCAGCCGCCTTCAGACAAAGGAAAGCGTCTGAAAATCTATTATATCACCCAGGTGTCGGTAAAACCGCCTGCATTTGTGATATTTGTAAACAGTAAAAAGCTGATGCATTTTTCTTATACCCGTTATCTGGAAAACAGAATTCGGGATGCGTTTGGTTTTGAAGGGACTTCTCTTAGATTTATCATCAGAGAGCGTAAGGAGGGAGGCCGATGATCCGGGCGGTATGCTTGTTAATCGGATATGTATTTGGATTGTTTCAGACTTCCTATTTTCTGGGAAAAGCACATCATATTGATATACGGGAATATGGAAGCGGAAATGCCGGAACCACCAACGCCCTGCGCACCATGGGCAAGAAAGCAGGGGCTGTTACCCTGCTTTGCGACTGCCTGAAATGTGTGCTGGCTGTCTGGGTGATCCGGCTGATGTTTGGGAAAAGCTATTCAGATATTATGCCTGTGCTGGTGTTATATACAGCGGCAGGCTGTATACTGGGCCATAACTTTCCCGTTACTATGGGATTTAAGGGCGGGAAAGGCATCGCCGCATCTGTAGGGATGCTGCTGGCCTTTGACTGGAGGCTTTTTCTGGCCGCGTCCGTGGTATTTTTTGCCCTGTTTTTTTTGTTTCATTATGTTTCCCTGTGTTCCATTGCCTCTTATTTGACAACCTTTCTTCTGACGATTATTTTTGGGAGGATGGGATACTATAATCTGGAATTCAGAGAGCGGATGGAATTATATATTATCATGGGCATCCTCACATTACTGGCTTTCTGGCGGCACCGGGCAAATATCCGGCGGCTGTTCCAGGGGACAGAGAGCAAAATTACTTTTTCAAAAAAGGAGGGCTGATTATGGCAAAAATTGGGATACTGGGAGCAGGCAGCTGGGGAACGGCTTTGTCGCTTCTTCTGGATGATAATGGACATCAGGTACAGGTCTGGTCTGCATTTGAAGACGAAGTGGACATGCTGAACCAATACCATGAGCATCAGGCGAAACTGCCAGGGGTAAAAATCCCCGGAACGGTTCATTTTACAACAGATTTGGAGAATTGTGTCCGGGATCACGAGATTGTGGTGCTGGCGGTTCCTTCTCCTTTTACCAGAAATACCGCGCACAAAATCAAATCCTTTGTAAAAGATGGACAAAAAATTGTGAATGTGGCAAAGGGGATCGAAGAGAGTACACTGATGACCTTGAGTGAGTTGATAGAAGATGAAATTCCACAGGCAGACGTGGCTGTTCTCTCCGGTCCCAGCCATGCAGAGGAGGTGGGCAGAAGACTTCCCACCACCTGTGTGGTCAGCGCAAAGACACAGAAAACGGCAGAGTATCTTCAGTCTGTCTTTATGAGTCCTGTATTTAGGGTCTATACCACACCGGATATTCTGGGAGTGGAACTGGGGGCAGCCCTTAAAAATGTAATTGCCCTGGCTGCAGGAACAGCTGACGGGCTTGGGTACGGAGACAACACGAAAGCGGCGTTGATTACAAGAGGCGTGGCGGAAATCTGCAGGCTGGGAGTGAGCATGGGGGCAAAAATGGAGACTTTCTACGGCCTTTCCGGCATGGGAGATCTGATTGTGACCTGTGCCAGCACCCACAGCCGCAACCGGAAAGCAGGGTTTTTGATCGGACAGGGCAAGACAATGACAGAAGCCATGGATGAAGTGAAGATGGTGGTGGAAGGGGTGTATTCTGCAAAAGCGGCCAAGGGCTTGGCGGAAAAATATCGGGTAGAGATGCCCATTGTGACGGAAATCTGTAAAGTGTTATTCGAAGATAAGCCCGCCTCCTGCGCAGTCAATGACTTGATGCTGAGGGATAAAAAGGTGGAATCGCCAGACCTGCCCTGGCAGCAGACAGGTTACTGTCCACTCAGTGAACAGTAACAGATTCCAGGTCAAAAGGCCACATCGCGAAGGTCTTCCGGAAGACTGGCACTGCGGTAATTCTTGTTCAGCTGGTCGATGGCATCCATGTCCTCATCTTCCAGGACAAAATCAAAAATCTCTCCATTGCTGATAATGCGTTCCTCCCGGGCAGATTTGGGGATGACAGCCACGCCCTTTTGTATAATCCAGCGCAGACCGATTTGTGCCGGTGTTTTTCCGTATTTCACCGCCAGAATGCAGATTACATCATCATCCAGATATGCGCCTCTGGCCAGAGGCGCATAGGCCTGAACGGCGATGCCTTTGGCATGGCAGTATTCCACCAGATTTTTCTGATACCAGTAAGGGTGGAATTCAATCTGGTTTACTGCAGGTGTGATCTCGGAGACACTGGCCAGTTCTTCCAGATGGCGGATTTCAAAATTGCTGACTCCGATAGAACGGGCAGCGCCTTTTTTATAAAGGGCTTCCAGCTCTTTCCAGGTGCCCAGGTAACAGCCGGGGACCGGCCAGTGGACCAGGTATAAATCTACGTAATCGGTCATAAGCCGTTCCAGGCTTCTGGAAAAAGACCCTTCTACATCACCCAGTCTCTGGGCATTGTTCCAGATTTTTGTTGTGAGGAACAGTTCTCTGCGGGGAATGCCGCATTCCCGGATGCCTTTTCCCACTCCATCCTCGTTCATATAAGCAGAAGCTGTGTCGATCAGGCGGTATCCTGCATTCACTGCACATCGGATCGTTTTTTCTGCTTCACGTTCATCGGTTATTTTATACATGCCAAGTCCTAAGACGGGCATTTCATTTCCAGAATTTAACTTCTTTGTATAAGATGAAGCCGTTGTTGTCATGTAAACCTCCTTAAAACAGCACACTGCAATTTCTGCTGGAGTATATCATATAAATGTGAAGTTAATGCAAGAAAAGTATTACAAAAATAATAAATCCATACATTTCAAATATCCTTCCTTATTAAATCAAGGTTTTTGCACAAATTGGCGGAGAATTCCAGAAATAAAATCTTGTTTTTTATAAAAAATTAATAAGATTTCCTTGAAAAAAAATCGAGATAGTTGTATAATTACAGTCAATTGATAGATTCTTGTCAGAGACAATGCTTTTGGCAGAATTTTCTGCTGAAGGCAGGTTGAGAAGAATCAGAAAGGAGGGAAACATGCATTTAATTAAAGATGAGAACGGCAATGTGGTTTCGCATGGCCATGGTGAACAACATAGCTGCCCTCACAGCCATGGCCATGAACATTGCGGACATCACGGTGAGAACTGTGATCATCAGGGGGACTGCAGACAGGAGACAGCAGCTCTGCTGGCGTATATGGTTCAGCACAATGAACAGCATGCGGCAGAATTGGATCAATTGGCTGATAATTTGGAAAAAATGGATATTTTCGACGCGGCCAGAACGATCCGGGATGGAGTGGCTGATTTCCAAAAGGCAAATATGCGGTTCAGCCTTGCCCTGACCCAGGTAAAAGAGCAGATAAAGGAGGCATAATTTATTATGTGCTTGGCAACAGTGATCAAGAAAAAAGACGGAAGTGCAATTTTTAAGAATGTCAGCCGTATTGATGTACAGGATGGTGTTCTATTGATCCGGGATATTATGGGTGATGAGAAAGAAGTGAAAGGTGCGATCCGCATGGTTGACCTTGCGAACAGCATCGTGGAAGTAGATTGCGTGGAATAAGAGTAAGAGTTCAGGAGTGCGTCAGAATGCATTGCCTGTGACTGTGAAGGAATATTTTCTGAATAGTTAATGCAGAATGACATATTCTGCAGCGTTTTACAAAATTTTTAAGTGTTTTGGAGGTATACTGATGGCTCATGTGATTGCTGTCGCAGGAAAAGGCGGCGTAGGAAAGACAACCTTGTGCGGGCTGATCATTCAATATCTCGGCGAGCAGGGAAAAGGTCCTATTTTGGCAGTGGATGCGGATGCGAATTCAAATCTCAACGAAGTTCTGGGAGTGGAAGTTGAGAAGACTCTGGGCGACGTGAGAGAGGAAATTGCCCGTGCGGAGATGGCGAAGGAAAGTCCCATTCCTCCAGGTGTGTCAAAAGCGGATTATGCGGAAGTGCAATTCCAGAATTCTCTGATTGAAGACGATGATTTTGATATGCTGGTGATGGGGCGTACCCAGGGGAAAGGATGCTACTGTTACGTCAACGGACTGCTTCAGTCGCAGCTCACCAGACTGCAGAAGAACTATCCTTTCATTATTGTGGATAACGAAGCGGGTATGGAACATATCAGCCGTGGGATTCTGCCCAGCATGGAGACGGCAATCCTTGTCAGTGACTGTTCCAGAAGAGGTGTGCAGGCTGTGGGACGCATAGCCCAGTTGATTCGGGAATGTGATATGAAGCCAAAAACTGTTGGACTGATTATCAACCGGGCGCCGGGAGGAAAATTAAATGACGGTACCCGCGAAGAAATCGAAAAACAGGGGCTGGACCTGCTGGGGGTTGTTCCCCAGGATGACACAGTTTTTGAATTTGACTGTGAAGGAAAGCCTACTGTACAGCTTCCAGATGATTCGCCTGTGAAACAGGCTGTCAGGGATATTGTACAGCGTCTGCACTTGTAAAGCAAAAACAGCGTTCGTTCCTTTTAGGTTTGAAAGGGAGATTTGAAAATGTATATCTTTCCTTTGGCTGAACTGCATTTTCAGGTCAAGAAGGCTACAATCATTTTAAGGAGGTTTATGAAGTGAGTGAATTCAAATTAACCACAGTGGAGGAATTTGAAGCGGCTACCGAGCGGCTTTTAGAAACTGGGGCAAAGGTTGGAGCTGATTCATGGCAGATCCGTGTAAAAAACCAGACTCCGCATTGTAAATTTGGTGAAAGCGGTACATGCTGCCGTATTTGTTCTATGGGTCCCTGCCGTATTACAGCAAAGGCTCCGAGAGGCATCTGCGGATGTGATGTTCACGGTATCGTAGGAAGAAACTATCTGAGATTTACAGCGGGCGGTGCTGCTACCCACTCTGACCATGGACGTGAGATCTGTCATACACTTTATGAGACATCAGCAGATGGCAACTATAAAGTAAAAGATCCTGAAAAATTGATCAGAATCGCAAAAGAATGGGATATTGAGACAGAGGGAAAAGATATTTATGATCTGGCTCATGAAGTTGCTGAAACAGGTTTGTTAGAATATGGTAAACCGTTTGGCAAACAGAGATTTATGCAGAGAGCGCCGAAACATACTCAGGAGATCTGGGAGAGAGAAGAAATTGCTCCGAGAGCTATCGACAGAGAGGTTTCCTGTGCTTTGCATATGACACATATGGGATGTTCCTCCAAACCGGAAGCTTTAATTCGTCAGTCTCTGCGTGCAGGTCTTTGTGATGGATGGGGCGGTTCCATGATGGGTACAGAATTCTCTGACATCCTCTTCGGAACACCTATGGAAATGGAAACAGAAGCCAACCTTGGCGTTATGGTGAAAGAAAACGTAAACATCGTTGTTCACGGCCATGATCCGTCACTTTCTGAGATGATCTGTGAATATGCAGACGATCCGGAAATGATTGCTTACGCAAAAGAAAAAGGCGCACAGGGAATTACCGTTTCTGGTGTCTGCTGTACTTCCAATGAAGTAGCTATGCGTCGTGGAATTCCTATGGCTGGTAACTTCCTGCAGCAGGAAAACGTGGTTCTGACAGGTGCCTGTGAAGCGATCGTTGTTGACGTTCAGTGTATCTTCCCGGCTCTTGGACCGCTTAGCAAATGTTTCCACACAAAATTCATCACAACATCTCCCATTGCTCAGATGCCTGAATCTGAATTTATCAGATTTAATGCACATACAGCAGGTGAGAATGCGAAAGCAATTGTGAAGGCAGCTATCGACAACTTCCAGAACAGGGATCCAGAACTGGTACATATTCCTGACCTGAAGCAGAAAGCTACTGTTGGATATTCCGTAGAGCAGATCGTTAAGAAGCTGGACGGCGTAACCAATTCTCAGGTAGACAAGACAGGCACAACTCTTCCGTTGATTGACTGTATCGTATCTGGTGTTCTCCGTGGTGCGGTTGCTATGGTTGGATGTAATAATCCTAAGATCCGTCCGGATGCTGCTCACATCGGGCTGATGAAAAAATTGATTGCAAACGATATCATTTTGGTTGTATCCGGATGTTCTGCGCAGGCAGCAGCAAAAGCAGGTCTTATGGATAAGAGAGCAAAAGATCTCTGCGGCGCTGGTCTGAAGAGAGTCTGTGAATTGGCAGATATTCCTCCGGTACTTCACATGGGATCCTGCGTGGATATCAGCCGTATGATGATTCTGGCATCTGAACTTGCCAAAGATTCTGGACTGAAAATTTCACAGCTTCCGCTGGTAGGATGTGCACCTGAATGGATGTCTGAAAAAGCCGTATCTATTGGTAACTATGTAGTATCTACTGGTATTGATACATACCTTGGTGTTGAACCGTACGCTACTGGTTCTGCAGAAGTTGACGGACTGCTCAAGGGCGGCATTAAAGACTGGGTAGAGGCTTGCTATACAGTTGAGACAGACATTGAAAAATTAGGTGACTTGATGATTGAGAAGATTGAAGAGAAGAGGACTGCTATAGGCATCTAATATTTCAGATGCGTATAAATGGAGGAATGTATGAAGATTGCGATTACCGGAAAAGGCGGAGTGGGAAAGACAACTTTTGCGGCTACATTAGCCCGGCTTTATGCCCAGGAGGGCAGAAAAGTGCTGGCCGCAGATGTGGATCCGGATGCGAATCTTGGGCTGGCGCTGGGGTTTGATGAGGATACGCTGGATTCCATCGTCCCCATCTCAAGAATGCGCAAATTGGTGGAAGAACGCACGGGAGCTACCCCGGATAATCAGTTTTACCGGGTGAATCCTAAAGTGGACGATATACCAGATACTTACGGGAAAATGTGCAACGGCGTGAAATTGCTGGTAATGGGTACGGTGGAAACCGGGGGCGGCGGATGTGTCTGTCCAGAGCATGTAATGCTGAAACGTATTATTAACAATATGGTACTGCGCCGGGATGATGTGGTGATTCTGGATATGGAAGCCGGTCTGGAACATCTGGGCAGGGGAACCACGGAAGGAATGGACCAGTTTATTGTAGTCATCGAACCTGGAGCCAGAAGCGTACAGACATATAAAAATGTGAAACGTCTGGCTGAAGATCTGGGAGTGAAACAGGTGCGGGTAGTTGCCAATAAAGTGCGCGGGCCGGAAGACGAAGCTTTTATCCAGGCAAAGATTCCTCCAGAAGATTTGTTGGGCATGATTCATTACAACACAGAAGTGATGGATGCCGACCGTCAGGGAAAGTCCCCTTTCGATTTTAGTCAGACTGTAGTGAATGAAATCCAGATAATAAAAGAAAAAATCGATCATCAATGATCAAAATAGGAGGTAATACAAAGTGCTGTTATTTGATACCGTCTTTAACGGAAATGATAAAGTATACGCAATTACAGAAGAAGCTGTAAATGCAGCAATCGCGCAACATGGCGAAGATAAAGCTGTAAGCTTTCCGGACACAGCTTATGTGCTTCCCTGTTACTATTCTGTAACAGGAACAAAGATTACAACTCTGAAAGAGATGAAAGAGGCTCTGGGCGTTATTAAGAGCCTTATGACAAGAGAGAGAAGACTGAACGATGCTTTCATGTCAGGTGTGGCTACTGCTCTGTGTGCTGAGTTTGTAGAAGCACTGAAATATATCGACGGCGCAACACCTTATGAAGCTCCCTGCGCAGGACATCTGCCGGATGCTATCATCCGTGAGCTGGGTGTGCCCCTTGTAACAGGAGATATCCCAGGTGTGGCTGTTATCTTAGGTTCTGCTCCTTCTGCTGATGAAGGTGTGGCTCTGGTTAAGAGCTATCAGGAACAAGGTATGCTGGTTACTCTGGTTGGCGGAATCATCGACCAGGTAGTAGAAAAAGGCATGAAGACAGGCGCAAATGTACGTGTAGTTCCCCTTGGAAAAGATGTAACTTCCGTAATCCATGTAGTATCCGTAGCTCTGCGTGCTGCTCTGATCTTTGGTAACATCAAACCAGGTGATGCTGCCAACCTTATGAAATATACATTTGAACGTGTACCGGCATTCGTAAACGCATTCAAGCCATTGGATGACGTAATCGTAGCTTGTGGTGCAGGCGCAATCGCACTGGGCTTCCCGGTTATCACAAACGATATGGAATTTACACCTTCAGTACCGAAGAGCTTGATCAAACTGGATGACGTTTCCAAGTTCAACGCAGCTTCTCTGGAAGCACGTGACATCAAGATCAAGATCACACATATTGACATTCCTGTTTCCTTCGCATCTGCATTTGAAGGCGAGATTATCCGCCGCGGCGATATGCAGGTAGAATTCGACGGCTCTCGTGTAGACTGCTTCGAGCTGGTACAGACGAAAGAGCTGACAGAAGTGGAAGACCATAAGATTGAGCTGATCGGACCAGACATTGACGAATTTGAAGTAGGAAGCAAACAGAGCATTGGTTTTGTAGTGGAAGTGGCAGGAAAGAAGATGCAGACAGACTTCGAGCCTGTTATCGAGCGTAAATTCCACAGCTACATCAACTGTGCAGAAGGTATTATGCATACAGGCCAGAGGGATATGATCCGTATCCGTGTGAGCAAAGAAGCTTTTAACGCTGGATTCCGTGCAAAACATCTGGGTGAAATTCTTTATGCAAAAGTAAAGAATGACTACGAAGCAGTTGTAGACAGATGCCAGGTTAAGATCTATACAAAAGCAGAAGATTGTACAAATCTCCGCCACGGACTGGTAACAGAAATGTTTGACAAACGTGACGAGAGACTGTTAAGCCTTACAGATGAGTCTGTAGACGTTTACTACAGCTGTATTCTGTGCCAGGCATTCTCCCCATCACACGTATGTGTGGTTACACCGGAAAGACTTGGTCTGTGTGGTGCCGTTTCATGGCTGGATGCCAAGGCTACCAACGAGCTGGAGCCGGAAGGTGCATGCCAGATCATCACAAAAGAAGGTGTGCTTGATGAGAAACTGGGCGCTTACGAATCTGTAAATGAAGCTGTTAAGAAATACTCCATGGGCGCACTGGAAAGAGTTACTCTGTACTCTATCATGGAAGATCCCATGACATCCTGTGGATGTTTCGAGTGTATCTGCGGTATTGAGCCCCTTTCCAATGGTGTGGCTATCGCTAACCGTGAGTATGCCGGCGTAACACCACTGGGTATGACATTCCCGGAAATGGCTTCTATGACCGGCGGTGGTGTTCAGACACCTGGATTCATGGGACATGGAAAACATTTCATTTCTTCCAAGAAGTTCATGGCAGCTGAGGGCGGTCTGGAACGTATCGTATGGATGCCGAAAGAACTGAAAGAAACAGTTGCAGAGCGTCTGAACGCTACAGCAAAAGAAATGTATGGAATTGATAACTTTACTGATATGATTGGTGATGAGACAATTGCTGAAGATCCGGAAACATTGTTCGCTTTCCTGCAGGAGAAGAACCATCCGGCACTTAGTATGGATCCACTGATGTAAGTAATCTTGTTCTGCCTGCCTTTGGCAGGCAGACTGATTGATAGAATATTTTAAAAGGAGGCTAAACAAAAAATGCCGTTTAATCAAAAACCACAAAAATTCAATGCAAAGATCAACACAGTCACAATCGGCACAGGTGACAAAGCTATCGCACTGGGTGGAGAAAGCGTACTTCCTTTCTATACTTTTGACGGTCCCATTGAGAATGCACCGAAGGTAGGTGTGGAAATTACTGATAAAGGTATTGATGATTCTGTTCCGGGAATCAAAGCATACTATGAAGGATGCGCAAGTGTAGCTGATATTGCTAAGAAAGCATCTGAGATGGAAGGTGCAGATTTCGTAGTATTATCATTGGTTGGTGGAGATCCCAACGGTGATGATAAATCAGTGGATGATCTGGTTGCTGTTGTAAAAGAAGTTGTTGCAGCAGTTGACTGCCCGCTGGTAGTAAAAGGATGCGCAAATGTAGAAAAAGATGCTGCTCTTCTTCCGAAAGTTGCCGAAGCATGCCAGGGTAAAAATACTCTGATTATGTCTGCAAAAGAAGAAAACTACAAGACCATTGGTGCGTCTGTAGGTTTAGCTTATGACCTGAACATGGGTGCTGAGTCAGCCGTAGACATCAACTTGGCAAAACAGTTGAATGTTATCAGCACACAGCTGGGTGTAAAGGCAGATAAGATTGTGATGGATGTTGGTACTGCTGCTGTTGGATACGGATATGAATATGTGGTATCTACCATGGATCGTATCAGAGGCGCCGCATTGTCTCAGGATGATGCAACACTTCAAATGCCTATTATTACACCGGTAGCAAGCGACGCATGGAGCGTAAAAGAAGCTGTTGCTTCTGAAGAGGATATGCCGGAATGGGGTCCCGCTGAAGAAAGAGGGATTGGTATGGAAATCATGACTGCAGCATCTGACTTAGTATCTGGTTCAAATGCCGTAATCCTGAGACATCCTCAGTCTGTTGCAACGATTTCAAAAATGATCAAAGAGTTAGTGTAATAGAAA
This sequence comes from uncultured Lachnospiraceae bacterium, assembly GCA_910588825.1. Taxonomy (GTDB): domain Bacteria; phylum Bacillota; class Clostridia; order Lachnospirales; family Lachnospiraceae; genus MGBC164599. The sequence goes on from CAJURF010000017.1 coordinate 20,028, forward strand.
AAAATAGGAGGATAAAAAAGAATGGCGCTGAATGGTATTCAAATTTTTAAAATGACACCAAAAACAAACTGTAAGGACTGTGGCTCCCCAACTTGTATGGCTTTCTCCATGAAAGTTGCCCAGGGTGCCGTTGATATTTCTGCATGCCCGCATATGTCAGAGGAAGCTCTGGCTACATTGGCTGATGCAACTGCACCTCCAATGAAGACAATCAAAATTGGTACTGGCGACGCAGAATATACATTAGGCGGAGAAACTGTACTTTACAGACATGACAAGACATTTGTAAGCAGACCCAGATATGCAGTAGGTCTCTGCTCCTGCATGGAAGACGCTGATGTGGATGCAAAATTAGAAGGCTTGAAGAAAGTTGACTATGAGCGTATCGGCGAAAAAATGTACGTGGAATTAATCTACGTAAATTACAATCCCAATAATGGACAGGACAAGTATCTGGAGATGGTGAAAAAAGCTGCTGCTACAGGTAGAACTCTGGTTCTGGGATGTCAGGATGAAGCTGTTGCCAAAGCTGCTCTGGATATCTGCAAAGATGCAAAACCGGTATTGAACGGCGCAACTGCTGCAAATGCTGAAGCTATGAGCAAATTAGCAACAGACGCAGGTGTTGTACTGGGTGTCAGCGGAGCTGACTTAAATGAGATTTATGATACTGTTGCAAAGATCGAAGGACTGGGCAACAAGAATCTTGTAATTGATGTGACTGGCGCAGATATAAAGACAACTTTTGCAAATGCTGTACAGGTTAGACGTGCAGCAATCAAAGATGAAGACCGTACATTTGGATATCCTTCTATCGTGAACCTGAGCAGAGTTGCCGGCGGCGACAAATATATGCAGGAAGCTTTAGCTGCTCTGTTTACAATGAAATATGGTTCCATCATCGTTGTGGATGAAATGACATACGCACAGGCTCTGCCTCTGTATGGCCTGCGTCAGAACGTATTCACCGATCCTCAGAAACCGATGACTGTAGAACCTGGTATCTATCCGATCAATGGTGGAGACGAGAATTCTCTTTGCCTGACAACTGTAGACTTTGCTCTTACATACTTCGTAGTTTCTGGCGAATTGGAGAGATCTGGTGTTCCCTGTAATCTGTTAATCAGTGATGCAGGCGGAATGTCTGTACTGACTGCATGGGCTGCTGGTAAATTGTCTTCTGGAACAATTTCCAAGTTCATCGAAGAACAGGTGAAAGACAAAATCAAATGCCGCAAACTGGTAATCCCAGGAAAAGTTGCTGTATTGAAGGGTGATTTAGAGGCTAAGCTTCCTGATTGGGAAATCATCGTAGCTCCCAACGAGGCTGTTCAGCTTGTTAAATTCTTAAAGGAAATGAATGCATAAATAAAATGCAACCGTGTTAAAATATAATGAATGAAAAAGGAGAACTAGTATGGCAAAATTTATCGTAATCGGTGAGAGGATTCATTGTATCTCTCCTGTTATCCGTGAAGCAATGGCAAAAAGGGATCCCGCACCGATTCTGCAGAGAGCAAAAGAGCAGTTGGATGCTGGCGCTACTTACATTGATGTAAACATCGGACCTGCTGAAAATGATGGGGAAGACCTGATGAAATGGGCCGTTACCACAATTCAGAATGAGTTTGACAACGTACCTCTGGCACTGGATACAGCCAACAAAGCTGCTATTGAGGCAGGTATTTCTGTATACAACAGAGCAAAAGGAAAACCAATCGTTAACTCTGCTGATGCTGGTGACAGACTCAGCTACATCGACTTGGCTGCTGCCAACGATGCAATCGTAATCGCTCTGTGTTCTGCAGGAAGCGTTCCCGCAGACGTGGACGAACGTATGGCATTCTGCCAGCAGATGCTGGAACATGGTATGACTCTGGGTATGGAAGCAGAAGATCTGTGGTTCGATCCGTTATTCCTGGTTGCTAAGGGAATGCAGGAACAGCAGAAATCTATTATGGAAGCTATCCGTCAGTTCACAGAGATGGGCCTGAACACAACTGGTGGTCTGTCAAATGTTTCTAACGGTATGCCGAAGAATATGCGTCCGATTATGGACTCTGTAATGGTATCTATGTGTATGGCTATGGGTCTGACATCCGCTATCGTAAATCCATGTGATCAGAGGCTGATGGAAGCAGTTAAGACATCTGATATCCTTCTGAACAACTCACTGTACGCAGATTCTTATCTTGAGCTTTAATTTCTGCTCCTTGAGTGGCAGCGTTGCTGAAGGGTGTAAGAATGCGGAATTACCGCAGAAAATAAGAGTTTAGAAATCCATAACCGGGATGGAGGAAAAAAAGTGGGTTTACCCTTTTGCTTTTTCCATCCCGTTTTAAATGTATGTAAAAATGAAACGTAAGCGGAAATAAAGTGGGCGGAGATTTCCGGTCTCAAGAGGATAAAGGAGATTTCATCTATGTATAAGGTGACATTTAAATTTGAAGATGGTAGTCAGGTGGAAAATTATGCAACAGAAGGTGAGAATCTTCTGGAATTAGCCCAGAAGTCCAATGTGGTCATTGATGCACCTTGTTCTGGTAATGCCTCCTGCGGAAAATGCAAACTTAAACTGCTGAGCGGTGAAATGAAATCAAAGAAAACCCGTCATATTACAGATGACGAGTTTGAGCAGGGCTGGAGACTGGCATGTATCAGTGAGCCTTCTGAGGATTTGGAAGTGCTGGTTCCGGATATTGCCTCTGCATTTAAAAGCCGGATGAAAGTGGCTGATTTGAGTTCAAAGGGTGAAATACAGATTTTCCAGCATGCCAAAGAGAGCATCGAGCTGGCTGGAATTGATCTGCGCAACAGCCTGGATGTGGTGGAAGTGACCATGGATTCCCCATCCCTGGATGATACCATGCCGGATAATGAACGTCTGACCCGTGCACTGAGAAAATATATGAATCTGAAAAAGGTACGTCTTCCATATTCAGTGATCCGCAAAATCCCGGATGTGCTCAGAGAGAGCAATTTCTCTGTGAAATGTGTGCTGCGTACCACTCCTGATGATATGTTTGTTTATGATGTTTTTCCAAAGGACTATGATGTGGTAATCGGCGGTCTCGCCATTGATATCGGGACTACTACCGTATCTGCTTTAATCATTGATATGGAAACCGGGGAAATTTTAGCGAAAGCATCCTCAGGAAATGGTCAGATTCGCTATGGAGCAGATGTAATCAACCGCATTATTGAATCTACAAAAGAGGGCGGGAAAGAGCGTCTGCAGAAGGCCGTGATAGAGGAAACAATTAATCCGCTGATTCAGGAAATGTGTGGCAGTATCCAGTTTCCAAAAAGACAGATATACCGCATGTGTATTGCAGGCAACACAACTATGAATCATCTGTTTGCGGGAGTTAATGCGGACCCGCTTCGCATGGAGCCCTACATTCCCGCATTCTTTAAGACAAATTCTCTTTTTGCATCAGATCTGGGAATTGATGTGAATCCGGATGCCCATATTATCGTGGCACCCAATATTGGAAGTTATGTGGGCGGGGATATTACAGCGGGAACTTTTGTGAGTATGATCTGGAATAAACCGGAATTCTCCTTGTTCATTGATTTGGGAACCAACGGTGAGCTGGTGTTTGGAAACTCTGATTTCCTGATGAGCTGTGCCTGTTCCGCAGGTCCTGCCTTTGAGGGCGGTGATATCAGCTGCGGAATGCGCGCTACCGACGGTGCCATTGAGGCATGCACCATTGATCCTGAAACCATGGAACCATCCTGTAAAATTATTGGTGACCAGGGGGAGAAACCTATCGGTCTGTGCGGTTCGGGCATTATTGACGTGATCAGTGAGCTCTATCGTACAAGAATCATTGATCCTAAGGGTAAGTTTATACGAGAAGGAAAACGGATCAAACACGATGAATACGGCATGGGCAGCTATGTCCTGGCATTTGAGGAAGAGGCTGGTTCTGTAAAAGATGTTGAAATAACAGAGGTAGATATTGATAACTTTATCCGTGCGAAAGGGGCAATTTTCTCAGCTATCCGCACCATGCTCACTTCCCTGGATTTTGATATCTCTATGATTGAGAATGTCTATGTTGCCGGAGGTATCGGCAGTGGGATTAACATGCACAATGCGGTATCTATTGGCATGTTCCCGGATATTCCGATGGATAAATTCCATTATGTGGGGAATTCTTCTCTGTCCGGTTCTTATGCTATGCTGCTGTCTACAGAATCAGAGAGAAAAGTTTATGAGATTGCGCAAAACATGACATATCTGGAATTGAGTGCGGTTCCTTCTTACATGGATGAATTCATAGGAGCATGTTTCCTGCCTCATACAGATATGACCCTGTTCCCTTCTGTAGAAGCTCAGATGAAATAAAAGACAAAAGCATATTTACAATCAGGAGAATAAACAATGGAGAAAATGACAGGTAAAGAATTTCCATATGGCAAAGACAATAAAGAAAGGCTGCCCTGGGAACACTATTTGTCTCAGTATGAGCAGGCGGATCCAAAAGAGATTGCAGAGCGTCTGCAGATTGATTATGATCCGGAAACCAAACGTTTTACCCTGGAATTGCTGGGCACGGTGTATTTCGTTACCTGGCCGGATTTTCAGGTATCCCATAAGGCAGACAGTATCGGATGTTATCCTCTGGAGGACGTGATTGCCGCTAAGATTCTTGTGATCCGGTATCTGCTGAATGGGAAGTATTCATTTTCCAGAGGGGAATTTTGTACCTACAGTGAAATGCCCTGGGGCAATGTGTACCAGAAACAGTTCCATGGACGCTGTATCCTTCGGCTTGCCTATGGATTTGGCAATAAACTGGGAAACTTCCAGGCGGTTATGGAGCGCATGGGCGGCAAAAAAATGGAATTTGGAGATCTTTCCTATGAAATTTGTCTCACCGGCCAGTATTTTATACGCTTCATTTTGTGGGAAGGAGATGATGAGTTTCCACCATCTTCGCAGATTTTGTTTTCTGATAATTTTCCCCATGCATTTGAGGCGGAGGATATGGCTGTGACCGGAGACGTGACCATTGGAATGATGAAAGCCCTGGAAAAGATCATAAATTCATAATGAAGAATTGCAGGCAGGTATGGTGGAGTAATACCTGCCTGTTTGTGGGATAATAAAGAAAAAAGGCGGATGATTGTATGAGATTTGATTTACATTGCCATACAAGCAACGGCTCTCTGGATGGGAGAATTGATATAGAGGATTATGTGCGTCTCCTCAGGCAGAAGGGATTTGATGGGATGCTGGTCACTGACCACAATACGTATAATGGATACCGTGCCTGGAAGAAACTGCACGGAAAGGGCGTGTATGAAGACTTTGTTATATTAAAAGGAATCGAATACGATACCATAGATGCCGGTCATATTCTGGTCATTATGCCTGATGAGTTAAAACTCCGTATATTGGAAGTGCGGGGGCTTCCGGTGCAGCTTCTGGTGAAGATTGTCCATCGATATGGAGGAATTCTGGGACCCGCCCATCCTTTTGGGGCCAAGTTTTTAAGTGCCATGTGTTCGGAGAAATTAAAGAGAGATAAAGAGTTGATTCACCAATTTGACTTTGTGGAGGCTTTTAATACCTGTGAGCTGCCGGAATCTAACCAGAAGGCTGGTGAACTGGCCAGAAAATATCAAAAGCCAGCATTTGGCGGTTCCGATTCTCATAAAAAGCAGTATGTGGGAACCGCGTACACAGATATCAATTATGATATTCGAAACTGCAATGATTTTATCTATGCGGTAAAGAACGGGTATGTGGTGGGCTGCGGAGGCCAGGAGCGGGAGCCGGTGAGACAGCATCCGGCGTGGAATCTGGTGCCTGTGGGGACAGCCTGGAAAGTATATAATCGCAGCCTGGCTGTCCTGAAGTCCCACAAGCGGAAAGTAAAAATACAGGAGATTTTTGATATGAATAAGATGCGCTCTGCCCGGGAGCTTATAAAATCTCATAAGTAGTGTGGAAATACATGAAATCAATAATAGGTGATTGTTACCGTTTTGTTCATCTGTTCCATCAATTCTTTCAAATGCTCTGCCAGCTGGTTTCTAGCGTGGAGATGAAAGGCCAGATTCGGGTTCAGGTGCGCGGCGTTGACGGCGGTGCCCAGGATAATCTCCATGTCAGTGCAGTCTTCGATTAAAATCTTGGCAATCATGGCACCGCCGTTATTTTCATCTAACTGATTGTAGAAGGATTCGTCCAAGTCTTCATCAGAGGCATACTTTTCCAGCAGTTTTAATGTGTGGCTTAAAGTGATAACTCCTTCTGTGGTCAGGTCGATTCCCTCAATATGGGCAATGGGAGGGATGTTGGGGTCCAGCGGACCCGGTTCGGCAGTGATGGGTTTGTCGAGAATGCGGGCTGTGATTTCAGAGCTGGTTCCTCCGCTGACAATGCGGTATGCCTCTCCCGCCATGAGATGTCTTACCGCCTTCTCGTCGTCTTCGGGACTTTTGGGCGGCCCGGTCATTAATTTCACCAACTTCTTTTTCGAAATTTTCATAACAGCTATGGTGGTGTCGTCTCCCGGACGCCCCTCATATAATTCATCACATCCCTGGCTCAGCAAAGTGGCAAGCCGGGCGGCTGAGTGGGCGGTTCTGGCAGTTTTTACTGTGTAGCTGGACATATTTTCCCATGTCCAGTCCAGGTTAAACAGGTCACCGGGACCGGCATAGATGGTTCCGTCGCTGACCAATACAAAGGCATCTCCTTCTTTTACCTGAAAACGGTACTCGTTAATGTTTTTTCCCTCGATTTCCCGGATATTTTTGGGGATTGGAATCAGTGCCCCGTCCCGGACAAAGATGCAGGAGGGATTGTCGTATTCTACTAGATAGGCCTGGCCGTTGTCGAATACCTGGAGAATGCTGAAAGTGGCATAGGCAATCTGGCGTTCCTGACAGACGGGCAGAGTTTTGGCCACGGTTTTGACACAGTCTTCCAGAGATGCCCCATTTAAAAACATGGTTCCCAAAATCTTTGATGTGAGGGTGGCCAGTATATTGGCTTTTACCCCGCTGCCCATGCCGTCGGCCAGAATCAGAATATGGGAATTGTCTGTGTGAAGCATCTCCACTTTATCCCCGCATAATTCTTCATTTTTTTTATTCAGGCTTTTATAAGCCATTTCTACACGGATACTCATCTTTATTCATCCCCACTATTCATCGTCCAGAAGCGTTTTACAGATGTTGTTCAATGTTACTTTTGTCTCAGCAGTGGTTTCCCCCAGAAGGCCCGCAATCTGCTGTGCAACAGTCATCTGCTTATCGATTACTTTTTGTGCAAGATCTACGGTTTCCAGTTTCTTTGCATATTCCTGTCTGGCAGCCTCTTCTTCTTTGGTGATATCGATTAAGATTGCCAGGACCGAGTCCTCCTTCTTCATGTAGACCAGTCTTATCATAGCGGTAAACTCATATTCCGGAAATTCCATTTTCTTGCTGGCCACATGCTGCTTATTCTCGAAAGCCCATTCAAAATCATCGGTATCCATCAATTCAAAAAGGTTGGTCTCCAGAGCTTCCTTACGCGTGATATGAAAGTGCTTCTCGGCGGCAGCGGAGAACTCGTGGATATTCAAGTCTCTGTCCACAATGATGGTCATATTTGGAGAGGCATCCAGAACCGTGTTGGACAGGGACTGGGCACGTTCACTCATATAAGGGATGCACATGGACAGTTCTGCTTTTCCATGAAATACAGCGATGGCCTTTTCGCGGCAGCTGTGGTAGCCGCATGCGCCGCAGTTTAACTCATCTTCTTTTGAATACTTTCCGGTTTTGGACAGGATATGCCGAAGCTGTTCTTCCGAAGGCGTCTCTGTCCGGTTCAGCTTATTCTGGAACGTTTTTTCAATGGTAAAGTCAGAAGTGTCAAAGTCTAGGAGCTGCTCCTCAGCGGGCAGTACTTTTACCGCTTCCTCCAGTTCTACCCTTGACTGGAATCTCGCAAGCTTGGTATTGCCTGTCATGGGGCCCTGAATACAGCCGCCTTCACAGGCGCTCATTTCAATGAAACAGTGAGAAAGTCTGCCGGATAACAGATTTTCACAGAGATCCATACAGTTGCCAAGACCGTCCACTGCAAATTTCCGGTAAGTCTCCGGACGGGGTACATCAGAAGAATTGACGGAAGTAATAATGCCGCCGGTGATGGGGTACAGCCTGTTTACGTGGGGATTGAATCCGGAAATTGGCAGGGGTTTGCAGAATTTCACCTGGATATCTTCGTCGCGGAGCCATCTCTTGAGTTCATGAAAATTGAGGACAGCGTCTACAGCCGTGTGGTCAGCGGCTTCGGCTTTCTTAGAGATACAGGGTCCGATAAAAACCACTTTCACATCATCGCCATACTCCTGTTTCAGCATCTGGGCATGGGCGGCCATAGGGGAAATAACAGGGGCAAGATAAGGAATCAGGGCGGGGTAGTAGGTTTCCACCAGGAGATTGACGCTGGGACAGCAGGTGGTTATGATATTTCTCATAGTTTTTTCTTCCAGCAGTCTTTGGTATTCCCGGGTGACCAAGGCGGCTCCTTCAGCAGTTTCACGGATATAATCAAATCCCAGGTACTGAAGCGCGCTTATCACCTGTCCCGGGTCATGGAAGTGAAACAGGCTTCGGTATGAGGGAGCCAGAGAAACCGCTATTTTCTCACCGGACTCAAGCCAGCTCTTTACTTTATGCAGGTCGCTGAAGTAGATTTTGGCGTCCTGGGGACATTCATTCAGGCAGTCGCCGCAGAGGATGCAGGAATCTGTCATGATCTGGGCCTGCTGGTTTTTGATCGTGACAGCCTTCACTGCGCATACCCGGACACAGCGGTAACAGTGGCCGCATTTGGCGGGTTTGAAATCAATTATTTTCATGTGTATGTACCTCACTTGATATTGTGGATATTTATTTACGTCAAGAGTATATTAGCATGAATAGTTATTGATAGCAACAATTTTATGGACAGACGGGGAGGAAAACTGTAATCTTAAAATTGACTTTTATCATAAATTGGTGTAATATTATATGGAAATGTGTGGCAAGTGCCTTTTAAGATGCAAGTATATTCTTGAAAAAGGGAGAAATCAATGAATTAGTTGATTTTTACCTAATAGATGATGAGAAAGGGAGAGAAAATGGACTTTTGGTTAGGAGTGAAAAATTTTGCAAAAATTGAAAGTGCTAAAGTGAATATTGATAATTATACTCTTTTAGTGGGGCAAAACAATAGTGGAAAAACTTTTCTCATGCAGTTAATACAAGGCGTGAGCGAAAAAATTGCTGATTTGGCGGATGCAGATTTTTTGGCCGGCTTGGAATCGGATAAAAATGAGTCGTATAGCAGTTATAGTATTTCAGAAAAAAATATTTTTAATCTTGTGAAAAATATTAATAGAAAACTAGACATGGAGAAAGAGAAGATTGTTAAAGATATATTCGGCAAAAATATACCAATTGAAAAACTATATATTGACATTTCAATGGAATGGAATATTATTTACAAAATAATACTGTTTGACGATAACACTAAAGTGAGAGAGCGGATTCAGAAAGAAATGGGGGTTAATCTGCAGTCCCTTGCAGGATTATTCAGTGAAAAAGGTAAGTGCTGTATTTGGATAAAAGAAAATATAGAGAAAGACGAACAGAGCATTAGGTGGCTGTCTGTTTCTCCCTCAGAAATGGAAACAACATACATTCTTAAAAGTACATTGAAAAATGTTTTTGAGAAAAATAGTTTATTTCTGCCGGCTTCCAGGACGGGACTAATGCTTCTATATCGTGAATTTTTTGCGAATAAAACAGATAATATGATTTCATACAAAGCGGAAGGGGATTGGTTTGTTGAAGATGGAACACTTTCAGGTAACTTCACACAGCCTATCTATGAATTTTTACGTTTTTTGCAGACATATATGGAGGATGATGCAGGCAAAGAGCGTCTAAAAAAGGAATTAATATTTTTTGAAGAAAGATTAATTGAAGGACATATAGAAGCCCACAAACAGGGTTCCTTTTCTTATAGGACAGAATCGGGGGAAAAGATACCCATGTATTTAACATCTTCTATGATAAACGAAGTTGTTCCGATAGCATTGGCTGTGACAAGCAAACGGAGGTATAGGAGGCTTATTATAGATGAAATTGAAGCCAGCCTGCATCCGGAAAAGCAGCTGGCGCTGGCGTTGTTTTTGAATCGGCTTAGCAATAAAGGGATTAAATTAATTTTAAGCACTCATAGTGACACATTTGTATCCAAAGTAAATAATCTGTACCTGTTGTCTGAATATGTGCAGCATAGTAAGGATTATGAGGCTGTTGGAAAGTTTGATTTGGAGAAAGAAGATTTGATTCATCCTTCAAAGCTATATGTATATGAATTCGAAAATCAGCCCAATGGGAAAAGCATTGTTAAAGAAATTGAGGGGAACTCAAAAACAGGGTTTCAGTTTGATTTGTTTACAGATTCAGCGATGAAGCTTTATAGTGAAGCATTGAACTTAGGAGAAATGCAGCAAGATGATTAGTATAAATTGTAAACCGTATGAAGGATTCTATAGAAAAAACGTATTATACAAAATAAATGATGCCTGCACTGTTTCTTTCAGGGAAGAACATGAGACTGGAAAGTTGGAACGGGTAAATCTAGTATATGATTTGGAGCATCATCAATACGGTTTGTTTGCACATGAGTTTAGAAATCCGGTTGTGCGTAAGGAAGGATGTAAAACGGCAGATGTTTTGGCGTGTGTGGTAGATGAAACTCAGAAAAAAATTCATACAATTATTTTTGATGTAAAAAGTGATATATCCGCATTTAGTGATGATTTGCTGAGAAATGAGTCCCTGTTAACTGCAATAAAAAATGTGAAGAAGTTTATTTGTCAAATTCATGATGAAATATTGCATAAAAATGGATTTATGCTGTATTATAGCGATGAAGGATTTTCAGAGGAGGAAACAATAGGGATTGTCACTGAAAGTTTTGAAAAAGAGAAGTTTGCTGCCGCAGCAGATTTGTTGGAACAACTGTTATCAGATAAAAATATTTTAATTTCCGAATTAACAGATCTTAAATTGAAGAATAATCTCAGACCGTATGCAAGAGAAGTTGAATGCTTGAGGGATTTTTCAGAAGAGAAAGTGACGATTTCAGGCAGGTTGTATGATCTGCAGATATTTCTATTAGAAAAAATTTCGGAACAAGAGTCGGCGGCTTTGATTAAAGTGGCTTTGTAGTATGAACTATAATGGCTAGACAGGTAATTATGGAGCGTGTTTGAGTTTGGTTACGGGCAGATTCATCAATAATTTTTGTGGAGATAATGAATGCAATTGAACATAATTTACAAAAAATTAATTGAAATAAAGACAATTATGTGCTATACTCAACATACATTAGTCATTATAGTTCTACACTAAATGTCAGGAGGTATTAAAGAAAAGAATGAGTATGGTGAAAAAGACTGTTCCATTCGAAGGGACAAAAGAGCAGGAAGAACAACTGCTCCAGGTGATTAAAGCGCATAAGGGTCAAAAAGGTGCCTTGATGCCGGTTATGCAGCAGGCACAGGATATCTATGGCTATCTTCCCATTGAAGTGCAGAAAATCATTTCTGATGAGATGGATATACCTATGGAAAAAATTTACGGTGTTGCTACCTTCTATGCACAGTTCGCACTGCAGCCGAAAGGAAAATATCGTATTTCTGTATGTTTGGGAACCGCATGTTACGTGAAAGGCTCTGGCAAAATTTACGAGAAACTTCAGGAATTATTACAGATTCAAGGCGGAGAATGTACATTGGACGGAAAATTCTCACTGGATGCCTGCCGCTGTGTAGGTGCCTGTGGTCTTGCTCCCGTTATGATGATCAACGACGACGTACATGGACGTCTTACTCCAGATGAGGTGCAGGGTATCTTAGAGAAATACGAATAGACCGCAGTGGGTGAAATATGAGCATGCAATGCGGCGGATTGTGAATATTCGCAAAAGGAGGAAATAGTTTATGAAATCCCTTGAGGAATTAAATGCGATACGAGATAAAGCAAAGGGCCAGATTACTTTAAGGCTGGATGAAGAAGGCCATAAGGCTGGCGGGGCATATCGCACACATGTACTGGTATGCGGTGGAACTGGCTGTACTTCTTCAGGAAGTATGCAGATTATTGATAAATTAAAAGAAGAGATTGAGAAAAACAATCTTTCCAATGATGTAAGTGTTGTGATGACTGGATGTCATGGATTGTGTGCACTGGGACCGATCATGATTGTATATCCGGAGGGAGCTTTCTATTCCATGGTGAATGTGGATGATATTCCGGAGATCGTTTCCGAGCATCTGGCAAAAGGCAATGTTGTTACCCGTCTGCTCTATGATGAGACAGTAACAGATGAAGGCCTGAAATCCATGCATGAGACAAACTTCTATAAGAAACAGCACAGGGTTGCTCTTAGAAACTGCGGTTTGATCAATCCTGAAGTCGTAGAAGAATACATAGCCCGTGACGGTTACCAGGCACTGGCAAAAGTTCTGAAAGAAATGTCCCGTGACGATGTGGTTCAATGTCTCCTTGACAGTGGACTGAGAGGCCGTGGAGGCGGTGGATTCCCCACTGGAAGAAAATGGCAGCTGGCCATGGGTAACGAGGCAGATCAGAAGTATGTATGCTGTAACGCCGACGAAGGTGACCCGGGTGCATTTATGGACCGTTCCGTATTGGAAGGCGATCCCCACGTTGTATTAGAGGCTATGGCAATTGCCGGTTATGTAATCGGGGCAAACCAGGGCTATATTTATGTGCGTGCGGAGTATCCCATCGCTATTGACCGTCTGGAAATCGCTATCAAACAGGCGAGAGAACTGGGCGTATTAGGAAAAGATATTTTCGGAACAGGCTTTGACTTTGATATTGACCTGAGACTGGGCGCAGGCGCGTTTGTCTGCGGTGAAGAGACTGCTCTTATGACTTCTATTGAAGGAAACAGAGGCGAGCCTCATCCACGTCCTCCATTCCCGGCTGTAAAAGGTCTGTGGGAAAAACCAACTATCCTGAACAACGTGGAAACTTACGCAAATATTCCACAGATTATCTTAAAGGGTGCAGACTGGTTTGCAGGCATGGGTACTGAGAAATCCAAAGGTACCAAGGTATTTGCACTGGGTGGTAAAGTAAACAACGTAGGTCTTGTGGAAATTCCCATGGGAACCACACTGCGTGAAATCGTTGAGGAAATCGGCGGCGGTATCCCAGGCGGAAAGAAATTCAAAGCTGCACAGACCGGCGGACCTTCCGGCGGATGTATCTCAGCTGAGAATTACGATATCCCCATTGACTATGATAATCTGATTGCTATCGGTTCCATGATGGGTTCCGGTGGTCTGATCGTTATGGACGAAGATGACTGTATGGTAGATATTGCCAAATTCTTCCTGGAATTTACAGTAGATGAGTCCTGCGGTAAATGTACACCATGCCGTATCGGTACCACCCGTCTGCTGGAGCTGCTGACAAAGATCACAGAGGGTAAGGCAACTTTGGAAGATTTGGACAAGATCGAAGAAATTGCCTCCTATATGAAACAGAACGCTCTGTGTGCACTTGGACAGACTGCAGCGAACCCGGTATTATCTACTCTGAAGAACTTTAGGGATGAATATGTTGCCCATATTGTTGACAAGAAATGTCCTGCAGGAGTATGTAAGTCCCTGTTGACATACAGCATTGATCCCGAGAAATGTAAGGGATGTCGTGCATGTGCTAAGAATTGTCCTGCGGATGCTATCACTGGCGAGAAGAAACAGCCTCATGAAATTGATGTGAACAAGTGTCTGAAGTGCGGCGTATGTATGTCTAAGTGTAAATTCGATGCAATCGTAAGGAAATAAAAGGGAGGATAGTACAAATTATGGAAAACATTACAATTAAAATAAATGGCATGGAAGTATCTGCACCTGCCGGTTCTACTATCCTGGAAGCTGCCAGAATCGCTGGAATTGATATTCCCACACTCTGCTTTTTAAAGGAGATCAATGAAATCGGCGCCTGCCGTATCTGTGTAGTAGAAGTGAAAGGCGCAAGAAGCCTTGTTGCCGCATGTGTATATCCCATCAATCCTGGTATGGAAGTATTCACGAATACTCCGCTGGTGAGGGAATCCAGAAAGAAAACTCTGCAGTTGATCTTATCCACACATGAAAGAAAATGTCTCTCCTGTGTGAGAAGTGAAAACTGTGAACTGCAGAAATTGTGTAAAGATCTGGGCGTTGACGATGAAGCAAGATATGACGGTATGAAACCTGAGTATGAGCTGGATGAGACAGCAGCCCACATGATCCGCGATAACAGTAAATGTATCCTGTGCCGCCGCTGTGTAGCTGTCTGTGATAAAGTTCAGGGAATCGGCGTGATCGGTGCCAACGAACGTGGATTCAAGACTTATATCGGTTCTGCATTCGGCATGGGTCTGGGTGAAACAAGCTGTGTATCCTGTGGTCAGTGTATTGTTGCCTGTCCAGTTGGCGCGATCTATGAGAAAGACAGCACACAGAAAGTTATCGACGCCATCAATGATCCGGATAAATTCGTGGCTGTTCAGACAGCTCCGGCTGTTCGTGCAGGTTTGGGAGAAGAATTTGGTCTTCCGGTGGGAACCGGCGTGGAAGGCAAGATGGCTGCAGCACTTCGCCGTCTCGGCTTTGACAAAGTATTTGATACCAATTTCTCCGCCGACCTGACCATCATGGAAGAGGCCAACGAGTTCCTGGATAGAGTGAAAAATGGCGGAACCCTGCCGATGATCACCTCCTGTTCGCCGGGATGGATTAAATACTGTGAACATTACTTCCCGGATATGACAGACAATCTGTCCACCTGTAAGTCTCCCCAGCAGATGTTCGGCGCTACTCTGAAGACTTATTATGCAGAGAAGATGGGAATTGACCCTGCGAAGATTGTCAGTGTATCTGTAATGCCTTGTACAGCTAAGAAGTTTGAGATCGGCCGTGACGACCAGAGCGCATCTGGATATCCGGATGTAGACATTTCTCTGACAACAAGAGAACTGGCAAGAATGATCAAGGGCGCAGGCATCCGTTTCCTGGATCTTCCGGAAGAAGGCTTTGATGATCCGTTAGGAGAAGGTACTGGTGCAGCTGTGATCTTCGGCGCTACCGGCGGTGTTATGGAAGCTGCTCTTAGAACTGCTGTAGAAAAACTCACTGGTGAGGAGCTGAAAGAGCTTGACTTTGTGGATGTGAGAGGCGTGGAAGGCATCAAAGAAGCTTCTTATAATGTAGCTGGTATGGATGTTAAGGTTGCTATCGCATCTGGACTGGGCAACGCCAGAACGCTTCTGAACAAAGTAAAAGCCGGTGAAGCTGATTATCATTTTATCGAGATCATGGGATGTCCTGGCGGCTGTGTAAACGGCGGCGGACAGCCTCACGTACCGGCAAGCTTCAAGAATGCCAATGATGTACGTGCACTGCGTGGAAAAGTTCTCTATGACTATGACAGTGCAAATCCGGTTCGGAAATCTCATGAAAATGAGTCCATTAAGAAAGTTTATGCAGAGTTCTTCGGCGAGCCGGGAAGCCATAAAGCTCATGAAATTCTCCATACTTCCTATGTGAAGAGAGAGATTAATAAACTTCCGGAATAAAAGATAATAGATAAAGAACCATAAAAGGGTTCATGCAGTGGAATGCTGCATGAACCCTTTTCATTTTCTGGTGCGGTTTATCCGATAGATTTCGTAAATTCCCGCAGTTCCAATCTGTTCATATCCAGTCTGAAGAAAATAGTCGTGAAAATTCATCCCATCCGGCACAATAATATAATTGATTTTAAAGCGGCGCAGATTTTTCCGGAAGACTTTGGGATCAATCCGGATGCCATATCGGGCAGTGAGTGCCAGGATATGACGCCGGTTTCCAGATTGGATGACACTTTCCACAGTCTGCTGGTCTGTATTTTCCAGATTCCAGTTTAGGAGATCTTTCCGCCGCAGGATATTGGTAATTGTAGGGTCATACTGCCGTAATTCCATCAGCTGCAGGTCAGCATACAATGCCGTCTTTTTTATACCCGTTTCTGCCGAGTCATTTGCTATGACAGCAGAAATGGAACGGACTTCATTGGTTGTTTTATAAATGTTCTGCGGGGTATGCAGATATGGCCGGACCGAGGTTCCCAGTATGACGATAAAGGCAATGCAGCAAAAGGGAGCAATGACACGCCAGATCTTATAGAAGAAAATCTTCTTTTGCCCGTTTCCTGCCGGCAGTGTGCATAAGAATGTGAAAGCATAGGCTAGGACCAGATTCACTGGAAGAAGCCAGAACAGCCGTCTGAACCGGGAAGTCAGTCCGATTACATGGGCCACGGGGACGATGAAAAAGGGATTGAAAATTACTGCCAGCATAAATACAAAAGGGTAGGAAAAGGTAAATTTCAGGTATTGGCTTTTAGCCGTAAAAAAAATTATCATACAGAGGACATAGGCAATCACAAACCATTCAATACCATCTATGGCAGTAAAAAGCATTTCAAGGAAAAACTGGATATGGGAATGTTGTAAAAAGGAGCTCATATGTCCACCTACTTTCTGGTATAAATGAATATATTTTTTGTCAGCAGATATAAGCCTATTGCTACAAGACAGGGCAGCATTAAGACCAGGTAACGGACCGCGGCTGACATACTCTTTCTGCGCAGTGCCAGAGGAATATAAAACGCGCTGATTTCAAAAGGAATCATAAATATGGATGACATATTCAATCCAAAAGACCCAAGAATCGTCAGGAAAGAACAGTACCAATTGGTTTTATCCTCTGGATTTTTCGCTGTTTCAAGGAAAAAATACAGCAGAGCCGGAATAATGATGGAAGCCAGTATGGTTTTCCCTTCCGATGAACGGATTATTAAAAACTCCGCAGCTGTAAATAAATTAAAACTAAAGTAGTTCAATAAGGAGACAAAAGCCGTAAAGATAATGCTTTTTTCACGGTTTTTGCTAAACAGGGATTGGCCCATTTCAAAAATAATAAAGTAATACAGGGTAATGACTATGGCTGACATAATAGTCAGGTTTTCAATCATTGGATGTACACCGAGAAGCTGGCACATAACTGAACTGTGGTTTTGATATGTTTCCAACAGATATTCCGTGTTTAAATATTTTAACATTCTGCCGGTATAGGGGTCATATTGGCTGATAGTATTGGTGTACAAGGAGGAGGCAGTATCTCCCAGATAATAGGACTGATCCCAGATGGCATATGTTTCGTCATTAAAACTATAGAAAACTGCCTGTGCGGCAATCAGGCAGACCAGCAGGAACGTGGTATACTTATTTTTCCCTTTGAAAGCACTGTGCCACAGTTTTGCTTTTGTGCGGCGTTGTTTTCGATTTAAGAAGATGAAAGCCCCGGTAATTATCAATAAAATGACGCTCCATGTGATGGACAGCAGTTTCAAAGGCTGAAGTGTGATTTTCATAGGTATGGCTATGAGTGAGAACAAAAAATAGTATAAAAAAAAGCCCAGAATCACAGTGCGCAAAATAGAATGGGTTTGTGATGGCAGAAACTCTGACGCGATTGTTCCTGCGGCATAATAAAAAAAGAGATAAGTACAAAAAATCAGAAAAAAATATATAAACTGAAAAAACATGAGGATGCTCCTTTGTGAGTGGTATTCTTGGTAATAAACATAGCAATTTTTAAAGGAAAAATCAAGGGATAGAGATAAAAAGGTTTGCATGGACTCCTTTTTTAATTCATATACATAGTAATGATAAGGGAAACAAGTATTTGGATGATCCGGAAAAGTGAAAGGAGATCTATGAATCATTTTCAAATCTATAAAGACATACAGGCACGTACCAACGGAGAGATCTACATAGGGGTTGTGGGCCCGGTGCGCAGCGGGAAATCCACGTTCATACGGAGATTTATGGAACTGGTGGCTCTGCCGGCTCTGTCCCAGCTGAGGCAGTCTCAGGTGAGGGATGAACTGCCATTAAGCGGCTCAGGAAAACTGATTACCACAGTGGAGCCTAAATTTATCCCCAAAGAAGCGGTGAATATGGTTCTGGGAGAAGATATTAAGGTGAGCCTGCGTCTGATTGACTGTGTAGGATTTCTCATTCCGGATGCAGTGGGGAATATGGAGGAAGGAAAGGAACGGATGGTAAAAACCCCCTGGTTTGACCATGAAATTCCTTTTCACCAGGCTGCGGAAGTGGGAACCAGGAAGGTGATTGAGGAGCATGCAACCATCGGGTTGGTGATGACCTGTGACGGTTCTTTCGGGGAGATTCCCAGAGAGAATTTCCGGAAGGCAGAAGAAAAGACCATACGGGAGCTGGAGAACAGGGGAAAGCCATTTCTCGTGATCGTGAACTCGCAGAAACCTTATGGGGAGAATGCGGCGGCAGTGGTAAAAGAGATAGAGGAAAATTATCATGTGTCTGCTCTGGCAGTGAATTGTGAACAGCTTCGCAGAGAAGATGTAGGCCAGATTCTGGAGAAGGTTCTGTATGAATTTCCGTTGGGACAGATACAATTTTTTATTCCCAAATGGGTGGAGATTCTTTCTCTCCAGAATCCACTGAAAGTAAATCTGTTGGAACAGATCCGGCAGATGACACAGGGATGGAAAAGCATTCGGGATTTGTCGCAGGATGCGCTGGAATTTGAAGGTCCTTATGTGGAACGGGTGACGCTGGAGCAGCTGGACCTGGCCACCGGGATCGTGCGGGTGCAGCTGCACATCCGGGAACAGTATTATTACGAAATGCTTTCTGAGATGACCGGGATTTCCATGGGAAGCGAATACGAGCTGATTCACATGATCCGTGAATTTGCCAGGATGAAAGAAGAATATGTAAAGGTTCAGTCTGCTCTGGAGGCAGTGAGAGGATGCGGATATGGTGTGGTGACACCGGAGAGGGAAGATATTGAGCTGGAAGAACCGGAAGTGATCAAACAAGGTAATAAATACGGGGTGAAAATCAAATCCCAAAGCCCATCCATTCATATGATCAAAGCCAATATAGAGACAGAGATTGCACCCATTGTGGGAACAAAGGAACAGGCAGAGGATCTGATTGCTTACATTAAAGAGGGGGAACAGAGGGGGGAGACTATCTGGGAAACCAATATATTTGGAAAATCCATTGAACGGCTGGTGGAAGATGGAATACGCTCCAAAATAGCAGTGATCGGTGAGGAAAGCCAGGGGAAACTTCAGGAATCCATGCAGAAAATCGTCAATGACAGCAAAGGCGGTTTGGTCTGTTTTATTATTTAAATGTTACAAAAGTTCGTCTTTTTCGAGCTGTTTTTCATTCCTGCACATCTTGACATTCATATAAATTTAATATATACTTAATATGTCTATAGAATCAGCAATTCATATACTGCGCATCTATATCAAGATCAGATGTGTGGGAGTTCTTTAAGGGGAGATTTACGAAAAAAGGAAAGAAGGGGATTAGATGAAAAAGGCGAGAAAGACAGGATATCTGTTAGTGTCAGTACTGTTTATGCTGGCAGTACCTTTCATTTGTACATTACTGCAGACATCAGAGGTATCTGCGGCACCCAAGAAATATACGGGATGGGAGAGGGAAGGGAAACGCTGGTATTATTACAAAAAAGGGGCAAAACAAAAGGGCTGGCTGACTTTAGACGGAAAGAAATATTTTTTGTCCAAAAAGAAATATTGGAGATTTACCGGACTACATAAAATCGGAGGGTTTTCTTATTATTTCGATTCAGAAGGAGCTATGGTAACCAAGAAATGGGTAACTGCAAAAGGAAACCGGTATTATTTCAATCCGGAAGGAAAAGCTCTGGTAAATAAATGGAAGACTACAGGTAAAAAGAAATACCGTCTGGGCAGTGATGGTGCGATGCTGACAGGTCTGCAGAAAGTAGGGAAGAAAATATATTATTTTAATCCCCAGACCACAAATGAGAACGGGGTTAATTACCCCAAAGGATGCCGTAGATCCGGCAGCTTCCGGATTCAGGGGAAATGGTACTATTTTCAGACAAACGGCGTGATGCTGGCTTCATCCTGGAATAAGCAGAGCGGAAAATGGTATTATTATCAGGAGGACGGCACACGCAAGACCGGCTGGCTGACTCTGGATGACAAGCGCTATTATCTGAAAAGCAATGGTGCCATGGCAGTCAATGAGACCATGACCATTGGAGGAAAACAGTGGTCTTTTGACAGCAATGGAATCGCTTCCGAAACTCAGGGATTTACATATGATCCCAATGGCTATGTGAGAGTGGTAGCCAGTGATAATAAGATTTACACCCTGGAAAAAGAGTATGCCAAACATACAGACGTGGCAAATAATAAGATCAGCGATAAAGAACTGCTGACAGCGGCTGTATACTGTGAAGCGGGCAACCAGGGCCTTCAGGGAATGACTGCCACTGCAATGGTGATGCTGAACCGAACCCTGGCGCCTCAATTTAAATTTCCGCCGTCCGTGCGCTATGTGATTTATCAGAAAGGGCAGTTTTCCATTGTTGTAAACGGCTCCCTTCAGGCCAGATTAAATAATACGAATGTGACCGGGTATGATGTGGCGGAAAAAGCGGTAAACAGAGCATATATGATGTACGATGCCTATGTGAAAAATAAGACAAAGCGGGCAAAATATCTGCCAGGTGTGCTGAAAAAATCAAATGGAAAGGATGATTTTGACTGTCTGTTTTTTATGACGCCGGCAGCTTATGCGGCTACAGGCTTGACAAGCAAGTCTGAGGCGTTTACATATAAAGGACAAACTTTCTTTACATATTGGAAGTAATCAGTTATGATGAGACTGCCGCCGTCTGGGCGGCGGTCTTTTTGCAGTTGATAACAAGGACTTTTTCGTATTTTTGGAGGTGTCTAATTTGAGTGGAGACGGAGTTTTACTACTGCTGATTTTAGGGATGTTTGTTTTGTATGCAGGCATGATTCTGCACAGCAATTATAAGAATCGAAAGCTTTTTCTATATGAGGCAAAGCAGAACTGGGGAAAGACACCGGATGTTTCTTATACGGCAGACCAGCTGGAGCGTATCTCTGTCTATGGGAGACAGACATGCAGCAGGGAAAAGTTTTATATTGATGAAATCACCTGGAGGGACTTGGATATGGACCGGGTATTTCAGCAGATGAATCATACGGTTTCAGCAGCTGGGGAGGAGTATTTGATGTATCTGCTGCGCACTCCCAGGCTGGAGAAAAATGTGTTGAATAAAAGAGACTGGCTGGCCTGGTGGTTTGAAAAACATAAGGAGCAGCGGTACAGTCTGCAGATGATACTGTCAGGAGTCAGAAAAGACAGAAGGTATTCCATTGGAGAAGAACTGCAGTTTCTGAAAGAAGCATCTGCAATTTCCGTCCATAAACACCAGCTGTTGTGTGCCTCCGCAGTCATATGTCTGGGGGTAATGCTGCTTCAGCCGGTGTACGGTTTCTTTTTATTTCTAGCCGCCGCATGTGTGAATGTGGCTGATTATTACGGGGGCAGTGACAGGAAAGCGTCTTCCCTGTGTCTGGGGTGTTTTAAAAGTGTGCTTCAGATGATGGAGACGGCGGGAAAAGTGGAAAAATATGCAGGTGAGGAACTGGGGGAATACTGCAGGCCTATGAGTCTGGCCAGAGAAAACTTGAGGCCGTTTCATAGAAGCTCACACTGGCTGTTCGGTATCTGCAGCGCCTCCGGGAGTCTTGATGCAGTTTTCGCTGACTGGCTCCGGATGATTTTTCATCTGGATTTGATCTGGTATAATAAAATGCTCCGGGAAATTCAGGATCATGAGGAGGATGCAAAAGTTCTGCTGGAGTGTCTGGGAGAGCTGGACTGTGCCATTGCGGCAGCCTCTTTTCGTGAAATGCTGCCTGTGTGGTGCAGACCTGATTTCCACCAGGAAATGCGCATACAGGCAGAGGATTTATATCACCCGCTGGTGAAAGAGCCAGTGCCTGCCAGTTTTCAATTAGAGGGAAGTATGCTGCTCACAGGTTCCAATGCTTCCGGCAAGTCTACATTTTTAAAAAGTGCTGCCTTGAATGCAATTTTGGCGCAGACAATCTTTACATGCCCCGCGGCCTCTTATCAGGCGCCTCTGTGCAGAGTTATCACTTCCATGGCTTTATCGGATAGTCTGGAGCGGGGGGAGAGCTATTTTATAACAGAAATCAAGTCACTGAAAAGGATTCTTGGGGCTGCCGCTTGGGAGGGAGCGCTTTTGTGCATGGTGGATGAGGTGCTGAGGGGAACCAATACCGTTGAGCGTATTGCGGCTTCCTCACAGATTTTGAAAAGCCTGTGCCAGAGCCATGTGTTCTGTTTTGCGGCCACCCATGATACCGAACTGACGTATTTACTGGAGGACTGTTATAGAAACTATCACTTTGATGAGGAAATCAGCGGCAGGGATATCTCATTTCCCTATGTATTAAAGAAAGGACGGGCAGTATCGAAAAATGCGATCCGGCTGCTGTCAGTGATGGGGTATGAAGAAGAAATCGTAACTGCCGCAGAAGAGACGGCACAGGAGTTTGAGCGGACCGGCGTATGGAAGAAATAACAGACAGTTTGAGTTTTCCTATTATGAAATAAGCGGAAAGTGCCGAATTATATACAAGAGGCAATAAATTCAGGCTGTTTTTCTTGACAAAGAAAAAAACGGTTTGTATACTTTTTCCATACAGTACAAATCGTTAAAGGAGGAAAACACCATGACTGTGTACGAAGAACTGCAGGCCCGGGGGCTGATCGCCCAGGTGACCGATGAAAAGGAAATCCGGGAATTGATCAACAATGGGAAAGCAGTATTTTATATAGGATTCGATCCCACAGCAGACAGCCTGCATGTGGGGCATTTTATGGCGTTGTGTCTGATGAAGCGGCTGCAGATGGCCGGTAATAAGCCCATCGCGTTACTGGGCGGGGGCACCGGTATGGTGGGTGACCCGTCGGGCAGGACTGATATGCGCCAGATGATGACTCCGGAAACCATTGCCCACAACTGTGAATGTTTTAAGAAGCAGATGAGCCGTTTTATAGATTTCAGCGATGGGAAAGCGCTGATGGTAAATAATGCGGACTGGCTGATGGATCTGAATTATGTGGAGCTTCTGCGGGAAGTGGGTGCTCATTTCAGCGTAAACTGGATGCTGCGGGCGGAATGCTATAAGCAGCGTATGGAGAAGGGGTTAAGTTTTCTGGAATTCAATTATATGATCATGCAGAGTTATGATTTTTACGCATTGTACCAGAAATATGGCTGTAATATGCAGTTCGGCGGAGACGACCAGTGGAGCAATATGCTGGGAGGAACAGAGCTGATCCGGCGGAAGCTGGGAAAAGACGCCTATGCTATGACCATTACCCTGCTTTTGAACAGCGAGGGAAAGAAGATGGGAAAAACACAGTCAGGAGCTGTGTGGCTGGACCCGGATAAAACTTCGCCTTTTGATTTCTATCAGTATTGGAGAAATGTAGGGGATGCAGACGTGCTGAAATGTATCCGTATGCTGACGTTTCTGCCTCTTGAGCAGATTCAGGAGATGGATGGCTGGAAGGACAGCCAGCTGAACCAGGCAAAAGAGATTCTGGCCTATGAGCTCACTTCTCTGGTTCATGGAGAGGAAGAAGCCAAGAAGGCCCAGACCAGTGCCAGAAGCCTGTTCGGAGGAGGGAAAATGGCCCAGGATATGCCTTCCACTGAGCTGACAGAAGATGATTTTAAAGACGAGTGTGTGGATCTAATCACTCTGCTGTGCAAGGCAGAACTGGTGCCGTCCCGCTCAGAAGGCCGCAGAGCCATTGAGCAGGGTGGGGTTTCCATTGACGGTGAGAGGATTACAGACATTCATCATCAGGTGGAGAAAAGCGCAATTCCCAAAGAGGGAATAGTATTAAAGCGCGGGAAGAAAAAATTCAGAAAAATCTGTGTGAAATAGCAGATGGGAGGCAGACTGTTGAAAAAATATGGAGTAAATGAACTGCGCCGGATGTTCCTGGAATTTTTTGAGAGCAAAGAACATCTGGTGATGAAAAGTTTTTCTTTGGTACCCCAGAATGATAAAAGCTTACTGTTGATTAACGCAGGCATGGCGCCTTTGAAGCCTTACTTTACAGGAGTTGAGATTCCACCCAGGAGACGGGTGGCAACCTGTCAGAAGTGTATCCGCACAGGAGATATTGAAAATGTTGGAAAAACTGCCCGGCACGGGACATTTTTTGAGATGCTGGGGAACTTTTCTTTTGGAGATTATTTTAAGAGGGAAGCCATTGCCTGGACATGGGAGTTTTTAACCCAGGTGGTGGGACTTGACCCTGACCGGCTGTACCCTTCTGTTTATCACGATGACCAGGAGGCTTTTGAGATCTGGGAGAAGGAGATCGGCATAGCGCCTGAGCGGATTTTCCGCTTTGGCAAGGAGGATAATTTCTGGGAGCACGGGGCAGGTCCCTGCGGCCCCTGTTCCGAAGTCTACTATGACCGGGGGGAGCAGTATGGATGCGGCAGCCCTGAGTGTACGGTGGGATGTGACTGTGACCGTTATATGGAAGTGTGGAACGATGTGTTTACCCAGTTTGACAATGACGGGAACGGGAATTATACAGAGCTGGATAATAAGAACATCGACACAGGCATGGGGCTGGAGCGTCTGGCTGTGGCAGTCCAGGGCGTGGATTCTATTTTCGATGTGGATACCGTACGGTCTCTCCGGGAGAAGGTGTCCGAGATTACCAGACACCCCTATCATGTACAGGAGAAGGACGATATCTCCATTCGTCTTATCACGGACCATATCCGTTCGGCCACGTTCCTGATCTCAGACGGAGTGATGCCTTCCAATGAGGGAAGGGGATATGTGCTTCGCCGCCTGATCCGCCGGGCAGCCCGCCACGGCAGGCTTTTAGGAGTGGAAGGGACGTTCCTGGCTCAGTTAAGCGAGAGCGTGATTGAGGGGTCAAAAGACGGATATCCGGAGCTGGAAGAAAAGAGAGATTTTATTTTCCACGTTTTGACCCAGGAGGAAAATCAGTTTAACAAGACTATAGACCAGGGACTGAAGATTCTGGGAGAGCTGGAGGAGAAACTTCAGCAGAACGACAGTAAAGTGCTGGCCGGGGAAGATGCGTTCCGGCTTTATGATACCTACGGATTCCCTCTGGATCTCACGAAAGAAATCCTGGAGGAAAAGGGGTATCAGATTGATGAAGACGGTTTCCGGAAAGCTATGGAAAAGCAGCGCCGGATGGCGAAGGAAGCCCATGAGACCACCAACTATATGGGGGCGGACGCCACAGTTTATGATGAGATTGATCCGTCTGTGACCACAGAATT
This sequence comes from uncultured Lachnospiraceae bacterium, assembly GCA_910588825.1. GTDB lineage: Bacteria > Bacillota > Clostridia > Lachnospirales > Lachnospiraceae > MGBC164599. The sequence goes on from CAJURF010000017.1 coordinate 45,422, forward strand.
TGTGGGATATGAAAGCCTGAAAGATCAGTCTTCGGTCACAGTGATCACAAATCAGTCAGAGATTGTGGAGGTCCTGGCGGAAGGACAGTCCGGTACCATATTTGTAGAGAAAACGCCCTTTTACGCCACTATGGGCGGCCAGGAGGGGGACACCGGCGTGATTTATACAGAAAACGGCCGGTTCCAAGTGACAGGCACCATAAAGCTGAGAGGCGGCAAATACGGACATGTGGGCCAGATGGAGTCCGGAATGATCCGCAGGGGTGAACAGGTTACTCTGGAGGTAGACACAGAAGATCGCCAGGATACCTGCAGGAATCACAGCGCCACCCATCTGCTCCACAAAGCGCTGAAGACAGTACTGGGTTCCCATGTGGAACAGAAAGGCTCTCTGGTGGCTCCAGGCAGACTGCGGTTTGACTTTGCCCACTTCCAGGCCATGACCCAGGAAGAACTGGCCCAGGTGGAAGAAATGGTGAATCAGCAGATTCAGGCACCTCTTTTGGTAAATACAGATACCATGGGAATTGAGGAGGCGAAAAAATCCGGCGCCACGGCCCTGTTCGGTGAAAAGTACGGGGAAGAAGTCCGGGTGGTATCCATGGGTGATTTTTCCAAGGAACTGTGTGGCGGCACTCATGTGAAAAGTACAGGAGAAATCCTGTTGTTTAAGATTATATCTGAGGCAGGTATTTCTGCGGGAGTCCGGAGAATTGAGGCTCTCACAGGAAATCATGTATTGGCTCATTATCAGAGTGTGGAAGACCAGCTCTGGCAGGCGGCGAAGACAGTCAAGGCTTCACCGGCAGATCTGCAGGAACGTCTCCAGCATCTGATGGACCGGGTAAAGGCGCTGCAGAGTGAGAATGAATCTCTGAAGAGCCAGCTGGCGCAGAGTTCAATGGGTGATGTGATGGATCAGGTGCAGGAAGTGAAAGGAACAAAGCTTCTGGCAGCCTGTGTGGAAAATGTGGACAGAAATGGTCTGATGGACTTAGGCGACCAGCTGAAAGGCAGGCTGGGAGAAGGTGTGGTTGTTCTATTCTCTGTGGCAGAGGGGAAAGTCAATCTTCTGGCTATGGCAACTCCAGGGGCCATTCAGGCAGGAGCACATGCCGGAAATCTGGTGAAAGCTCTTGCGAAGACAGTAGGAGGGGGCGGAGGCGGCCGGCCTAATATGGCTCAGGCCGGAGGAAAAGACCCCTCGAAAGTGCAAGAAGCTGTCAGGCAGGCGTCTGAAATCCTGCAGGAGCAGTTGAAATAGAGTGGAGGTAAGTTTATGAGGATTCAGCATAACATTAAAGCGCTAAATGCGCACAGGACTTTGAGGACAAATAATTCACGGGAGAAAAGGAACGTAGAGAAACTTGCATCCGGTTACAGGATTAACCGGGCGGCGGACGATGCGGCGGGACTGAATATTTCGGAGCAGATGCGGGCGCAGGTTACAGGCTTGGATCAGGCACGGGCAAATTCCCTTGACGGTGTTTCACTGGTAGAGACCATGGAAGGGGCCATGGAAGAAGTCCACGGTATGCTGAATCGGATGATGGAGCTGGCTATACAGTCAGGCAACGACACGTATTCAGACCAGAACCGCCAGACCATGCAGGAAGAGATTGATGCTCTGGCCGACGAGTTTGAACGGATTGAGCAGACCACCAAGTTTAACGGCATTTCCCTGCTGCAGGGAAACAGCGGTGTTAAGAGTCTCACATTCCAGATTGCGGAGAACACAGAGGCCAGCAGCCAGCTTACGGTTGAACTGGCGGATCTGCGGCAGGTGGATGTGCGGGGAATTTCCGTGGCCACAGCGGACCAGGCACGGGAGTCTGTGTCAAAGATTGAGCGGGGAATCGATTATATCAGCAAGGAAAGAGGCAAGGTGGGAGCGTATTTTAACCGCCTGGAATACACAGCCAATAATCTGAACGTTATGTCCAGCAATATCTCCGCTTCCGAGAGCCGTATCCGCGACGTGAATATGGCGAAAGAAGAGATGCGCCGGGTGAAGAACGATATTCTGGGTGAATCAGCTCAGGCTATGCTGGCCCAGGCCAATCAGGTGCCGGAAGGACTTCTTCCATTGCTGCAGCAAGAATAGTATGTATGGCGGAAGAATGACTCGCACTTCAGCATTTTATAAAAAATTTATAAAATTGCGGAAAATTGGTTGACGGAGTGGGAATATCTGTTATAATAGACTCTAGTGCAAGAAAATACCCATACAGTTGTATTTTAGCACAATCTACAACTGGAGGGAGGTTAGGTGTGAGTTTATGTCAAACGTGATCGTAAAAGAGAACGAGACTTTAGACAGTGCTCTGCGCAGATTTAAACGCAGTTGTGCCAAGGCAGGCATTCAGCAGGAAATCCGCAAGAGAGAGCATTACGAGAAGCCCAGCGTGCGCCGTAAGAAAAAGTCTGAAGCCGCCAGAAAACGTAAATATAATTAATGTGCGCGAAAAACCCTGCCGTAATGACAGGGTTTTTTTACTTGACTTATGAAAAAAATATTAAAAATTTTATTTAACCGGGTGTTTTATATCAGTGTGTCTCTGCTCCTGCAGGCAGCCTGGTGGCTGGCATTGGTGTGGTTTTTAAGCAACACTTCACAGGCCGCCAGTGTTCTGACCAGGGTAATAACTGTAATTGTGGTGTTATGGCTGGTAAATAAGAAGATTAACCCGTCTTATAAGCTGGCATGGACAATTTTAATTCTGGTAGTGCCCATTTTTGGGATTTGTCTGTATGCGCTGTTCGGCACATCCAGGATTGCGGCGGCTATGCAGCGCAATTATAAGGAAGTCCTGGAAAAGGGAAAGATTTTGTTAAAAGAGAGTCCGGATACCCGCAGAAGGCTGGATGAGATGAACCAGAGCGCTTCCAATCAGTCCCGTTATATCCGCGATTATGCAGAATTTCCTCTCCAGGAGGGAACTGTTACAGAATACTTCTCAGAGGGAGAATATATGTTTCCCCGGCTTCTGGAAGAATTGAAGAAGGCCCAGCATTATATCTTTATGGAATATTTTATCATCAATGATGGGATTATGTGGAATTCTATTTTAGAAGTTCTGGAGGAGAAGGCAGGGCAGGGGGTGGATGTTCGTTTAATCTATGATGATTTTGGCTGCATTACCACCCTTCCCCACCGCTTTTATAAAAGTCTCCAGTCCCAGGGAATTAAATGTGCAGCTTTTAATCCTTTTCGGCCTATGCTGAATGTGATTTTGAACAACCGGGATCACAGGAAGATCTGTATTGTTGACGGCCATACGGGATTTACAGGGGGAATCAATCTGGCAGACGAGTACATCAACCGGCGGGAGAGATTTGGGCACTGGAAAGATACGGGGATTATGCTGAAAGGGGAGGCAGTCTGGAATCTGACTGTGATGTTTCTGCAGATGTGGTCAGTGATTACCAAAATGCAGGTGAGATTTTCCGACTACATTCCCCACAGGTACCATGAAGAAGAATTTGAATCCGATGGCTTTGTTCATCCATATTGTGACACCCCCCTGGATAATGAGGTGGTGGGAGAAGATGTGTATCTGAATATGATCAACAGAGCCGAAAAATACGTGTATATCTGTACGCCATATCTGATTATTGACAATGAGATGATGACTGCGCTGTGCCTGGCGGCAAAAAGCGGAGTGGATGTACGGATTATGACGCCGGGTATCCCAGATAAAAAGATTGTATTTCTGCTGACCCAGTCTTATTATGAGCAGCTGATAGAATCCGGTGTGAAAATATATGAATACCGGCCTGGATTTCTCCATGCCAAGTCATTTGTCTGCGATGATGAACTGGCTGTCATCGGCAGTATCAATATGGATTACCGAAGCTTATACCTTCACTTTGAAAATGCGGTGTGGCTGTACAAAAGCCGGATTGTAAAAGATATGTACCAGGATTACCTGGAAACGCAGGAGCTGTGCCGCCAGATTACGCTGGATTTCTGCAGAAACAGAAATGTGGTGGTGCGCGCTGTGCAGAGTGTTCTGCGGCTGTTCGCGCCTATGCTTTGAGGCAGCCGCCGCAATAGGTATCTGAAAATGTATCAGGAAAGGAATATCAGGAAAGAAGGAGAGAACATATGTGGAGCAGAGAATTTTTTGGAGTAGACTCTTATCATCTGATCCAATGGTTTCTTGTATACAGCATTCTGGGATGGATGGTGGAGTCAGCTTATATGTCACTTTGTAACCGCCGCCTTACAAACCGGGGCTTTGTAAAAGGCCCCGTATGTCCCATCTATGGTTTCGGGGCTCTTGGTGTTTATTTTATTCTGCGGCCTTTTGACGGCCACTACATAATGCTGTATTTTATGGGAGCTCTGATGGCCACTTCTTTTGAATTTATGGTAGCCAAGTTTATGCGGTACTTTTTTGGCGCTGTCTGGTGGGACTACCAGGATAAGCCTTTCAATTACCAGGGGGTTGTCTGTCTGGAAAGCACCCTGGCCTGGGGATTGTACACGATACTCCTGTTTGGCTTCCTCCAGCGGATGGTGGAGCGTTTGGTGGAAATGTATTCTTATCGGACGGGAATCGCGGTCATGAATATTATTGCGATTTTATTTACCATTGATTTGGGACACAGTCTGTATGCGGCTAGAAAAGGTAAAGCTGTTTTTGATGAATGTGAGGACTGATTCAGCATCCATAAGAGAATGTGTTTTTTTGCTGTCAATTTTCCAGTTTATGCATAAATACGCTGTTTTTTTCTTACAATAGTGTAGAGTGTGTTTGAAAATGGAGAGTGAAAGGATTGCAAAAAAGAATTTTTACTCTGATTGTCATCTGCATGGTCATAGCGCTGGAGGGAAGTACGCTGTATTCTGCTGTCAGGGTATATGCTCAGGCAGAGAATCCCCCTCAGGAAGAGACTGGGCAGGAAACAAAAAGCAGCAATGGGGCAGTTCAGCTGGCAGCACCCCACGGTGTGCTGATGGAGGCTTCTACAGGGAAAGTCATATACGAGAAAGAGAAAGATGTCCGTGTCAGCCCCGCCAGCATCACCAAGATCATGACCCTGATTCTGATTTTTGACGCTGTGGAGCAGGGGAAAATCACAATGGATGAGGAAGTTACCACCAGCGCCTACGCCAAGTCAATGGGAGGGTCTCAGGTCTTTCTGGAAGAAGGGGAGAAGCAGACGGTGGAAACACTGATTAAATGCATTGTGATTGCCTCCGGGAATGATGCCAGTGTGGCTATGGCAGAACATATCAGCGGCAGTGAAGAAGCGTTTGTCCAGGCCATGAATCACAGGGCAGAGGAACTGGGAATGGAAAACACCCACTTTGAGGACTGCTGCGGGCTCACGGAGTCTCAGAACCATTATTCCAGTGCTTATGATGTGGCTGTAATGTCCAGGGAACTGGTGGTCCGGTATCCCAAGATTCTGGAGTATTCTTCTGTCTGGATGGACACCATTACCCATGTGACCCGTCAGGGAAGCAGTGAGTTTGGGCTTACCAATACCAATAAGCTGATCCGGGGGTATGAAGGATGCGTGGGGCTGAAAACGGGCAGTACCAGCATAGCCAAATATTGTGTATCTACAGTAGCGGTGCGCAATGGGATTACGCTCATCAGTGTGGTGATGACTGCTCCGGATTATAAGGTGCGCTTTTCCGATGCGGCAGCGATGTTGAATTATGGGTTTGGCAGCTGCAGTCTATATGAGGATGACCATCCAGAGCAGCTGCAGAAAATAGCGGTGAAAAAAGCCATTGAAAAAAAAGCCTCGTGTAAATTCGAAAAGAATTTTTATTATCTGGACACCACCGGAAAACCCCTGGATGGCATACAGAAGAAGATACAGATGAAAAAATCCCTGACTGCTCCTGTAAAAGAGGGGGATGTGGCGGGGAAGGCCGTGTATCTCCTGGACGGACAGGATATCGGCCGTGTAAATATTCTGGCAGCGGAAGATGTGCCGGCTTCCGGTTATATGGATTATCTGATGGCGCTCTGCCGCCGTTTTCTTCCTTTTCAGACAAAAGAATCAGAACTTGAATTGTAAATGAGAACGTGTTATATATAACGTGATTGATTATTGCTCATAAACACAGGCGGTCTATGACCATTT
>CAJURF010000018.1 GCA_910588825.1 uncultured Lachnospiraceae bacterium
ATGGTTCAATAAGAGATACATCTGGAAATCCGATACCTCGTTCCCATTTTGAAATAGCTGCACTTGATACTCCCAATTCATTCGCTAAATCCTGCTGCGTACGATTTTGTTCTTTTCTGATAGCAGCAATTAGGCTGCCTGTTTTTTGAGCGTTCAATATTTTCACCTGCTTTCCGATTTTATAATATCACGAGAAATACCATATTACTAGAAACGCTCCGTTGAAATGTTAAACGCTGCATTGAATTTATGCAAATTTTCCTTCCGTTTTCACAAATTATTTTTTCGGAAATCAAGAAAAGGAAGTATGATTACAAAAAAATCAGGAGTGAAACAGGTTTCCGGGGGCTGGAGTTTACGGGAACGCACTCGATAACCAAGGAGGGACTTTATATTATGGAAGGAAAAGTTTACGGGTACATACGGGTATCTACCAGGGAGCAGAATGAAGACCGGCAGAGGATTGCCATGAAAGAGTATGGCGTGCCGGAAGAACATATGTACATAGACTGGCAGTCGGGAAAAGATTTTGACAGGCCAGGCTACCGGGAGCTCATGGGAGTGCTGGGGGAGAATGATACGTTTGTTATCAAGAGTATTGACCGGCTGGGCCGCAATTTTGACGAGATTCTGGAGCAGTGGAGGATGATTACGGCGGAAAAGCATGCAGGCATTATTGTGCTGGATATGCCCATTTTGAACACCGGATTGCAGCGGGATCTTCTGGGCAGGGTGATCGCGGAAATGATGCTGACGCTGATGTCCTATGTGGCAGAGACAGAGAGGGAGAATATACGACAGAGGCAGGCAGAAGGCATTGCGGCAGCCAGGCAAAAGGGCGTACGTCTGGGAAGAAAACCGAAAGAAATTCCGGAAGAATTTGAAGCTGTACGGGCACTGTGGGAGGCGGGAACGTACTCTGCCACGGCGGCGGCCAGAAAGATGGAGAAAATAAAAGAAAACGGACATCTAAAAGCCCGGACGGGGGCAGGTAAGGGCTGGAAAATCGGTATAGGCACCCGCGTAGGAATGCTGACCGTGACAGCGGATACCGGACAGCGCAAAAACAGGTATACGGTCTGGGAGTGCCAGTGCAGCTGTGGAGGAAGAATCCTGTTGGATACCAGGTGTCTCCAGCGGGAGAGTGTTGTGGGGCAGACCCTCCTTCAAAGCGGCAAGACAAAGAGCTGCGGCTGTCTCCAGGCGGGAATGTATAAAGAAAACCTAAAGCTTGTGGAAGGCACATCAGTGGCAATATTAGAAGCCCATAAGAGAAAACTCAATCGGAACAATACCAGGGCCATACAGGGGTGTACCTGGATGGCAGGCAGGGGAAATGGGTGGCGCAGATTGGGTTTAAAGGGAAGAAATATTATCTGGGCTCTTACCGGAATAAACAGGATGCAGTGGAAGCGCGCCGCCAGGGGGAACAACTGCATGATACTTTTCTTCAATGGTACTATTCAAAAGAATCCTGGCCAGAGAGTAAAAAAGTGAAGGCTAGGGACAATAAAAGGGGGATGGGCAGCAGGAAATCGGGAATCACTACCACCACTATAACAGAGATTCTGCCAGGGACAGCACCTGCAGTCCTTACGCCTCAGGGAACTGTAGACGCAGGGGAGAATGAAGGCGGCGGGGAAACTTCGGAGACGGGAGACACGGCTTTGCCGGAATCAGAAGAAGAGCTGGATAACGGCGGGGAAGAGCAGCCGCCCCTCCAGCAGATTGGAGACGGAGAAGTTCCTTTGGCCGGTCAGGATCTAAAAGACCTGGATGAGGAAGAAGTCCCGGCTGGCAATATACAGGCAGATAAAGTGTTTAAAAAGGGACTTCCCCTGGCGGCATGCATCGCCATAGCCGTGTCTGCGGCAGCCGTACTGGCAGTATTATTCGCAGTGGTAAAAAAACATACAAATAGGAAAGGAGCCGCCGGGAAGGAATATTCAGACACGCTTTAGTCTCAGAGGGCGGCAGATAACATTGGATCAGAGAAAGAAGAAAAATAGCCCGGTGGCTGCAGCCTGCAGTGCACTGGGTACTATTTTATTAATCATGCTGGCGGCCGTCTGTCTGCCTCTCACTGTTCCGCGCATGTTCGGTTATCATATCTATACAGTAATCAGTGGCAGCATGGAACCAGCCATTCCAGTGGGAAGTCTTCTGTATATTCAGAAAGTCCAGCCGGAAGATATTCTGGAACAAGATGTGATCGCCTATTACGGAGGGAAGGATGGGACGGCAGTAATTATCCACCGCGTAGTAGAAAACAGGGTGCTCATGGGAGAATTTATCACCAAGGGCGATGCTAATCCGCAGGAAGATCAGCGGCCAGTGCCCTATGCAGATTTCGCCGGGAAAGTACAGCTGGCCATCCCCGCAGCAGGAAATGCGGCCCAGGCAGTTTCCGGTTTTCCGGGAAAAGTATCCGCCGCCTGCCTGATCGGAGCCGCGGTACTGCTGCAGGCAGCGGGGGCATGGGTGAGGGATGAGTGGATTAAAAACCAAAAAACAACAAAGTCCGTGAATCAGAAACCACGCTGATTCACGGACTTTGTTGTTTTTCGTCCCGTGTTTTACAAATAAATATTCTCCGCACATATAATATCTATCTTCTGCCTGCTGGTTTCCATTTCCCGGGGACCGGTTTTGCTCAGATATTTCCGCAGTTCCAGAAGCGGGCGGTACCCCTGCTGGTAAATATCCTGTGCGATTGCGAAGTCAATCCTGCCGGATTTCAGAAGCCTTTTGGTGGATTCTGTCAGGTCATGGCTGATGACATGGATTTTTCCGGTGAGCCCCATGCTGTGGATGGCTTCCGCACAGCCGGATACGCTGTGGTTTGCCATGTAAATTCCTTTTATTCCGGGCTTCTGCCGCAGTATGTCTTTTACATTCTGAAAAGTCAGCATATAGTCGTTGTAGGTTTTGATAAGGTGAATGCTGTTTTTGGGAAACTTTTTTTCTGAAAGAAGGTCATAGAATCCCTGAAGGCGGAGCCGGTGTCCATGAAAACTGGGGTTTGCAACGGCGGCGATCAACTGGTCGCCTGGCTGCAGATATTTTGTCATCAGTTCTCCGGCCACGCGGCCGCTGGCAGCCAGATCCTGGCCGATGAAACAGAGTCTGTTACAAGCCGAAATATCGGAATTGTAGGTAATGACTGGGATTTCTTTTTCGTATAATTCGTTAATTTTCCTTGCAATCAGAGGATGATCCATGGCACAGATGGAGATTCCGCCAGCCCCCTGCTCCACCAAATTTTCCATGCGTTCTATGCTTTCTTCAGGCAGGGTGGTATCGCATTCTTCTATGATCACATCAATCAAATAATTTCGCAGAAGTTCCTGGGCATCTCTGATTCCGCGCATGACCTCACTGCGGAAATATCCTTTCCAGTTGGGCAGGATCACGCCCAGCCGCCCCTTTTTTTCGAGGATATTTTCATTTTCCAGACCGAGAGCGATGGACTGATCTTCTCTTGGAGGCACATATCCCATTTCGCGGATGGCTTGTACAACACGGGCATATAATTCAGGTCTTACATGGGGGCGCTGATTTAAAACCCGGTCCACTGTTCCGCGGGGGCTGCCTGCGGAACGTTTAACGGAATTATGATTGCAAAGTTTAAGCTTCAGCCTATGATTGCCACACTGGCCATGATGTCCATGGCCCGGGGCGCGGCTCTGACACTGGCAGGCGGGGAGACGATTACCGGCTATTCCGATGGATTCCGCTGGATTGGCATCGGCACAGTGCCAGGTACGCAGATTCCTGTGCAGATTATTTTTATGGTTTTATTGTATCTGCTCTTCTATTACATCATGAAGTATAGAAAGTTTGGACGTTATATCTATTCTATCGGTGGAAATGAAGAGGCCACCCGCCTTTCGGGTATCAATGTAGACAAGTTTAAGACTCTGGCATATACCTTGTCTGGTCTGTGTGCGGCAATTGCGTCAGTGATTCTGGTGGCGAAGCTGAATTCCGCACAGTCCACAGCGGGCCAGGACTATGAGATGGACGCCATAGCATCCTGTGTAATCGGAGGAACTTCGCTTCTGGGCGGATTCGGAAGTGTATGGGGAACTTTTGTGGGCGCGATTACCATGATCGTGATCCGGAATGGTCTAAATCTTTTGAATGTGTCAGCTAATTTACAGAAATTGGTCATCGGTGTGGTGATTTTGCTTGCGGTGCTGGCTGACTCCATTCGAAGCAAAGCTGTAAAGAAATAGTAAAAATCAGGAAAAAGATCAAGGAAGGAGAAATTTATGAAAAACAAAACAATGAAAAAAATTACAGCAATTATGATGGCGGCATCAATGGTATTTGGAATGACGGCCTGCGGAGGTTCCGGCTCAGAGAGCACAACCTCAACAGGTGAAGGTTCCGGTTCGAAATCCGGAGATATTAAAATTGCCTATATTGTAAAAGCGAAAACAGACGAATTCTGGACAACGATGGAGAAAGGCGCTTATGCGGCGGCAGAGGAAAAAGGGGTAACGGTGGAATTCCAGGCTCCGGAAAAAGAAACGGATGTGGAAAAACAGGTTCAGATGGTAGAAAATGCGGTAGTAAAGGGATTTGACGCGATCATCCTGTCAGCGGCGGATTCCAAGTCCCTGGTTCCGGCGATTGTAAAGGCAAATAATGCCAATATCCCGGTGATTCTGGTAAATGATACCATTGACGAAGAAGCCCTGGAAGCTGATGGGGGAAAAGTGGAAACTTATGTGGGAATCAACCAGTACGACGCGGCAAAGCTGGCCGGGGAATATGCGGCAGAAAATATCGCAGACGGTAAGGTCTGCTACCTGGAAGGAATTTCAGGGGTGACGGCTCACGAAGACCGTCTGGCCGGCTTTAAGGATCAGGTGGAAGACTATGAAATCGTTGCCTCGCAGACGGCAAAATGTGACAGAAACGAGGCGTTTAACGTTATGCAGAACGTGCTGCAGAAAAATTCGGATGTGAATGTGGTTTGGGCGGTAAATGCCGAGATGGGTCAGGGTGCAGTCCAGGCCATTCAGCAGGGTAACTATGAAGGTATTCAGGTATTTGACTTTGATGCGTCCAGCGACGATCTGCAGGCGATTGAGGACGGAACTTTGGCAGGAAGCGTTGCGCAGTATCCAAACCTTCAGGCCGAAACAGCCATTCAATGCTGTCTTGATGTTATTAACGGAGAGTCTTTGGATGCACATACAGAAACAACTTCAAAATTAATTACAAAAGATAATCTGGAAGAATACCGTGCCGAGATGGCAGAATTTGTGGAATAATCTCAACAGAGGAGAAGCAGGATTGGCATCAAGAGAACGGGTAAAGACATCTTTTGTGGACCTTCAGCCGAAGATAATGGTGATAGATAAGATGAAAGATAGATAAACTCCCACTTTGAGGGGCTGCTGCCAGATATGAGCGGCAGTCCCTGCTTTTTGTTTCAGATTTATAAAATATTCCTATATAACCTGTGATTATGATTTGTCTATTTTCCTGACTGCACAGTTTAAAAAGTCTCGCCGCCGCCTGCCCCGTATGTACTGCGGCATCCGGCATCTCTTCACATATATAATGAGCAGCCACAGCAGTATCCCGGTACAGGTAACTATTTTCCCGGCCTTTGCGCCTGGGGCATGATAAATAATTCTCACGTTTCGGGTTCCTTTCTCTATGGCAAATCCGAGAAATGTTGTATTGACTTTCATTGCAGGTATTTTCTCATTGTCAACATAAACTTCGAAGCCGGGTTCATAAGGAATGGAAGTGATAAAATATCCTGTCCGTTTCACCTGGATTTTTCCCTGCAGAGTATTTCCTTTCGTGCGTTTTAGGTCTGCATGAAAAGGGGACTGGTACAGCCTGCGGCCAGACTTATGGCCATCTTCCAGTACACGATGGCTGCCCAGAAAGCACCGTACATTTGAGAGTTTATAATTTCCCTTTCCCAAGGTCATCAGAATATCCTGAGTTCCTTTTTCCAGCTCCATGACATAAGTAAAGTTCGTGTTCCCGTTATAATAAATATGACTGCGGGCACTGAGACGGCTGCGGATGCCGCCAGCCCATATGGATACATCTTTGTCGGGGCAGTTGTTTTTCACATGAAACTGCAGATAAAAAAGCGTGCGGTCTTTACAGGCAGGTTCGCTCATATGCACGGACACCTGGGTATCTTTTTTGGCCCGGATGCGGCAGGAACCATCCGGTGTCTGGGCTGCGGTCAGTGTGGGAGTGTTCATCTGGGGAAATCGGAGTTTTACCGGGGCTGCACAGGCCAGCAGATGATTTTTCCATGGACCGTTTCTGTCAGGGCTGTCTTTAGTGACCGCGTATCTCATAAGGGCAATCTGATTATAAGGGAATTTCAGACTGCGGAAATCTTTTTCGGAGATCACCTGGTCAGTGGCATAGGCGATGGGAGCGGCATTCTGGTTCTTATAAACGGTATAGTTTCCGTCGGTGCGCTCCGGCACATACCCGGTTCTTTGAGGCGGCAGGTCTTTTCCTATGAGGTATTTCACCCCCATCAATTTCTGATAAAGAGGGCTGCTGGAAACCGGCTGCATAAGACCATTGCGGAAAGTGGATTCTGTGGGAAAATCAGTCTGGCAGAACTGGCGGTATCCTGTGTGGTAAGCAGAGGAATAGATAGAGGAGATCCACTGTCTCATATCCCAGATGCGGTTTAAGTCGCAGGCTTTCCCGCCTTTTTTGCTCTGCTGCTCCAGCCTGCACAATTCTGGTTCAGCATCCAGGGTCTGGGAGATTAACCTGCCCATCTGCCGGTTGGTGATTTCCTCATAGGAGTTTTTCTCCAGCAGCTGGCCAGAGGGGGCGGCCTGGCTGTTGCAGAGGAAAAGAAACAGTACCGGCGGGATTAGGAGCAGGTGTATCCGTCTGGTTTTCCCAAATAGCAGAAAACACAGAAACATCAGGACTCCGTCCGCCAGGAGCAGACGCCATTCCTGTTCACTGCCGGAAAATCCGCCTTCCCAGAAGCGGCAGCAGTACAAAACCCCGATGGCGGCTATATATGCCCCGGCATACAGACGAAAGGGGATTTTAGGGCTTTTGAGCTTTTCCAGATAGACAGCTGTCAGATAGCAGAGAAGGGGAAGAAAAGGAATCAGCGCCTTACTGCGGACATACAGCCCCCCGTTGAGCAGCCATGAAAAAACGGGGACGGTGAATATCCCCATGCAGCAGCAGGCCAGAAGCCGTTCTCTCCATTTTCCACAGAGGATTCCGGTAATACACACGGTGAGTACGAGAGTGGACAGCCCGATTCCATAACTGCTGTAAACAAGGCTCTCTGCCTGGAAGCGGGGCAGGAAGAGGGAAGACATTCCAGTGTTTCCGGTATTTCCGCGCTTTCCCAGGATGGCAGATGCCGTGGGGACCAGAAGAAGGCCGCTCATCAAAACTGCGGTAACAAAAGGGATACACAGGCTGAAAGCATCTTTTAAGAATCTGCCGGGGCAGAAACGTGTCTCTTTTAAAGCGGCATATCTGGAAATTCCATACAGGGACAGCACCAGCATGCCTCCCACGCTGAAATAGAAGCTGGTCATGACCATCAGGAAAACACTCGTCATCAGCAGTCCGGATTTTTTCTTCTGAAAATGCCTGTCCACTCCCAGAAAAGCTGTACACAAAAAGGGCATATAATTGACGAACATGATCTGGTGGCAGGAGTGATAGACCATGGGACCTGCCAGTAAAAACATGGCTGCTGCCAGGAAACGGATTTCTCTTGAGAATCTCTGGCTGGCCAGCCAGTAGTAATAAATCCATACAGATGCCATAAGCCCGGCAGCGCTGGCGGCCATCAGATAGTCCTCCATTTTTATGAAAGGAAACAGATAAGAAACCAGGATAATGGGATTGTACAATCCATAATAGGAAAAGTGGAAAATATTCTGGCCGCCGCCCAGATTCGGCGCAAATTCCGTGAACAGATCTCCCGTTTGATAAAATTGCTGCCGGAAATATTCGGGCAGGACACTGTGCTGGCTGATCCAATCTACTTTAGCCCCGAATACACCATATCTTCCGGCAAAAAGCCAGCAGGCACATAATGTGAGAACACCCAGGAAGATGTACGGCAGCAGGACGGGCAGTTTATGTTTCAATTTGCCATACCTCCATATGTTTTTTATCCATTATATACCTGATATTTTAAGTGTTTCTAAAGGTGTTTCTTAAAGTTTCTTAAGGGCTGGGGCTGTTATAAAAATAATTTTATGAGTTCGCTCAGGAAAGCTTTTTTGGAACTGTTTTTTTTATGAATGATATAAATCCGGCGTTTCTGAATGTCTGCAATGGGAATTGCCCGCAAATTTTCAAAGGCGCCGATAAGGGAAAGCCAGTGTTCCGGGAACAGCGAGATTCCCAGCCCCTTATGTACCAGCTGAAGGTGTGTCTGTGGGTCGCTGGACCCAAAAGCGATATGGGGGACGGCATTTTTCCCTTGGAAATCAGACAGTAAACAGGAATATCCTTTGTTTTTTTCGTCTGAGGTGATGAGAGGTTCTTCCAAAATATCACAAATATACAATCGTTCTTTCTCGGCCAGGGGATGACTGCAGGGGAGAAGTGCATAGATGGATTCCTCCGCCAGAAGATGGGATTGTATATCTTTTGAGAGAAAAGGCCCCATACTGAAAGCAATATCCAGATTTCCGTCTTCTATTTTTCTTTCGCAGTCGTAATCAGTTTCATTCGATATCTGTATGGACAGTTCCTGGTGCTTCTGTCTGAAGTTCCAGATGGCAGTTTCTATATGCAGTGCGCCGAACACACTGGCGGCGAGCCCTATCTTAAAAGGAATGTTTTCTTTTTTGGCATTTTCGAGAAGTTTCAGCGTTTTTGCCCATTCTTCAGTCAGATGGACAGCCTGGGTGTACAGGAGCTGGCCGGAGGCAGTAGGCTGCAGCTGGTTATGGTTTCTCAGAAACAAAGGTATACCCAGTTCATTTTCAAGATTTTTTATGGATTTTGACAATCCCTGCTGTGAAATATTTAATTTTCTGGCAGCAGCGGTAAAGGATTTATTTTCGTATATAGAGATGAAATATTCAAGTTGTTTTATGACCAAGGTTGTTTCGTCCTCCTTTTTGCGGTTATGTATTCTGAGACTTTGAGAGTACATGACTTCTATTATACTACAACTTAAAGTTGTGATCCCACAAATTTTTTCTGTTTTACAGGAAAATTCAGTGAATGTATAATAATAATTAGAAATAACAAAAGGGCGAAGGAGTGGATAAACATGCCAGATGTAACATTTCGGTTTGAGGATGGAAATGCTGTTATCGTTTCCGCTGCAAAGGGCAGCAATCTATTGGAAACGGCGAGAAACGCCAATGTGGTGATTGATGCACCGTGTTCAGGGAATGGAGCCTGTGGAAAATGCCGGGTAAAGATAAAAAACGGGAGCCTGAGGCAGGAAAAGACTCTCCATATCACAGAGGAAGAAGAACAGCAGGGATGGCGTCTTGCGTGTATCAGTACGGTTGAGGATCATGTGGAGGTGGAAGTTCCTGATGTGGCTTCAGCCTTTAAAAAGAGAATGAAGATTGCTGACTTGGAGTCAGCAGAGGAGACGGCGATTTTTGAGGCAGCGAGAGCCGGTGTTGAGGCGGCGGGCCTTGCCATGGAAAATCCCATGGAACTGCTGAAGGTATCTATGTGTGCTCCCAGCCTGGACGACACCATGCCGGATAACGAGCGTCTGCTGCGGGCGGTCAAGCAGGAGACAGGGGTAAAACGGGTGAGAATGCCCTATACGGTTCTCAAAAAGCTGCCGATTGTTTTGAGAAACAGTGAATTTTGTGTGCAGTGTGTGGTACATAGGACCAGGGATGATATTTTTCTCTATGATATTTTTCCGGCGGAAGAAAAGGCAGCAGTGTGCGGACTGGCTGTGGATATCGGCACCACGTCTGTGGCGGCGCTGGTGATTGATATGCTCACCGGGAAGATTCTTGCAAAGGCATCTACAGGAAATGCTCAGATTCGATATGGCGCGGATGTGATTAACCGGATTATTGAGTCTGTAAAAGAGGGGGGACAGAAACGTCTGCAGGATGCCATTATAAAGGAGACGCTGAACCCTCTCATTTTGGAAATGTGTCACAATGCAGGGCTGAAGCCGGAGCATATTTACCGCATGTGCGTGGCGGCAAATACCACCATGAATCATTTGTTTGCCGGGATTTATGCAGATTTTCTCCGGCAGGAACCTTATATACCGGCATTTTTTAAGACAAATTCTCTGTTTGCGTCGGATCTGGGGCTGCAGATCCATCCAGATGCCCATATCATTGCGGCGCCCAATGTGGGAAGTTACGTAGGAGGCGACATTACGGCGGGGGCATTGGTCAGCCTGCTGTGGAATCAGCCGGAGTTTTCGCTGTTTATCGATTTGGGAACCAACGGGGAGTTGGTATTCGGGAACAGTGAATTTATGATGTGCTGCGCCTGTTCAGCCGGACCTGCCTTTGAAGGCGGTGATATAAGCTGTGGAATGAGGGCGTCAGACGGGGCCATAGAAGCCTGTGAGATTGATGAGGTTACCATGGAGCCTGTGTTCAGAATCATCGGACAAAAAGGGCAGAAGCCAGTGGGAATCTGTGGTTCCGGCATTATTGATATTATCAGTGAGCTGTTCCGGACAGGAATCATCAGTCCCAAAGGAAAATTCATGCGGGAAGGGCCGCGTATCCGGTTTGACGAATATGGAGTGGGAAGTTATGTCCTGGCATATAAAGAAGATGCCGCAGGGATTAAGGACGTTGAAATAACAGAAGTGGATATTGATAATTTTATCCGGGCAAAAGGAGCTATTTTCTCTGCTATCAGGGAGATGCTGAAATCCATTGATTTTGATGTGTCCATGATTGACAGGGTATATGTGGCTGGGGGAATTGGAAGCGGGATTAATATGAGAAACGCTGTCCGCATTGGAATGTTTCCGGATATCGAAATAGAGAAATTTCATTATATCGGCAATTCATCACTGACCGGGGCCTATGCTATGCTGATGTCAGCGGACGCGGAGAGGAAAACTTATGAATTAGCTGCAAATATGACATATCTGGAGCTCAGCACAGTACCTGGATATATGGATGAATTTGTGGCCTGCTGTTTCCTTCCCCATACGGATGGATCTCTTTTTACAAGCACTCATTAAAAACAGCAGTTATTTTACAAAAGACACAGCCTGTGTATCATTTGAAGCAGATGATACACAGGCTGTGATGGTACAATGATACCAAAAAGCGTTAAAATGTTTCGCGCATCATAAGGCTGTTTTAAAGCTGGACAGATTCCGTGGAATCAATGTCATCAGGAGATGCGCAGAGCCTTTAACGTGGATGTATTGATGATACAGTTGGCTTTCAGGCCCTTGGTTTTCTTGAATTTTCTCAGAGCATTTTTGGTTTTGGCGTTCATGATTCCGTTGATTTTTCCGCAGCGGTAGCCGATTTTATTCAGCCTTCTCTGAACTTTTTTGATGGTATTCTTTTTTACAGCGGCTTTTTTCACAACAGCTTTTTTAGCGGCATTGTTTTTCACTGAGCCGGCGGGGGTGTTATATTGGCCGTGCCCCCGTCCCTGGCCGTATCCATATCCCGGGCAGTTGTCGTTCCTGCCATCTCCATTGTTGTCCACAAAGTTATCGCAGATACCGTCTCCATTGGCGTCCACATAGTATTGCCCGCACTGGGGATTTCTGCCGCAGCCATAGGGCGCCGCTGCTGCCGGAACGGCGGTTCCTATTGTCAGAGTAGTTAATAATACAAGTATGCTTCTTTTTCTCATTTTGATACCTCCATGATTTTACTGAGTACTTCCGGAAAGTCTTTTGGGCCTGTTTCACTGGCTGTATTTCCGGGAATCTTGATTTAGTGGTATCATATAGAAGCAATGTGTCATTTTGATGGCATTTATGGTACAATTTTAGAGCATTTTTCAAAAATGTTTTGAAGGCACAGTAAAAACCACAGTGGTTCCCTGTCCGTAAGTGCTCTGGATTTCCAGGAGGATGGAATGCCGGTCCGCAATGCTTTTCATAATTGCAAGCCCTAGGCCGGACCCTTTTTCCGCTGTCTTTCCAGAGCGGAAGAATTTTTCGAAAATATGCTGCTGTTCCTCCTGGGGAATGCCGCATCCCTGGTCTTTTATGGAAATGCCATAGCTATCAGAAGTTTCCCATGTTTTGACCCAGACGGTACTGCCATCGGGGGAATATTTGATGGCATTATCCAGGGCAGCTGTGAACATTTGGCGGAGACGTCCGTAATCTCCGTCCAGGCGCCATTCGGATTGGGGTCTATGGTAGTTCAGCCGGATTTCCTTGGCCCGGGCTATGATCCGGATGGCACGCAGCGCGTCGTCCAGTACCATAAGCAGGTCCAGCCCGGCTTTTTCAATGGGAAAATCCTTGTTCTGCAGTCTTGACAATTCCAGCATGTCATTGACCAGCCGCTGCAGGGAAATGCTCTCCTTCAGACACTGTTCCTGGTACTCCCGGAGCTTATCCCCGGCTGCAATTCCGTCACAGATGGCTTCCAGGGAGCTTCTGATAACGGTAACCGGTGTCCGCAGCTCGTGGGATATATTGGCAATGTAGTCTTTGCGCATCTGTTCCAGCGATTCCCTTTCCCGGCGGGCCGCGTCCAGCTTTTGGGCCAACATATCTGTTTCTCTGGCCAATACGCCTATTTCGTTGTTGTCGTAGACTTCTGTTTTTGCCTGGTAATTCCCCTGGGTTAATTCGCGGGTGGCAGAGGCGATTTTCTGTATAGGCATCATGAAACGTCTGGCGAGAAATGCAGAGAGAATGCCTGATACAGCCAGGGAAAAGAGCAGACAACAGCCCAGAATCGTGATGGCCAGAAGAAAACTGTGCTGGTCGATGGTTAAAGTATCATAGATCACCAATGCCCCGGTGGTTTTGTCATTTTTCTCAATGGGAAAGCCCAAGTAGATGGCCCGGTTCCCCTGTTGGTCCCGCTCTTTCAACTGTTGGGCCAGTCCTGAAGCAAAGATTTGGTCCGCGAAGTCAAGAATTTTTTCTGAGGGTTCTTTTTCTAAGGCGGCATTTCCGCATAAAAACATCCCGTTATCTTTGCCGATGATATAAGTATCTGCCATGGAAATGTCATCCAGGAATCTCAGATAGGCGCCCTGCCCTCTGCGGTGGCCGGTGGCATTTGTAAAGGCTTCCAGCTGGTTTTTTATGGTTTCGGCCCGTTCTTTTAGGAGGTCTTCCTGATAGCGGTAATTATAATAGCGGAAGACACTGTAAAATCCAATGAAAACAATGGTTACAAGAAAAAGGGCCAGTACAGTAAAATATCGGAAAAGTTTTTTTGTGATTTTATTCATGGCACAGTTCGAATTTGTAGCCTACACCCCTGACGGTTACGATCTTCCAGTCAGGGTGGCTGTATTTGTCCAATTTTGCGCGCATCCGTTTGATATGTGTGTCAACAGTCCTGTCGTCCCCATAATAATCGTACCCCCATACAGAGTCAAGAATGTGCCCTCTTGAAAAGACATTCCCCGTATTGGAAACCAGGAGAAAGAGGATTTCGATTTCCTTTTTGGTCAAATGGACTTCTTCACCGTTGATAAAAACCTGAAACTTTTCTATGGAGATATTCAGGCTGCCTTTTGCCATATATTGCTGCTGCTCATTTCCAGTGAGATCCAGCCTCCGGAGAATGGCCCGCAGCCGAGCCATGACCTCAGACGGGGAAAAGGGTTTTACCACATAATCATCGGCTCCTATATCCAGTCCCATAATGCGTTCGAAATCCTCACCCCGGGCGGTGATCATGATAATGGGCACCATGGAATTTCTTCGGATTTCCCGGCAGACCTCAAAGCCGTCAATCTCCGGCATCATAACATCCAGCAAAATGGCATGATAACTGCGCTTATTAAACTCCTTTAGAGCTTCTTTCCCGGTTTTTGCTGTATAGACATGATAATTCTCTTTTATAGCATATTCTTTCAGCACATCCAGAATCTGCTCATTATCGTCAGCGATTAGAAGATTTTTCATAATATACCTCTGGTATGGCGTGATTTAACCGGAGTATTGAGCTTCCTCAAACATTCCTTTTGATGACTGGGGTGAGCTGGATGTCCATCCTTTCACCCAGCCGGATTTTCCGCCTTTGATTTTCACATTCAGATAAATTTTCGTGTGTTTAGGATTCAGGTAAATCCGGTTGACTTTTGCCTTCTGGCCTTTTTTCAGCGTGGCGATGCGCTTTCCGGATGGACTTTTCAATACGTTCATGGAATGACCGGCAGTCCAGTAAGATTTTTTTAAGGCTTTCAGGTGGGAATCTGTAAGTTTGGGCTTGTCAGTCGTCTGGACCAGTTTTTGGTTTTGATATTGGTAATCCAGGCGGAAACTGATTAATCCCAGAGCATATGACATTACGCCGTGTTCCACGGTGATTTTATTGCCCGTTACTTTCATAATTTTAGCGGAATTATGGGTGCTGATTTTCTGCATAGCGTCCAGGTCCACAGCTTTTTTGAATCTGCCGCTTTTATATTGGTATATAGCGGCTCCAGGGGTATCTGCATTGTCCGTTACAGGAATAATGGACAGATAGATATTTTTGTTTTTCAGTTCCAGCCGGTTGATTTTAAACGAGTAATAGCGGTGTCCTTTTATGGACAGCACCTTTTTTCCGTTTAGATGAACCTGGTAATTCCCATAGGAATAGGAATCAGAAGAACCAGCGGACACTCTGAGCTTGTCCGGTTTCTGATCTCCTGTAAAATCGTACTGCTTATATGTCTGATTTACGTTTAGCTGAATGTTGGACGCTTTTGCCTGTACACTGGCTGGCGCTGTGATAATCACTGCCGCGGCCAGCAGGACAATTGCTGCCATCCCTTTCTTAACAAAGGTTTTCATGGTAGTTCTCCTTTCGCTGTTTTAGTTTTTGTATAGATATGGTCAGCCCGTCAAAAAGTGTCAATGATCATCTGACCGCTGACGATAATGGTCATATCCCGGATATACTGAAGGAATATGGCATAAAAGAAAAATATCATGTTTTTTTGACGGGATAATCATATTATACCATAGCTGAATGAAGGTGAAAGCAAAAATTTTTGTAGAAATCTATGTGAATATGACATACACATGTCATGTTTCGTGTGTTAGAATGTAAAAAATATCAGTGATCCGGGAAAATCAGGGAGGAGGACAAAATGGCGAATAAAGAACTGGCAGAATATATTATGGAACAATTATCAGATTTGGGTGAGGTTCGAAACAGGCCGATGATGGGGGGATATGTATTTTACTATCGGGAGCGGATTTTCGGAGGAATTTACGACAGTGGCTTTATGGTGAAAATGACAGCGGCAGGCAGAAAGTATATGCCGGACAGTACACCACAGCCCCCTTACGATGGGGCAAAGGACATGCTTCCGGTGACGATCCTGGAGAACAGAGAAAGGCTGCAGAAAATGGTATCAGAGATGTATGAAGAACTGCCAAAGAGGAAGCCAAAGGCGGCGAAAAAAAGCGGTAAAACATTTGATTATAAGAAAGAGTACAAAGAATTCTATATGCCGAAGAAGAAGCCGGAGATTGTCACAGTGCCTTCTATGAATTATGTGGCCGTGCGGGGGGAGGGAGACCCCAATGAGCCGGACGGCGCGTATAAAAAGTCCATTGGGATTCTGTATGCGGCCGCATATACCATAAAGATGAGCAAAATGGGAAAGCACCGCATGGAAGGTTACTTTGACTTTGTAGTACCGCCCCTGGAGGGCTTTTGGAAACAGGAGGGGGTGGAGGGCATTGATTACTCCAATAAATCTGCGTTTCAGTGGATTTCCGCCATCCGCCTGCCGGATTTTGTTACCCTGGAGGAATTGGAATGGGCAAAAGAGGAGGCATCCAGGAAAAAGAAGATGGATTGTTCCGCGGCGGAGTTTTACACAGTGGAAGAAGGTCTGTGCGTGCAGATGATGCATATAGGTCCTTATGACGAAGAACCGGCATCTGTGGAAAAGATGGACCGTTTTTTGGCGGAACATGGATACCGGAACGATTTTTCAGATGGGCGGCTCCACCATGAGATTTATCTTTCGGACGTGCGGCGTGTGGCTCCGGAGCGGTGGAAGACTGTGATTCGGCATCCCATTGCGGAGATTGAGTAGAAGATGAAAAAAGTGATTGTCATAGGCTGCCCAGGCAGCGGAAAAAGTACATTTTCACGGAAGCTTCACAAAATAACGGGGCTTTCGCTGTTTTATCTGGATATGATATACCACAAACCAGATAAAACCACTGTTTCAAAAGCGGAATTTGATGAAAAACTCCATGAAATTCTGGAACAGGAAGAATGGATTATTGACGGAAATTATATCCGGACACTGCCGCTGCGGCTGGAACAGTGCGATACGGTGTTTTGGCTTGACTATCCACTGGAAGTTTGTCTTCAGGGAATTGAAATGCGCTTTGGCAGGCCCCGGGTGGATATGCCCTGGATTGAGACGGAAAAAGATGAAGAATTTATGGAATTTGTCAGGAGTTTTCATTCAGCCACACGGCCGGAGATAGAGGAACTCCTTGAGAAAACTACGGGGAAGGAGATTGTTATTTTTCGGTCCAGGGACATGTCGGAGGAGTTTTTGAGGGGCAGATTTCTTGGGGAAGACAGATGTTTATGAGGGGGATGTGGGTTTTTTGACGGTTATTGATCACGGGTAATATTCCGCGGGGTGTTTTCATTTCAGATGAAAGGCTGATACGTGTTCTTTGCGTGTCAGCCTTGACGTACATTTTTTTTGCGTCTACAATGTAGTTATAGGATGGGGATATTTCAGTTGGATTTTCATATGGAAAATGAAGATATACTATATGGGGGAAACGATGAGCAGGAAGGAGAACACCTATCGGATATGGCCGCTTGCAGTCCCCATTGCGTTTGAGTCCTTTTTCCAGATGCTGTTTGGGTTTGCTGATACTTATGTACTCGGCCAGTATGCAGATGAGGCAGTAGCGGCAGCTGGATATGTAAATCAGTTTCTCAGCATTGTACTGCTTATATTCCGTGTGGTGTCATCAGGAACTTCCATTTTACTGGCACAGGCAATCGGGGCAGGTGATGGTGATAAGCAAAAGTCCATTTGCGGCGCGGCATTCTGGCTGGCAGCAGTGGTGGGAACGGCTTCTTTTTTCCTGACATTTTTGTTGAAAGAACAGATTGTATTTTGGCTGCGGATGGATCGTATTCTTTGGAAACCTGCAATAGAATATCTAGGGGTCATGAGTTATGGACTATTTTTCCAGGCGCTGTTTGCAATATTTACCTCTATATTCAGAAGTTATGGGAAGGCTGCCTTTACGTCCGCAATTTCCGTTGCCGCAAATATAGGAAATATTATTGGAGATATTCTGGTAGTCAATGGGTATTTGTACGTGTGGGGAACAGTGAAAGACGTGGCGCTGGTGACGGTGGGTGCAAATGCAGCTGCCTCTGTGGCCGTTTTCGCGGTGTTATGGATAACGGACAGGGATAAGGTGATGCAAAAACCAAAGCAGTGGGATTTGAAAGAAATTCTGCGGTTAGGCATCCCGGCGGCTGGGGAGTCGTGTTCCTATAAATGCTCCCAGATGGCAGTGACCATGGTGATCGGCTCTTTGGGGACAGAGGCACTGACAGCTAAAATATACGAGATGAATTTCTCCTTTATGCTGGTACTTCTGCCAAATTCCATAGCGGTTGCAGCAGGGATTATCGTGGGCGTGCATATTGGGGCAGGTAAATGGGAAGAAGCGGGGAAAGTTTCCTTTCAATGTATCCGTAAAGGAGCAACGGCAGTGGCGGTTCTGGGACTGGTGCTTTTGGTGTCTGGCAGCAGATTTCTGGGGATATTTACAGACAATGACAACATTCTGCGGATGGCATACATAGTGTTATTGATGGACATGGCGGCCATGTTTGCCAAAAATGCCAATCTGACTTTTGGAAATTCGCTGCGGGCAGCAGGAGATGTGGTTTATCCAGTGGTAATTTCGGTGATATCCATGTGGGGAATCGGAACAGGTCTTGCGTGGGTGCTGGGATGCGTGCTGGACTTTGGCCTGGCGGGAATCTTTGCGGCGTTTCTGATAGATGAAACTCTGCGTTCATTTTTGCTGTGGCGTCGGTGGAATCGGCGGGTTGAAGGGAAGCTGAGGTTGAAAGGCTGGTGAATATAATGGGAGGAACAGTAATTGAGACAGAATCTGAAAAGTTGATTCGAAAAGGGAGAGAGGCTGGAAGATCAGAGGGAAGAACAGAAGAAATAATAGAAATGGGGCGGGAATTTGGATTGGACGATGCGGCCATAATGAAAAGACTGCAGGAAAGGACCGGTTTGTCCATAGAAATGGCATCGGCCTATTTGGAGCAGTATGGAAAACCGATAGAGCGTGTTTAAAAAGGGAGCATTCACGCGGGAGTAACCTCGTATCCGCTATGATGAATACGAAAATTCATGAAAACCAGCCAATGATTGAATGGTTAGAAAAAAATACAGCCAGTGTATCATTTTTCCAGCACTTCCATTTTGGACATGGCAGCGGTAATCAGGGAAACAGGGGGGCCGAAAATGCCTCATTGCTCAGAAGCCTGGGATGCCATCGCCCGCTATATTTATGCAGGACTGCAGGGCGGTTCTATTATGAACGGGTGGATGAAGGAAGAAAACACAATGATTACCTGTTGTTCAGACGGCACAAGGCCGGTTATTTTCAAAATCGAGCGGATTGATGCTGATTGACATCTATATCGGAGCCTGAAAGTGTTGATTCCCAGCTGTCAAATATATATAATAATCATGTACGCTGCCACGCGGCAATTGGACAGGGAGGTGATCCGGTGAAAAAAGCGCTGCCTATCGGCATTGAAAATTTCGAAGACATGGTGAAGTCCGGCTATTATTATGTGGACAAGACACTGCTTATAAAAGAATTATTAGATTTGAAGGGAAAGGTGAATTTATTTACCCGGCCGAGAAGATTCGGGAAAACATTAAACTTAAGTATGCTCCGGTATTTTTTTGAAGACAGCGGGGATATGGAAAAGAATCAACAGAATCGAGAACTCTTTCGGGGAATGAGGATTCTGGAGGCCGGGGAGGCATATACCAGTCAGATGGGAAAATATCCCGTGATGAATCTGACACTGAAATCCGCAGAACAGGAAGATTTCGAGGATTCCTATTATGCAGTGCAGGCAGAGATCGCGTCCGAGTTTGACAGGCATAGAGATATCATTGAGCGGGGAAAAGAACGGCTTACATCAAAAGAATATAAGCAATACCTCCATATTGCCGATGAACAGGCAGATGAAAGACAGGTCCGGGGTGCGTTGAAATTATTCAGCAGGTGCATGTATAAGATTACAGGCAGAAAAACGGTGATCCTGGTGGACGAATATGATGTGCCGCTGGAGAACGCGTATTTCAGAGGGTTTTATGAAAAAATGGCGGATTTCATCCGCTCGCTGTTTGAATCGGCATTGAAAACAAATGATTATCTGCAGTCTGCTGTGATTACCGGGTGCCTGAGAATTTCAAAGGAGAGTATCTTCACCGGATTAAACCATTTGAATATTATTTCCATACTTGATAAGAAATACAGTGAACATTTTGGATTTGTTGAATCCGAAGTCGTTCAGATGATGTCATATTATGGCGTGGAAAGCCGTTTTTCAATCATGAAAGAATGGTACGATGGTTATTTGTTTGGAAATACGGAGGTCTATAATCCGTGGAGTGTCATAAAGTTTTTGTATGATTTATACTCAGATGTGAATGCCTTTCCGCATCCCTATTGGGTCAATACCAGCTCCAATGATATTATCAGAGAGCTGATCGTCAGATCCGACCGGGAGACGAAAGGACACATCGAGAGGCTTTTGAGCGGCGGAACATTGGATATCCAGGTGCATGAAGAAGTGACTTATGGGGATATGCGAGGAAACGGTGAAAACCTGTGGAACTTCCTTTATTTTACGGGATATCTGACGAAAGAAAGTGAATATTTCAAAGAAAAATATATATTTTTAAAAGTGCGCGTTCCCAATATTGAGGTTATGACGATTTACGAGAATACCATCATGAATTGGATGAAAGAGATTGTAAAGAAGGAAAATTTCCACGAATTGTACCAGGCTATGGAAGCGGGAAATGCACAGCGGATGACGGCTATCCTGAACGGACAGCTTTTTCGGACCATCAGCTTTTATGACAGCGCAGAGAATTTTTATCATGGCTTCATAGCAGGTATTTTAAGCCAGGGTGAGAATTATCTGGTAAAATCTAATCGTGAATCGGGGAAGGGACGTTCTGATATCATGGTCAGAAGCCCTTCCATGCGGGGACGGTCCTTTATTCTGGAAGTAAAGGTATCGGATTCGATAGATGATCTGGAAACGGACGCGGAGAAAGCAATACAGCAGATTTATGATAAAAAGTATATGGATGAGTTATGGGAAGAAGGGTATCGGAAGATAGATTGTTATGGGATATCCTTTTTCCGGAAAGATTGTGAAGTGCGGTTCGGCGGGAAGTATGAAGGATTATTAAAAAAAATTACACCCCCCTCTTGACAAACAAAGAGGCGGGGTGTATATTGTTATCAAGATATTAGCACTCCAAAAGAATGAGTGCTAACAACCCCGGCAGTATCAAGTACCTCACCCGGGGAGAGGAAAGGAGCAGGGGGATGGAACAATTGGATGGGCGGAAGAAGAAAATTCTGAAGGCGATTATCCAAACATATCTGGAGACGGGGGAGCCGGTGGGTTCCAGAACCATTTCGAAGTTTTCGGATTTGAACCTGAGCTCCGCCACAATACGCAATGAGATGTCGGATCTGGAGGAGATGGGATATATTCTCCAGCCCCATACTTCTGCAGGGAGAATTCCCTCAGATAAGGGCTACCGTCTGTATGTGGACGCTCTGATGGCTGAAAAGGATAAGGAAATTGCGGATATTAAAGAACTGATGATTGAAAAGACCGATAAGATGGAGAAGGTGCTGAAGCAGGTTGTGAAAACGCTGGCACAGGATACCCAGTATGCCACGCTGATATCAGCCCCCACTTTTTCCAGTGACCGTCTGAAATTTATTCAATTATCCAGATTGAACAGTCTTCAGCTGGTAGTGGTAGTGGTCACTGCCGCCAACAGAATCCGCAATGAGATCATTGATCTGGAAGAAAAGATGAGTGATGATACGATTTTTAAGCTGAATTTCCTGTTGAACAACACCCTCAACGGGATTCCGGCTGCGGAGATTAATCTGGGGATGATTGCCCAGTTAAGGGAGCAGGCGGGCCAGTATGGGAAAGTTGTGGGAAGTGTGCTGGACGCGGTTGCCAATGTGATTCAGGTGGATGAAGATTTGGAGATTTACACATCAGGGGCCACGAATATTTTCAAATATCCAGAACTCAGCGACAGCTCCAAGGCCAGTGAATTCATATCTACATTTGAGGAAAAACAGCAGCTTGTTGATCTGGTGAAGGAAACCATGGCGGACGAGGAGAGCACAGGGATTCAGGTATATATCGGCGACGAAGCTCCCATCAAGACCATGAAGGACTGCAGTGTGGTGACTGCCACCTATGAACTGGGGGAAGGAATTCGCGGGACGATTGGGATTGTGGGGCCGAAACGGATGGATTATGAGAATGTGGTAGACAGTCTGAAGGTGCTGAGGGCCCAGCTTGATACCATGTTTCGGAAAACATAGAGCATTTGAATGATAGAAAGGCAGGAGAAAGCATTGTCTGAAGAGAGCAGGAAGCCGGAGGAAATTCAGGAAGAAGAACCGTGTCAGGAAATGGAACAGCCAGGGCCTGAGATGACCGGAGAGAATCAGGAAGAAGCTAACAACACCGCCTGCGAAGCCGCACAGGATGAAGCAGGCACAGAAGAATCCGGCGGGGAAGCGCCAGAGCAGGAAGGCCAGGAGCCTGGAGAAGAGCAGGCGGAGGCCAAAGGGCCGGAAAAGAAAGATAAGAAAACAGAGCAGATTGAGGAGCTGACAGACCGTCTGCAGAGGAGCATGGCGGAGTTTGATAACTACCGGAAGCGCACAGAGAAAGAAAAAGCCGGCATGTATGTGGTGGGCGCCAGGGAAGTGATTGAGAAGATTCTTCCGGTGGTGGATAATTTTGAAAGAGGTCTGGCGTCTGCGCAGGAGGGTGATCCTTTTGCAGAAGGCATACAGATGGTTTACAAACAGCTGATGACAGCATTATCAGATATGGGGGTAACGCCCATTGAGGCAGTGGGCCAGGTTTTCAACCCGGACCTGCACAATGCGGTGATGCATGTGGAAGACCCGGAGGCAGGAGAGAATGTGATTGTGGAAGAACTGCAGAAGGGGTACCTGTATAAAGAGTTTGTAGTGAGATACAGTATGGTGAAAGTGGCAAATTAGTTACTGCTTACATTTGGTAGTTTTAGGTAGTTTAGTATTTTCATATGGATGTTCAGATTAGGAGGATGAATTATGAGTAAAATTATTGGAATTGACTTGGGAACAACCAACAGCTGTGTAGCAGTTATGGAAGGTGGAAAGTCAACGGTAGTGGCCAACTCGGAGGGAGCCAGAACCACACCTTCCGTGGTAGCGTTTACAAAGAATAATGACCGTCTGGTGGGTGAACCTGCCAAGCGCCAGGCTGTTACCAATGCAGACCACACCATTTCTTCCATTAAAAGGGAGATGGGAAGCGATTATCGTGTGAATATTGACAGCAAGAAATATTCTCCCCAGGAGATTTCCGCAATGATCCTGCAGAAACTGAAAAAGGATGCGGAGGATTATCTGGGTGAGTCTGTTGCAGAGGCAGTAATCACAGTGCCTGCTTATTTCAACGACGCTCAGAGACAGGCAACCAAGGACGCGGGCAAGATTGCCGGTCTGGAAGTAAAGAGAATCATCAACGAGCCCACAGCAGCAGCTCTGGCATACGGACTGGACAATGAAAAAGAACAGAAGATTATGGTATACGACCTGGGCGGCGGCACCTTCGACGTATCTATTATTGAGATCGGCGAAGGCGTAATCGAAGTGTTGTCAACAGCGGGAAATAACCGTCTGGGCGGCGATGACTTTGACCAGAAGATCACCGATTACATGCTGGCTGAATTCAAGGCGGCTGAGGGCGTGGATTTATCAGCGGATAAGATGGCTCTTCAGAGACTGAGAGAGGCAGCGGAAAAGGCGAAGAAAGAGCTTTCCTCTGCTACCACAACCAATATCAACCTGCCGTTTATCACAGCTACCAATGAGGGACCGAAGCATTTCGATATGAACCTGACCAGGGCAAAATTCGATGAGCTGACTCATGACCTGGTGGAAAAGACAGCAGAACCCGTGAAACGTGCGCTGTCAGATGCAGGACTGAATGCTTCTGAACTGGGCCAGGTGCTTTTAGTGGGCGGTTCTACCCGTATCCCGGCTGTACAGGACAAAGTAAAACAGCTTACAGGGAAAGAGCCCAGCAAGAGCTTGAATCCAGATGAATGTGTGGCACTGGGTGCCGCTATCCAGGGCGGTAAGCTGGCTGGCGATGCAGGCGCAGGGGATATTCTGCTTCTGGATGTTACTCCTTTGTCTCTGTCCATTGAGACCATGGGCGGTGTGGCTACCCGTTTGATCGAGAGAAATACCACCATTCCCACGAAGAAGAGCCAGATTTTCTCCACAGCAGCGGACAATCAGACAGCTGTTGATATTAACGTAGTTCAGGGTGAGCGTCAGTTCGCAAAAGATAATAAATCACTGGGACAGTTCCGTCTGGATGGAATTCCGCCTGCAAGGCGCGGCGTACCTCAGATTGAAGTAACCTTCGATATTGATGCCAATGGTATCGTAAATGTATCTGCAAAAGACCTGGGCACAGGAAAAGAGCAGAAGATTACTATCACAGCAGGCTCCAATATGTCCGATGAAGACATTGAGAAGGCTGTCAGAGAGGCCAGCGAGTACGAGGCTCAGGATAAGAAGCGCAAAGAGGCCATTGATGCCAGAAATGACGCGGACTCTATGGTATTCCAGACTGAGAAGGCTCTGGAAGAAGTGGGCGATAAATTAGATGCTTCCGATAAAGCGGCAGTGGAAGCTGACCTGAAAGACCTGAAAGACCTGCTGGAGAAAACAAATCCAGAGGAAATGACAGAGGCACAGGTTGCAGAGCTGAAAGCGGCTCAGGAGAAGATGATGACCGGCGCGCAGAAACTGTTTGCCAAGATGTATGAGCAGTCCGGCGCACAGGATGCCCAGGGAGCAGGCCCGGATATGAATATGGGCGGCCAGGCTTCCGGCGGCGGTGAAGCAGGATATGACGACGACGTAATTGATGCAGATTATAAAGAAGTGTAGGCTAGTACAGCGTTGCGTAAATATCGGTGAATAATGTGCCTGATATTTTTGTCAGGACAAGGCGGAGGAATGAGGCGATGCGGTGGCATCGTCGATTGACGACAACGCAGTACTGGCAGAAATAGCGGGTACAGAATTCACTGGTATTTATGCGATGCTGTACTAGAATCCGTAATCGTGAACCACGCATGGTAATGATTGGACTGCCGGAGAGCCCCGTTGGTAAAAAAAGGGGGCTTTCCGCATGCCAGTCGTGGAATGGAGGATAACCATGGCAGAGCAACAAAGAGATTTATATGAAGTCTTAGGCGTGGACAGAAATGCGGACGAGGCAGCGATAAAGAAGGCATACCGGAAGCTGGCCAAGAAATATCATCCCGATGCCAATCCCGGGGATAAAGAGGCGGAGCAGAAGTTTAAAGAGGCCACCAATGCATACGGCATTTTAAGCGACAGCGAGAAGAGAAGGCAGTATGACCAGTTCGGTCATGCCGCCTTTGAAAATGGCGGCGGCGGTTTCGGGGGCTTTGATTTCAATGCGGCTGATATGGGAGATATTTTCGGCGACATTTTCGGTGATCTGTTTGGCGGCGGCGCCAGGAGACGGGCCAGAAGCGGCCCTATGAAGGGCGCCAATTTAAGAGGCCGTATCAACATTACTTTTGAGGAGGCTGTATTCGGCTGTGAAAAAGAGCTTGAGGTGATGCTGAAGGAAGAATGCCATGTCTGCAATGGCAGCGGCGCCAAGCCCGGAACATCGCCAGAGACCTGTCCAAAATGTAATGGGGAAGGGCAGATTGTCTATACCCAGCAGTCTCTGTTCGGCATGACACGTAATGTGTCGGTGTGTCCGGAGTGCGGCGGAACCGGAAAAGTGGTAAAAGAAAAATGTACCGAATGCCGGGGCACCGGGTATCAGTCCAAGCGGACTAAGATTAAGGTGTCCATACCTGCGGGGATTGACAACGGTCAGTCTGTGCGTATCCGGGAGAAAGGGGAACCGGGCACTAACGGCGGTCCCAGAGGGGATCTTCTTGTAGAGGTAGTGGTTGCCAGACATCCCATTTTCCAGCGCAGGGGCGACGATATCTACTCCACTGCGCCTATCACATTTGCACAGGCAGCCCTGGGAGGAGAAGTCCGCATATCCACCGTTGACGGGGATATTATGTATGAAGTGAAGCCGGGAACCCAGACAGACACCCGTATCCGGTTAAAGGATAAAGGGGTTCCCAGTATCCGCAACAGCAGGCACAGGGGAAGCCACTATGTGACCCTGGTGGTCCAGGTTCCCACCAAGCTGAACCGGGAGGCAAAAGAGGCCCTGAAAGCATTTGATAAGGCTTGTAATAAGAAAAAATGATAAATGAAAGGCGGCATGGCTGTTGTAGCTGTGCCGTTTTTCGGTTATAATGGAGGTGACTATCCGTGTGTTCCCAAAAACCATCTGTGTATGGCGGCAGGTGGAGCGGCAGGGAGCTTTTGGGGATACGAAAAATGCAGGGAGGCAGCATATGAGAGACAGGAAGGCCCCAAGGCGGGCATTAGCGGCTTTGTGCGCAGTGTTGATTTTGGGAGGGAGTTTTGTGCCGGAGAGGCCCCAGGCGGCTGTCATTGCCGACCGGGTAAAGGCAGTAACCAGGGAATATCCCCACGGGTCTTATTTTCATGACTGGGTTACGGTCTCCTATGTGAAAAACGGCGTACTGTGGCACTACACGGGACATGAATGCGCAGGATTTGTCATGCACGTGACCAAGAAAGCGTTTCAGAAGCCATACTATATCGGGTCTCCGGATTATGGCCTGGTGTATAAAACGGTGAGTACGAAAAATACAGAGGAGATGAAGACTCTGTTTTCTTATGCCAAGATCGGAGATGTGATCCGGTGGACGGGAAAGGGCGGTATCCATCAGGCGGTATTTATGGAAAGCAATAAAAGAGGCGTTCAGGTCTATGAAGCCAATTTCGGGAACGATTACAACCGGGTCTGGTATAATCATCTGTGGCCCTGGAATAACCGGGCTTTGTGGACCGGGACCTCTTCCAATGTGTCTGTGTACCGTTATAAAGATTATACAGAAATTGACCGTATGGTGGCAAAAGTGGCACTGAACCGGTCCAGCTATCGGATAAAAAAGAAGAAAAGTTTCCGCCTGACTGCCCTGGTGAGCCCGGCCAGCGCTTATAATAAGAAGGTGTCCTGGAAGAGCACCAACCCGAAAGTGGCAAAGGTATCTGCAAAAGGAGTGGTAAAGGCGAAGAAAAAAGGACGGGCATTTATCACTGCCACAGCCAAAGACGGAAGCGGGAGAAAGGCGTCCTGTAAAGTGACTGTAAAATAGGAAAGACGAGGAAAATGAGTGATGGATGCAGCTGTAATTTTCCGGCAGATGTGTATGATTTTTCTGTTGATTGCGATTGGATTTGCCGCGTGCAGAAAAGGGATTGTGGATAAAAAGGCAGGGAAGGTGCTGTCTGCAGTTGTGGTCAATATCTGTAATCCGGCGCTGCTTTTGACCAGCGTGATGGAGAGCGGCGGCGGTATCAGCAATGGGAAACTGCTGCTGGCGGCGGGAATCGGCATGGGCATGTATGGAGGGCTGTTTCTGCTGGGGAGAATACTGCCCCGGTTTTTCGGGAAGGACAGACTGGAGCAGGACCAGTATACGCTGATGATTTTGTTTGGGAATATTGGATTTATCGGTATTCCGGTAGTTTCAGCGGTGCTGGGCACAGAAGTATTGATTTATGTGGTCATCTGTACTATAATCTTTAACATTATTGTCTATACGTATGGAGTGCGTCTGGCAGCCGGATACAATGAGAATCCGGATGCGCCTAAGCGGAGCGTGATTAACGTGGGCACAGTGGCGGGTGCTGTCTGTATTGGGATTTTTCTTTTGAAGCCGCCGCTGCCGGAGATTCTCGTAAAGACTGTTGATTATACTGGGTCTGCCACCACATTTTTGAGCATGATGGTGATCGGCATCTCCCTGGCGGGGATGCCATTGGGGAAAATTTTCAGGGAAAAGCGGCTGTATGGGTATGTGGCCCTTCGCCATGTGCTGATACCCATTGCCTTTGGGTGGATTCTTAAAGGGCTGGCATGTGACAGGGAGATGGCAGGGACATTCGTACTGCTGGCAGCCATGCCGGTGGCAAATCTGCCGCTGATGCTGTGCGAGGAAAATGGCGTGGACGGGACACTGCTGTCGAAAGGGATTGTGCTGAGTACAATGTTCTCTCTGGTTACCATTCCCCTGGCAGTTTATGGAACCGGTTTGTAGGAGAGATTTGGGAGTGGAAAGCAGGTGTTGAGATGAGATGGAATAAGTTTACCATAGAGACGATTACAGAGGCGGAAGACCTGGTGGCAGCTACATTGGCAGAGCTGGGAATCCAGGGGGTGGAGATTGAGGACAAGCAGCCCCTTACCCGGGAGGAATGCCGGGAAATGTTTGTGGATTTGCTGCCAGAGGGACCAAAAGACGACGGCATAGCCTATGTGAGCTTTTATCTGGATGAGGAAGAAGACAAAGAAAAGATTCTGGAGGGTGTGAAAGAGGCCCTTCAGGAGCTGAAACAGTTTACGGATATCGGCCCGGCATCTGTCACAGGTTCCCAGACAGAAGATAAGGATTGGATGAATAACTGGAAGGAATACTTTCACCAGTTTTATGTGGATGATATTCTCATTGTGCCATCTTGGGAGCAGCCCAGGGAGGAACGGCCCTATACCATGCTGCTTCACATGGACCCGGGGACGGCTTTCGGCACCGGGATGCATGAGACCACCCAGCTGTGCATCCGCCAGTTGAAGAAGTATGTGAAACCGGGGATGAGCCTTTTGGATGTGGGAACCGGAAGCGGCATCCTGGGGCTTGTGGGATGTAAGCTGGGAATTGACCATGTGCTGGGTACAGACCTGGACCCTTGTGCTGTCTCGGCTGTCCGGGAGAATATGCAGGCCAACCATGTGCCGGAGGGACAGTTTGAGCTGATTATCGGGAACATTATTACCGATTCCCAGGTGCAAAAGCAGGCGGGAAGGGAACAGTATGACTTAGTCACCGCCAATATTCTGGCGGATGTGCTGGTGCCTTTGTCACCGGTGGCAGTCCGGTATCTGAAGCCGGGCGGGCTGTACATCACCTCCGGAATCCTGGACCAGAAAGAGGAGGAAGTGCGCCAGGCGGTAGAGCAGGCGGGCATGAAGGTGATAGAGACTACCCGTCAGGGCGAGTGGGTATCTCTGACGGCCAAGAAGGAGTGAGAGATGCGGCGTTTTTTTGTAGAACAAGACCAGATCGGGGAATCTCAGATTCGTATCACCGGCAGTGATGTGAATCATATACGCAATGTGCTGAGGATGAGCCCAAAAGACCAGCTGTCAGCCAGCGGCCCTGGGGGACAGGAATATACCTGTTATATCGAAGAGATTACAGAACAGCAGGTGACTGCCCACATTATGTACGTACAGGATACCCAGGCGGAACTGCCCAGCAGAATCTATCTGTTCCAGGGAATTCCCAAAGGGGATAAGATGGAATGGATTATACAAAAAGCCGTGGAGCTGGGGGTGCATGAAGTGATTCCGGTGGACACCATGCGAACAGTGGTGAAGCTGGACGAGAAAAAGGCGGCGAAGAAGACTGCCCGGTGGCAGCAGATTGCCGAGAGCGCGGCGAAACAGTCGGGGCGGGGCTTCGTCCCCCATATCCATCAGGTGTGCGGTTTCCGGCAGGCTCTGGAATACGGGCAGCAGTGTCCGGTGAGATGGATTCCCTATGAGAAGGCGCAGGGGATGGAGGATGCCAGAGAGCGGGTACGCAGTCTTCTTCCGGGGCAGGATGTGGCGGTCTTCATCGGACCGGAGGGCGGTTTCGATGAGCGGGAGGCGGCTCTGGCCCGGAGCATGGGTTATCACCCCATGACACTGGGCAGAAGGATTCTGAGAACGGAGACGGCAGGTCTGGCCCTGTTGTCTGTGCTCATGTTCCATCTGGACGGACGGCAGGGAGGTGTGTGAAAATGGAAGTGTATCTGGACCATGCAGCCACCACCTGGTGCTGTGAGAGTGTGAAAGAAATCGTGGTCAAAACCATGGTGGAGGATTATGGAAATCCATCTTCCATGCACAAGAAGGGTGTGGAGGCGGAAGGCTATGTGAAAAGGGCAAAGGAGATCATTGCCCGCCAGTTAAAAGCAAAAGAAAAGGAGATTTACTTTACCTCTGGGGGGACAGAATCCAATAATCTGGCCATATTGGGGACAGCCATGGCAAATAAAAGGAACGGGAAAAGGATAGTGACCACCGCCATCGAGCATGCGGCGGTGCAGGAGCCGGTGAAGCGTCTGGAAGAACTGGGGTTTGAGACCGTGATTCTCCCTGTGGATTCCCAGGGGGTAGTTTCTATGGATGCTCTGGAGGAGGCGCTGAATCCAGAGACCATTTTGGTTTCTGTCATGTATGTGAATAATGAAACAGGCTCTGTCCAGCCAGTGGAGCAGATTGCCGGTATCCTCCGTGAGAAAGCCCCTGGCGCGCTGTTTCATGTGGATGCCATACAGGCATTTGGAAAATATCGGATTTATCCTGGCAGAATGGGTATTGATCTCATGTCTGTCAGTGGCCATAAGATACATGGGCCAAAGGGAGCTGGATTTCTGTACGTCAGGGAACAGTCCAGGATTCAGCCGCAGATACTGGGCGGCGGGCAGCAGGGCGGTATGCGCTCCGGGACAGATAATGTACCGGGAATCGCCGGGCTTGGGGCAGCAGTGGATGAGATTTACCGGGATTTTGACAAAAAGACAAAACATATGTATCAGATGAAAGAGCTGCTGGCTTACGGGCTTGCCCGGATGGAGGGGGTGCTGGTGAACGGAATGGATGTACGCCTGGGGGCTCCCCACATTGTCAGCGCCAGTTTTACAGGAATCAGAAGCGAGGTGCTGCTGCATGCCCTGGAGGACAAAGGCGTGTATATCTCAGCCGGGTCTGCCTGTTCCACCCACAAAAGGGCGGGGAGCAGCACCCTGACGGCTATGGGCATGAAACCAAAGCAGAGAGAGTCCACGGTACGGTTCAGTCTGTGTGAGGATACGTCACAGGAAGAGATAGAGTATTGTCTGGAGATTTTGGGAGAAATTGTGCCTGTGCTGAAGCGGTATGCAAGGCGTTAGTGATATTCCCGGAACGCGGGATTTTGGGAGTTTTTTGCAGGCGTATTTTCCGGGTATGTGGGAATATGCCGGAGAAATAAAAGGAGAAGCGAATGGATTATCAGGCTTTTTTGATAAAATATGGCGAGATTGCGCTGAAAGGGAAAAATCGGTATTTAT
Source organism: uncultured Lachnospiraceae bacterium (assembly GCA_910588825.1). Classification (GTDB taxonomy): domain Bacteria; phylum Bacillota; class Clostridia; order Lachnospirales; family Lachnospiraceae; genus MGBC164599. The sequence goes on from CAJURF010000018.1 coordinate 30,797, forward strand.
TTGAAAATGCACTGGTGGATCAGATTTGCTGGGCCCTTGGCCCGGTGGAAGGGGATTTTCAGGTGCATAAGGAACAGGGGCGCATTTATGTGGAGTGCCAGTCCAGGGAGTATGATTACCAAGAATGTTTGGAGGCGCTGCAGAGGGTATTTGGGATTGTAGCCATCTGCCCGGTGCAGATTCTGGAGGATCAGGGATTTGACCATTTGAAAGAAGATGTGGTAAATTATATGAAACGGATCTATCCGCAATGTAATCAGTCGTTTAAGGTACACGCCCGCAGGGCGAGAAAATCTTACCCCTTACAGTCTATGGAAATCAATGCTCTCCTGGGAGAAGCAGTGCTGGAAGCGTTTCCGGGAACCCATGTGGATGTTCATCAGCCGGAATTGTTATTAAATGTGGAAATTCGGGAAAGAATTTATGTATACTCCCAGGAGATACCGGGACTGGGCGGAATGCCGGCAGGCTGTAACGGAAAAGCCATGTTGCTGCTTTCCGGCGGGATTGACAGTCCGGTGGCCGGCTATATGGTTTCACGGCGGGGAGTGTCCATAGAAGCGGTGTATTTTCACGCGCCGCCGTATACCAGTGAGAGGGCGAAGCAGAAAGTTGTGGACCTGGCAGCGCAGATTTCCAAATACTGCGGCCCCATTCGGCTTTATGTGGTGAATTTTACGGATATTCAGATGTATATCTATGACAAGTGCCCTCATGATGAGCTGACCATACTCATGCGCCGTTATATGATGCGGATTGCCGAGCATTTTGCCCTGAAGGATAAATGCCAGGGAACCATCACCGGGGAGAGCATTGGGCAGGTGGCCAGCCAGACCATGCAGAGTCTGGCAGTTACCAACCAGGTGTGCAGTCTTCCGGTATACCGGCCGCTGATCGCCTTTGACAAGCAGGATATTGTGGATGTGGCTCTGAAAATTGACACATATGAAACGTCCATTCTGCCCTATGAGGACTGCTGTACCATTTTTGTGGCCAAGCATCCTGTCACAAAGCCTAACCTGAAAGCGATTCAAAGATCAGAGCAGAAGCTGAAGGAAAAAATCGGAGAGCTGGTGGATGCGGCCATTGACAGTGTGGAGGTTGTGGAAATCGGAGGAGGGCAGTAATTGTCCAGTTGAGCCAGACGGACGAGGTTGGGCAAAAAAGAATGTGCAATTATCTGCGGATTAAGAATAGGTGGGAGAGAGGCGGGGAGTAAAGAGAGACAGAGGGCACAAGAAAGAATCCGGCTTTGCCGGATTCTCCCGCTTGTCCCGGTTTGATATGAGTTAGATCACATAGGATTTGATCTTTTCCAGAACTTCATCCAGGTTCCGGCCGTCAGCGTGGATATTCAGGTCGATGGGCTTGGACAGATCCAGGCTGAAGATACCCATGATGGATTTAGCATCAATGACATATCTTCCGGATACCAGGTCAAAGTCGCAGTCAAACTTACTGATTTCATTAACAAAAGCCTTTACTTTATCTATGGAATTCAGTGAAATCTGTACGTTTTTCATTTTTGTAATCCTCCCGTGTTCATTTTTATTTTTGCTGTCCTAATCTTACAATCTGCAATTTTAAAAGTCAAGACTAAATGAGAAAAACTTTCGTCAGATTATTCATAAAATTGTACGGGGATAATTGTGAAACTGCTTTCAAATATTACAATCAAAGGTGAAAGATTTGGATAAAATAGATAAAATAGAGCGCAAAACCGTTTAAAAATCCCTTTATATTTGTCTATTTCGTCCAAACTCTGATTGTGGAATAGGCATTTTGCAATTGTGTGATACATGGTAATGAGAATGAGGTGGAGTTATGACTCGAAAAGCAGCCCTTCACAATCTGGGGTGCAAAGTAAATGCTTATGAGATGGATGCCATGGGGCAGCTTTTAGAACAGGCAGGATATGAACTCTGTCCGTTTGCTCCCGGCGCGGATGTGTATATTATTAATACTTGTACGGTGACAGATATTGCGGACCGGAAATCCCGCCAGATGCTCCATCGGGCAAAAAAGATGAATCCCCAGGCGGTTGTGGTGGCGGCGGGGTGTTACGTGCAGACCGGGGCGGACAGGCTGGCTGCCGATGATATGGTGGATCTGGTGGTGGGAAACGACCGTAAGAACCAGATTGCAGAGATTTTGGAACAATATTGGCAGCAGTCTGCCAGCTGCACGCCGGTACAGGATATGCGGCAGGTCCGGGAGTATACAGATATGACAATCAGCAGGACTTCCGGTCACGTCCGGGCAAATATTAAGGTACAGGACGGATGCAGCCAGTTTTGTTCTTACTGCGTGATTCCCTATGCCAGAGGCAGAGTGAGAAGCCGCAGCCCGGAAGATGTGGTGGCAGAGGTGGAGAATCTGGCCGGGCTTGGCTATCAGGAAATTGTGCTGACGGGAATTCATCTCAGCTCATATGGTGTGGATTTTCCAGACAAAAAGCCGGGACTGCTGGAGCTGATCAGGCGGGTCCACCAGGTAGAGAATGTGGCGAGAATCCGTCTGGGTTCTCTGGAGCCTGGGATTGTGACTGAGGAATTTGCCCGGGGGCTGTCACAGCTTCCGAAAGTCTGCCCGCATTTTCATCTGTCCCTGCAGAGCGGCAGTGACCGTGTGCTGGAAAGGATGAACCGCAGATATACGGCGGAGGAATACCGAATGAGATGCCAGATTTTGCGGACATATTTTTCCGACCCGGCCCTGACCACAGATGTGATGGTGGGATTTCCAGGGGAGACAGAAGAAGAATTTCTGGAGTCTTACCGTTTTGTGGAAGAGATCGGATTCTATGAGACTCATATTTTTCAGTATTCCAGACGGGCAGGCACCAGAGCGGCTGACATGGATGGGCAGATTGACAAACACACGAAACATGCCAGAAGCGAGCAGATGATAAAGCTCCATGAGCGGCAGGCGCAGAAATACGAAGAAAGGCACAGCCATTTGAAGGCAGAGCTTTTGATTGAGGAGGTGCAGAGCCTAAAGGACGGTACGGTACGGCTGGCAGGGCATACCAGAAAGTACGTAAAGGCGGCGGCGGCCTGGCAGGGGACGGATGCCTCCCAATGGGTAAACAAAAGAGTCCAGGTGGAGCTGGACGGGTACTGGGAACCCCATGTGATGCGGGGGCGGTTAATTGATTTTACCGCGCAGAATGCGGGTTTGTGAAAATTTTCGTTGTATTTTTTTTCGTTTTATATTAGAATAGAGCATAAGTGGAGATTATTTTGTAAGGACGTGATAATTTTATGGGAGGAAATATTGATAATACGCAATATTTTAAAACAAAGCCGGAGATGGAATTCCAGGTAAAGGAAGTTCTGGATCTGGTCTATAATGCCATGGATGAAAAAGGTTATAATCCGGTGAATCAGATTGTGGGATATATTATGTCTGGAGACCCCACTTACATCACCAGCCATAAAGGCGCCAGAAGCATGATTATGAAAGTGGAGCGGGACGAGCTGGTGGAAGAACTGTTGACGGAATATATCAGGAATAAATCCTGGGAACGTTAATATGAGGATTATGGGACTGGATTACGGTTCGAAGACCGTAGGGGTGGCTGTCAGCGACGCCCTGGGCATAACGGCCCAGGGTGTGGAAACTATCAGAAGAAAGTCAGAAAAGAGACTGAGGCAGACCCTGGCGCGGATTGACGCGCTGATTGAAGAATACCAGGTGGAGTCTATTGTGCTGGGATTTCCGAAAAATATGAATAATACCATTGGGAACAGGGCTGAGAAATCACTGGAATTTCAGAAAATTCTGAAAAAGAGGACAGGCCTGCCTGTTGTGATGTGGGATGAAAGGCTGACCACTGTGGAAGCTTACCAGACAATGAAAGAGACAAAGGTACGCAGGGAAGACAGGAAAAAGTACGTGGATGAATTGGCTGCAATGTTTATTCTGCAGGGATATTTGGATTTTGGGGAACTGTAAGTGAATGATCTGCTGACAGTTTCAGAAGAGAGAGTGAAGCGGGAAATATTATGGAGAAAATAAAATTCGAGGCTGAGGACGGCCAGGAGCTGGAATTTTACGTGGAAGGACAGGCGAAAGTGGGCGGACGCAGTTATCTGCTGGTTTCTGATTCGGATGATGAGGAAGCGCAGGCTTATATTTTGAAAGATACTTCCCAGGAAGAAAATGAAACGGCCCAATATGAATTTGTTGAGGATGACGAGGAACTGGAGGCAGTGTCCAGGATTTTTGAACAGATGTTGGAAGATACACAATTAGAGTTTTAAAATAGCAGCATATTATTCTATATGAGGTTGGTCATGGATAAAGAAGGTTGTGTGCAGCTGCTCCGGGAAAAGGGGCAGAAGGTGACAAACCAGAGAATCGGAGTGCTGGAGGTGTTATCCAGCGGCGGTGACTGCCACCTGACTGCGGAAGAAATATATGATAGAGTCCGGGAAAAGTACCCGGATCTTGGGCTGGCAACCGTTTACCGGACTATACAGCTTTTGTTGGATTTGAAAATTATTGATCGGATTAATCTGGATGATGGGTGTGCACGTTACGGAATGGGAAGAAAAGACGCGAAAACAAAGCACCACCATCATCATTTAATATGTCTTTCTTGTAGTAAAGTATTTTCTTTTGACGGAGATTTGTTGGAGACGCTGGAGGAATATATTCAGGAAACAGATGGTTTTCAGGTAGTGGACCATGAAGTGAAGCTTTATGGATATTGTAAGGAGTGTCAGCAAAAAATGCGTATGGAATAATGTGCCACATGATTAAATGGAGGTGCAGTTTTTGAGCAGTGAAACGGTAAATAATAACTTGAATAACACAATGCAGGGTAAGCCCAAGTATGCAGGAAATAATCGGACAAATACAAAGAAAAATGTGAGGAACGGTACGCCCAGAGCTGCCGCGGAGAAGTCCCCTGCCAGGACACCGGGGAAACCGTCCAGGCCTTCCAGCCGCAGGAAAAAGCGGGGCGGGGCAAAACTAAAAATTATCCCCCTGGGCGGGCTGGAGCAGATCGGCATGAATATTACGGCCTTTGAATATGGAGAGAGCATTGTGGTGGTTGACTGCGGTCTGGCCTTTCCGGAGGATGATATGCTGGGGATTGACCTAGTGATTCCGGATGTAACATATTTGAAGGAGAACAGAGACAAAGTCAAAGGGTTTGTGATTACTCACGGACACGAAGACCATATCGGCGCTCTTCCTTATATTTTGAAAGAGGTAAATGTTCCGGTTTATTCCACGAAATTGACAAATGGACTGATTGAAAACAAATTAAAAGAACACGGTCTGCTGCGTACCACAAAACGGAAAGTGGTCAAACATGGCCAGGTAATCAATCTGGGAGAGTTTGCAGTAGAATTTATTAAAACGAATCACAGTATCCAGGATGCTGCGGCGCTGGCCATCTATTCACCTGCGGGGATTGTCATGCACACCGGAGATTTTAAAGTGGACTATACGCCGGTGTTCGGGGATGCCATTGACCTGCAGAGATTTGCGGAGATCGGAAAGAAAGGTGTTCTGGCCCTTATGTGTGACAGCACCAATGCTGAGCGGGTGGGATTTACCATGTCCGAGCGCACAGTGGGACATGTGTTTGACAATATTTTCAATGAACACAGAAATACCAGGATTATTATAGCCACGTTTGCGTCCAATGTGGACCGGGTTCAGCAGATTATCAATTCTGCCTATAAATACGGAAGAAAAGTAGTAGTTGAGGGGCGGAGCATGGTGAATGTGATCGGGACTGCCTCTGAGCTGGGATATTTGAAAATACCGCAGAATACATTGATTGAAGTGGACCAGCTGAGGGATTATCCGGATGATAAGGTGGTTTTGATTACCACTGGCAGCCAGGGGGAATCTATGGCGGCTTTGTCCAGAATGGCGGCCAATATTCATAAAAAGATTGCCATCAAGCCGGGAGATACCATTATTTTCAGCTCCAATCCCATACCGGGGAATGAGAAAGCGGTATCCCGGGTGATCAACGAGCTGTCTCAGAAAGGGGCGGACGTGATTTTCCAGGATGCCCATGTGTCGGGCCATGCCTGCCAGGAGGAGATTAAGCTGATCTATTCCCTGGTACATCCCAAGTACGCCATACCGGTGCACGGGGAGTACCGTCATCTGAAAGCGCAGGCGCAGCTGGCGGAAAATCTGGGAATTCCCAAAGACAATATTTTTATTCTGCGTTCCGGCAATGTGCTGGAATTGGATGAGAATGAGGCTGTATGTACGGGCAATGTTCCGGTAGGGGCTATTCTTGTGGACGGACTGGGCGTAGGTGATGTGGGAAATATTGTCCTGCGTGACCGCCAGCATCTGGCAGAGGATGGGATTATGATCGTTGTAATGGCTCTGGAGCGCCACTCCAATGTGGTATTGTCAGGGCCGGATATTGTATCCCGGGGATTTGTCTATGTGCGGGAGTCGGAGGATCTCATGGACCAGGCCAGGGTAGTGGTGGAAGAGGCTTTGGACCACTGCCTGAGTAAGCGGATGGCTGACTGGGGAAAGATTAAGACGGAAGTAAAGGAATCGCTCAGTGATTTCCTCTGGAAACGTACCAAGAGAAGACCTATGATCCTTCCTATTATTATGGAGGCGTAATTGAGTTTAATGGGGGCGGGGGATATTTATGGATGAAATTACAAAATATATGGAACTTTTGATACGGGCAATAAAAAAAAGTAATGAATACCATTTGTACAAGCAGGCAGAGGAAAATCTTGCAAAAGATCCCCAGCTGAAGAAACGAGTGGACGAGGTCAACCTGGCCAATTTCCGGATACACACTCAGCTGGAGGACTCCCAGCAGCTGTTTCAGGAAATTCATGCCTTAGATACAGAGTCAAAAGCATTGCGGAAAATTCCGCAGGTGAACGCATATCTTCAGGCAGAACTGGATTTGTGCAAGCTGCTTCAGTATGTGAGTCTGGAAATTCTTGGACAAATGGATATCCATGTCCCTGAGGCGCATTAGTATATAGATAGATGGACAAAACTGCGCCAAGCGTGAAGGAGAGAAAATCATGTCAAATATCAGCACCAATCAAGATCATGGGGTAATGGTAGCGGGTGGTTTTTTTCGTGTTGTCGTATATATAGCAATTTTACTTGTGATTGTCTGGATGGGGAAAACGGCTTACAGTTTTGGATATGATATTTTTAATCAGCAGGCTATGAGCCCTGGGGATGGCCAGGAAGTTACCGTGGTGATCCAGGAGGGGGCTTCCGTCTATAATATAGGAAGGACTCTGAAGAAAAAGGGATTGATTGAAGACGCCAAGGTGTTTTATGTCCAGGAGAAGCTTTCTGTATATAAGGGAAAGCTGAAACCGGGAACTTATATTCTTAGCACGGCTTTCACGGCAGACCAGATTATGGCTGTTCTGGCCGGGGAGGAGGAAGATGAGAGTGAGGAGGAAACCTGGTGATTGGAAATGAGAGGCTGACCGGGTATATCAATTCTCTGGATGCGGGATATCCCCCATATCTGGAGACATTGGAACGGAAGGCAAGGCAGGCACATGTGCCGATTATCCGAAAAGAGACACAGAGTTTTCTGCGGGCCCAGCTGGCGGCAGTGCGGCCCGGCAGTATTTTGGAGGTGGGGACGGCCATAGGCTTCTCCACCCTTTTAATGTGTGAATACGCCCCGGCAGACTGCCGCATTACCACTATTGAACAGTATGGGCCTTATCTGGCTGAGGCGAAGAAGCATTTTGCCATGTATGGACGCCAGGAGCAGATTCGTCTTCTGGAGGGCGGTGCAGATGAACTGCTGCCCGCACTGGAGGGGACTTTTGAGTGGATTTTTATGGATGCAGCTAAGGGGCAGTATATCCGGTGGCTGCCTCAGGTGATGCGGCTGCTGGCTCCCGGGGGCATACTGTTGTCAGATAACGTGCTTCAGGAGGGAGAGATTGTGGAATCACGCTTTTTAGTGGAGCGGAGGAACCGTACCATTCATAAGCGGATGCGGGAGTATCTGTATACCCTCACCCACCACAGACAGCTGGCTACCTGTGTTCTGCCTCTGGGGGACGGGCTGGCGGTGAGCGTGAAGAAATGCGGGATGTGAAGGATAAAGGAAACAGGATAAAAGCAGCTCAAAAAAGGCAGGAAGGAGAAACTGGATGGCACAGACCAGTAGAAAACCAGAATTGCTGATACCGGCAAACAGTCTGGAGGTTTTGAAAATTGCAGTGATTTATGGAGCGGACGCGGTGTATGTGGGCGGAGAGGCATATGGACTGCGGGCAAAAGCCCGGAACTTCTCCATGGAGGAGCTGAGAGAGGGAATTGCCTTTGCCCATGAACACGGGGTGCGTGTGTATGTGACTGCCAATATTCTGGCCCACAACCAGGATTTGGAGGGAGTGCGGGCATATTTTCAGGAGTTGAGAGAAATCAAGCCCGACGCGTTGATTATCTCAGACCCAGGGGTCTATGACATTGCCTGTGAAATCTGCCCGGAAATCGAGCGCCACATCAGCACCCAGGCAAACAATACCAATTACGGCTCCTATCTGTTCTGGCACTGTCTGGGAGCAAAGCGGGTGGTGTCTGCCCGGGAGCTGTCCCTGGAGGAAATCCGGGAAATCCGCCGGAGAATTCCCGAGGATATGGAGATAGAGAGCTTCATCCACGGAGCCATGTGCATTTCCTATTCCGGCAGGTGCCTGCTCAGCAATTATTTCACCGGGAGGGATGCCAACCGGGGGGCCTGTACCCACCCCTGCCGCTGGAAGTATGCGGTGGTAGAGGAACAGCGGCCGGGAGAATATCTGCCGGTTTATGAAAACGACAGGGGTACCTATCTCTTTAATTCCAAAGATCTGTGTATGATTGAACATGTGGACGACCTGCTGGAATCCGGCATCGACAGCTTTAAGGTGGAGGGGCGGATGCGGGCTGCGCTCTACGTGGCCACAGTGGCGCGGACATACCGGAAGGCCATCGACGACTGCAAAAAAAGCGCGGAAGCTTACCGCGCCAATCTGCCATGGTACCGGGAACAGATTGCCCAGTGTACGTATCGCCAGTTTACCACGGGGTTTTTCTATGGCAAACCAGACGAACATACACAGATTTATGATGAGAGTACCTATGAAAGAGGGTACACATATTTGGGATATGTAGAGGGGGTGGATGGCCGGGGATTTGGCCGGATTACCCAGAAGAATAAGTTTTCCGTGGGAGACAGGATAGAAATCATGAGGCCGGACGGAAATGACCAGAAGGCAAATGTGCTGGAACTGCTGGATGAAAAGGGCTGCCAGCGGGAGAGTGCGCCTCATTCCCGGGAAATATTATATGTAAAGTTGGATAAGAGTGTGCAGCAATACGATATTTTACGCAGGGAGGAGCAGCTGTCGTAATTTCATGAGGGCGTTCTTCTCAATCCTGGACACATATGAGCGGCTGATCCCCAGTTTCTGGGCGATCTCCCGCTGTGTAAGTTCATCCTCTCCATACAGTCCGTACCGGTACTTTATCACCTGAAATTCTTTTGCGTTTAATGTGCCGGTAATGAGCCGGGAGAGTTTTGTCAACTGTTCTTTTTGAGTATATTGTTCCACCACGTCTATGGGAGGGCTCTCCATAATATCCAGAAGGCTGATCTCATTGCCTTCCTTATCTGTGCCGATGGGCTCGTACAGAGACACTTCCCGTGAATGTTTTTTCCGGGATCTCAAAAACATGAGAAGTTCGTTGTCGATGCATCGGGCCGCATAGGTGCTCAGGCGTGTCTGTTTATCCAGGCTGAACGTGGAAACGGCTTTGATCAGACCGATGGTTCCGATGGAAATCAGGTCATCCAGATCTTCGTCCAGCCCCTGGTATTTCTTAGCGATATGCGCCACCAGGCGCAGGTTTCTCTCTACCAGAATATCTCTTGCCTGTGGGCTCCCCGATCGGTATTTTTCCAGATAATATCTTTCTTCGTCCGCCGTCAGGGGCTTTTGAAAGGTTTTCAAAAAATTACACCTCTTTGGGGATTTCTATATAGTCTATGTGGCAGGTGCAGGGTTCGTGCTTTTCCATCTATAAGGAATTTTATTGTACAGGGTGGTGCAAAAAAATGTTTTCCGCCGCGCTTTGGTTGTGGTACAATAAAAAGACTACAGTTCAAGAAAGGGGAAGAGGATGCTATCGCGTTTAAGTGTGAAAAAGCCATATACAGTTGTGGTGGCAGTGGTGTTGGTGTTGATTCTGGGCGTGGTTTCTTTTACTAAGATGAATACTGAGCTGCTGCCCAGCATGAATCTGCCGTATGCTATTGTTATGACCACTTACCAGGGGGCCAGCCCGGAGACTGTGGAAATGGCGGTCACAAAGCCCATTGAGCAGTCCATGGCTACGGTGACCAGCATAGAAAATGTCAGTTCCGTTTCCCAGGAAAATGTTTCTCTGGTGATTCTGGAATTTGCCGAGACGGCCAATATGGACTCGGCCACCATTGAGATGCGGGAAAATCTGGATTTAATCGGCTCTTACTGGGACGATTCTGTGGGAAAGCCTATTATCATGAAGCTGAATCCGGATATGATGCCCGTCATGGTGGCTGCAGTGGAATGCGGAGGAATGGAAGATACTGAGGTGACAGACTTTGTGTCCAGCCATGTGGAGCCGGAACTGGAGAGTATCGCAGGTGTGGCAAGCGTGACCACTACAGGAACGGTGACAGAAGACGTGGATGTGCTGATTCGCGAGGATAAAATTGCGGACATGAATCAGAAAGTCCGGGATGCCCTTTTGGGGACCTTTTCAGAAAAAGAGCAGGAGCTTCAGGATGCACAGGAAGAACTGGATGAGGGGAAGGAGGAGCTGGAAACCGGGAAAGAGGAGTTGGAAACCGGCAGACAGCAGGCCGCAGAGCAGATCGGACAGGGAGCTGCCCAGCTGAGCCAGGCCCAGACCCAGCTCATAGAGGGCAGAAAAGAGCTGGAACAAAATCAGAAACTTCTGGAGGAAAAGCAGACAGAGCTGGATAACGGGCGAAAACAGCTGGCGGCTGGCGAGGAAGAAGCCAGAGCGGGCTTAAAGCAGCTGCAGCAGAGCAGGTCGGCTCTGGAACAGCTTCCCTCAGCCATTGCCGGCATGCAGGAGAAGAGAGAGGAGCTTACAGTGCAGCTGGCGCAGATTGATGAAGGTCTGGTTCAGATTCAGGCATTGCTGCAGATGGACCCAGACAACGCCCAGCTCAAAGAGCAGGAACAGCAGCTGTTAAGCAGCAGACAGCTGGTGGAAAAAGGGATTCAGGAGATTGACCAGGCATTGGAGCAGTCTGAGAATACGCTGAAGACAATCCTGGAGGCGCTGGAAGCAGAAACGCCAGAGGAGGCCCTGGAGGCGGCAGACGCCCGGATTCAGGAAGTGAAAGACGGCCTTGTACAGATAAAACAGAACAAAGCGGCACTGGATGCAGGCCAGGCCCAGCTGGACGAGGGGAAAAAAGCTCTGGAGGCGGCCAGAGAGCAGCTGGAGTCCGGCCAGAGCGGCATTACAACCGGAATCGGAGAACTGAATACAAAGGAAGTGCTGGCTTCTGTGGAATTGAGCATTGCCCAGTCACAGGTGGATTCCGGCTCAGCAAAGCTGGAATCTGCCCAGCAGCAGATCGACTCGGGAAAGAAACAGCTGAAAGATGCCAAAAAGCAGGCTCTGGATAAAAGCAGGCTGGGAGGAATTCTCACTACAGACATGGTGAAGGGGATTCTGGGGGCAGAGAATTTTTCCATGCCTGCCGGCTATGTGGGAGAGGACAGTGACCGGTACCTGGTGCGGGTAGGGGATAAGCTTCAGAATGTCCAGAACCTGCAGGAGCTGGTGATTTTGGATATGAATCTGGATGGGCTGGACCCTATACGTCTGGAAGATGTGGCGGATGTGGCAGTACATAACGATTCCAGTGAGATTTACGCCAATCTCAACGGCAGGCCGGGGGTGATGCTGTCCATCGAGAAACAGACCGGCTATTCCACCGGGGATGTGACAGACCGGATTCTGGAACGGTTCGACGAACTGAAAGAAACCTATGAACAGATGGATGTTTCCGTTATGATGGATCAGGGAATTTACATTGACCTGGTGGTGAATTCTGTTCTGCAGAATATGATATTTGGGGCCATACTGGCTGTATTGATTCTGCTGTTGTTCTTAAAGGATATCCGCCCCACACTGGTGATTGCCTGCTCTATCCCCATCAGTGTGGTGACAGCCTTGGTGCTGATGTATTTCAGCGGTGTGACCTTGAATATTATCTCTCTGTCCGGTCTGGCCCTGGGGATTGGCATGCTGGTGGACAATTCCATTGTGGTGATCGAAAATATTTACCGGATGAGGAATGAGAATATGCCGGCCAGGAAAGCGGCAGTTGCAGGGGCTTCCCAGGTGGCGGGGGCCATCAGCGCCTCCACCCTGACCACGGTGTGCGTCTTCGCGCCTATTGTGTTTACCGAGGGATTGACCCGGCAGTTGTTTGTGGATATGGGGTTGACCATTGCCTATTCTCTCCTGGCCAGCCTGATTGTGGCGCTGACACTGGTGCCTATGATGTCAGCAGGGCTGTTGAAGAAAGTCCAGTCCAAACCGGCACGGATATTGGAGAAAGTCCAGAATGTTTACGGGAAATCTCTGAAGCTGGCCCTGCGGCTGAAGTTTCTGGTGCTTCTGGCCAGTGTGGCCCTTCTGGGGGCATCCATGGCGGCGGCCATGTCCAACGGCACAGCCTTCATGCCGGAGATGGAGAGCACCCAGGTGAGCATGACAGTCAGCGTGGACCCGGAACAGAGCTTTCAGGATCTCACCAGTGCGGCAGACCAGGTGATTGCCAGCATAGAGGATATCGAAGATATTCAGGATATCGGTGCCATGGCAGGAGGCAGTATGATGTCGTCCATGATGGGAGGAGGTTCCAATGACACGGTATCCATGTACCTGATTCTGCGGGAAGACCGGAAGTGGGGAAATGAGAAACTGGAGAGGGAGATTTTGAAAAGGACCAAGTCCATTGACTGCCAGGTGGATGTGGAGACATCCAGCATGGATATGAGCGCCCTGGGCACAAGCGGCATTCAGGTGAAAATTTCCGGGAGGGATTTGGATCAGTTACAAAAATTATCCAAGAAAGCGGCTTTTGTTGTGAAAAAAGTACCCGGGGTGGTCAATGTGTCTGACGGAATCGAAGAGACAGACAGGGAGCTGCGGATTGTGGTAGATAAAGGGAAAGCCATGGAGCACAGCCTGACTGTGGCACAGGTTTTCCAGGAAATACAGTCCCATCTGGCGGAAGCCTCATCAGCCACCACCCTGGCCACGGAGGAAAAAGACTATGAGGTTTATGTCCGGGCGGATGCAGATGAAGAGCTGACCAGAGAGGACCTGCAGAACCTGAAGCTGAAATATACGGACAGCCAGGGAAAGGAAAAACATGTGCAGCTGAAGAAGATTGCCCAGTTTCAGGAAGCGTCCACGCCCCAGTCCATACACAGAGATGCCCAGTCCCGCTATATGACAGTAACGGCAGAGCTGGATACGGGATACAATATTGGACTGGTGAGCAGTGATGTGGAAGATGCCCTGAAGGATTTTTCAACGCCCAGGGGATATACAGTAGAGATGGAAGGGGAGAACCAGACCATTGAGGACGCCATGGGACAGCTGCTGCTGATGATGGCTCTGGCAGTGGTGTTCATGTACCTGATCATGACAGCCCAGTTCCAGTCACTGCTGTCCCCGTTTATCGTCATGTTCACCATTCCCCTGGCATTTACCGGAGGGCTTCTGGCCTTGTACGTTACAGGAAGTGAGCTCAGTGTCATAGCCATGATCGGCTTCGTCATGCTGGCGGGAATTATCGTAAATAACGGAATTGTCCTGGTGGATTATATCAACCAGCTGAGGGCAGAAGGCACAGAGAAAAAAGAGGCCATTATCCAGGCTGGAAAGTCCCGGCTGAGGCCCATTGTCATGACAGCTCTGACCACCATTCTGGGATTGTCAACCATGGCGCTGGGCATGGGAATGGGAGCGGACATGGTACAGCCCATGGCCATTGTCACCATCGGGGGACTTTTGTATGGGACACTGCTGACTTTATATGTGGTGCCCTGTATCTATGATATTTTGAACCGGAAGAATTATAAAAAGGATGAGCAGGAGGCATAGTAAAAAGGCATGGCTGTTATTTTTGACAGTCATGCCTTTTTTATACATGTTTCTAAGTATACAGGCTTTCTGATCTCCGCTTGGCAAATATCACATCTACTGGTGCAGGCAGGATATCAGAAGCTCCTTGTTCAATGGCACAGGCGAATTGTTCCATATTCCCCTCCTGGCATATGGCGGCAAAAGGCACACCCTGCAGCCAGGGAATGGAGCGCATCTGTTGGATTAAATCTGCACCGCCGCCGGATTCCCCAGAGATATCAATATACAAAAAACGAATCTGAGAGGAAAATTCTTTCCTGAAATATTCGGCTTCGCTGGGTTCGGCGATGGTCAGAAGGCGTATTCCTTCACTGATGGTATTGATGATACTCCGGGTCTCCCGGTTTTTGCTTAAAAGGAGAACGGTGAAAATCCCCTTTTGGAAATCTGCCTGTGTACTTTCGATTCCATATTCGGCGTACTGGCCTTTTCCATTGCGTTTTGCCTGGTACAGAGCCTGATCGGCCTGCTTGAACAGCTCCTCATAAGTATAGGGCCGGGGGTCTGAGATGACCAGGCCAATGCTGACAGTCACATTCACAGGCAGAGTGGTGTGGGGCTGGTATTTCAACAGTTTGGAAAAGTTATCTGCTTTTTGACGGGCCAAATCTTTTGAAGGGACACCGATCATGAAAACAACAAATTCGTCGCCGCCGATTCTTCCAATAATATCGGTTTTTCGAAAATATCCGGACAACAGCTCCGAGATGGCACAGATGGTACGGTCTCCCACCAGGTGCCCTTTGGTATCATTTACATACTTAAAATCATCAATATCTACAATCATCAGGGCATTATGGCTGGTATTGTTGGCCAACAGACTGCCCACCAGGCGTTCCGTGGTGACTTTATTATATAATTCGGTCATCAAATCCAGTTCGGACTGGGCCCGCAGACTCTCTCTTTCCTTCATAAGTTCTTCTACGTTATAGGTAGAGAGTACATTATGAACCCGGTATCTGATGATTTCCTGAATGAACGGTTTGGTAATGTAATCTGTAGCCCCCAGCTGAAAAATCTCCATCTGGCTCTTAGTGTCGTCATTAATGGTGATAACGATCACTGGTATACCGCGGAATACAGGGTCAGTGCTTCGATATTCCAGAACGTCCAGGCCGGTGGCTTTGGGCATCTGGATATCCAACAGAACAACGGAGATGGTGGAACCATATTGTTTCACCAGTTCAATACACTCTTGTCCATTTTCTGCTTCCAGAATATCAAATTCTTCTTCAAATATGTCTCGCAGCATCTCTCTGTCGATGGCAAAATCATCACTGATCAGCATCAGGCCCTTATCGCACATTGCTATTCCCCCTTATATGTATCTACGAAGTGGTGTAGTTATTCTATTATACCAAAGATTGCGTGTTGTTGCCATAGAAAAGTGAAGGTTCGCGATGAATTTGGCAAATGAGTGAAATAATGAGAGGAAAATTGGTTATCTTAATGGATGTAGTGTGATGGCATTAATGGCTGAATGATTCAGGAGGGCAGACATGGTTCTGTATGAAGTCAAAGATTATGAAGAAATGAGCAGAAAAGCAGCGGCAGTAATCGCAGCCCAGGTTGTGCTGAAGCCAGACGCAGTGCTGGGGCTGGCTACTGGCTCCACACCGCTGGGAGCATATGAACAGCTGGTGAAGTGGTATCAGAAGAAGGAAGTGGATTTTTCCGGGATATCCAGTGTGAATCTTGACGAATATAAAGGGCTGGGGGGAGATAACCGGCAGAGTTACCGTTATTTTATGGATACGAATTTATTCCGGCACATTAATATTGAAAAATCCAGGACCTTCGTCCCGGACGGCCTGGAAGCAGATTCCGGGAAGGCGTGCCGGGAATATGATGAGGTGATTTGGAAATTGGGCGGCATTGACCTTCAGATTCTGGGGATTGGCGCTAACGGACATATTGGATTTAATGAGCCTGGGGAGTCATTTGAAAAAGGAACTCACTGTGTGGACCTGGCAGAGAGCACCATACAAGCCAATGCCAGGTTTTTCCAAAGCCTGGATGAAGTGCCCAGACAGGCATATACTATGGGGATGAAGGGCATCTTAAGTGCCGGGAAAATTCTTCTTCTGGCGGCAGGGGAATCGAAAGCGGACGCTTTATACCAGGCACTGTACGGGCCGGTTAGCCCTCAGCTTCCAGCGTCTATTCTGCAGCTTCACGGGGACGTGGCAGTGATTGCGGACCAGGGGGCATGTGCGCGGCTTCGGGGACAGGGGGCGGCGGTGGTGGATGAGGGGACTGCGGCTCCTTATTTTCGGCACAGATGAAACCAATGGTTTTCTTCTTCTGCCCTGGACAGTACGTGCGAACACCGGGTTCCATAATCCCCCAGCTGCTCCATCAGCTGTTCCCAATGTGAAACCACAAGCAAGGTGTCTTCATGGATATCCGTCAGGCAGTCGTACAAAGCATCCAGGTTGGAACCATACCAGGCAGGAAAGCCCAGCTCCATAGACAGTTGGTCATGGAGCTGCTTTTTGTCAGAAATTTGGCGGCCATCCAATCTTACTTCAATCATTTCCTTCCTCTCCATATAAAAGTTCGAAAGAGCTGTAATGGTCTTCCGTATAATAAATCAGACCATCATTGGAAAAGACAATCCTCTTTGCGCCCCGGCTGCCAGCTCCCAGAGTGTCAATATCACATTCCTGATAAGTCCGCCCTTCTTTCTCAGGCAGGAGCCCTTCATAATTCCCGAAACGGTTCCCGCCGATACATTTTCCCGGAGCATAGGGCTCAAGAGAGCCGCCCTCCCAGCCCAGCTCCTCTGCTTCCTGTTTCGTGATATAATTCTCAGGCAGACTGCCGTATAGCTGCAGATACAGCGCCACATCTTCCTTGGAATCGTAGACGCCGTCCTGGAGCAGTTCTTCGGCGGCAGATGCGGTTTCATCCGCCTGAGCAGAGGATTCCGGCAGACTGGAAGACTGCTTTGGCATGCATGCCGACAAAAGAACGGCAAGTAAAAATGTTAAAAATAAATAGATTTTTTTTCTCAATTCTGGCACCTCACATTTCATAACCAAACGTGTGTTTATCCCATCAAATTATACACCGTTTCTGACATGGAGTTTATAAATAACCGGGATGAATACGCATCGCTGAGATTTTCAGACATTACGCATAATATATAGGCGCCTGAGGGATGGAAGATAATTGCCGCATCGTTTTCCACAAAGTCAAGCTCTCCTGTTTTATTTGCGGTTTCCACCCCTGACGGTACGCCGGCCGGGATCTTGCCTCTGCGTTCCTGCTGCTTCATATATTGAAGAATCTGGCTGGACCCTGCTAGGCTTCCATTATAAATGGACATGAGGAAATTTCCGCAATCCTGTACAGATGTATAATTATCATCCAGGTCATTGGGCTGAAGCATCAGCCGTCCCATATGTGTCTCATAAAATCCGTGATTCATGCAGTATTCGTTGATAACCGCCATTCCGGCCTGGGCATCCCCGCCCCCTAATACGGCCACCAGGGAATTGCAGGCAGTATTATCACTCACAGAAATCATTGAGCTGATCTGGGACTCATATGGGCTTGTATCCCCCATTGTTTCATACATGCACCCTGCCACAAACAGCTTGATCAGACTGGCGGCCTGCATACTGTGATTATTCACCTGGGAGAGAACGCCGTCTGATATGCGTCCGGCACTGACGGCCACAGACCCGCCTGCTGTGTACTGGGATGAAATCAGATCTTGTATGGGTCCTTCTAATGATGATGCCGTGTCAATGATGCTGTCGCTGGCATTGGAAGCGGGCGGTTCCAGGACTGCCTCGTTTTCTAAGGGTTCCTGGGTGTTTTCCGGCGCTGCTGTTTCCTGGGAATCTGTCGGAATCATAGTGACCAGGGCATTTTCCTCATCTGTGCTTTTCCGCTTCTTTTTCTTTTTTGATTTGTCTGCCGCTTCTTTTTTTGAAGCACTATCGGAAATGGATCCTTTTACTTCAACCGGAGGCGCTTTTTCGTTTTCTGCCATATTGACAGAAGAAGTCTCTTCTTTAGTCGTATCATCTTCTGGGTAAAGGGTTTTGGCGGCAAATATAATCAGTCCGGCAGCCAGTACACCGGTAGCTGCAAACGTTATCAGCTTTATAAAAAGTTCTCTTATTTTCTCGTTCAACATGGTCGTCCTCTTATCTCAGGTATTCGCTGTTTACATACCCTTCCTGGTTCAGACTGGGCACATATACATACCAATATTGTCCTGGTGATGTACTGATCACATCTACTTCCGCGCCATTGGCAATTTTGCCGATTTCGTTGGATGAATCAAAAGCTGTGTCATTTCTAAGGGCCAGGTATCCAGAAGTTACATTTGCGTAGTATACCCCCACGAAGGAGCGGCCGCTTTGGCTTTGGCTCCGGCTGGGTGCAGGCGCTGATGTTGTAAGATAGCTGCTGTTTGTATACCCGTACATTCCCAGTGACGGGCTGTATACGTACCAGTATGTTTCGCTTGTGTCAACTGCCCAGACATAGTCCCCATTGTTTATTTTTCCTATTTCATTTGAGCTGTTGAATGCTTTTGCGTTGCGCAGTGCCAGATAACCTGTCTGGACAGAAGCATAATACTGTCCCAGATGGGTGGCCGGCGCTGCAGCAGGACCGCAGACCTTATTCTGAGCCCCTGCCGCCTGTGTCGGTGCCGCCGGCTGGGGTGTTGCTGCTGCCGGCGTAGAAGTATCGGCAGTCTTCACTTTCTTACTGGATAATTTTGAGCTCTCTACATAGCCGTATGTTTTGGAATTACCTGCGTAGATATAGTCGAAATCACCTGACATATCTGCCATCAATGTAACCTTCTGTCCTCTTTCCAGGATACCCACTGCCGCCGCGTCTCCTTTCGGCAGACTACGGATGGTTGCAGTCTTCCCCTCTTTAATGTTTACATATTTTGTCACCGGTTCTGCCACTGCGTCTTTGTCGTTTGTGAGATAATAATTGGGCATATACCCGATCACATCTTCTGACTTTATGTAAACCTTCCAATACTCATCTTCTTCTTTTTCGATCAGTGAAATCTTTTCCCCGTTAGAAAGCTTCGTTAAGACATCGCTTTCTTCATCGGGATTCTCACGCACCTTCACAACGTCTTTGCAGCCTGTAACGTAGTAATCTCCAATGGTATCAACTTTATTCTCTTTGGCGCTGGACAACATTACGCCTCCAAAGATCACTGCGCCCAGAACTCCAATCCCCGCAGCTGCTCCCCACATGATTGCGGTGGGGGAGGGCTTATAACTTCTGGTGTGGTTCCTGGCGCTGCTCTTTCCACCCCCGGATTGATAGTCAGGATACCTTGGATTGTTGTGGGAGTACCCAGGCTGGCTTCCGGGATACCCGGTATGATTGGAATAGCCGGACTGGGTTTTGGAATAATCCGTATGATTATTTGTATTCGTATTGTTTAGGGGCTTTCCACAATTCGGGCATATTTTCCAATCAGCGTTTACTTCTTTACCGCATTTACTACAAAACATATCTGTTCCTCCATAACTTATTCAACAATTTTACCGGCTTGATTGGCTTTATTATACCTTATAGGATATTAGATTAGCAACTAATTTATATTGGGAAAGGATTCTTGCCCGTCAACAGCATAGTGGGCAGATGGCGGAATAAAAAAGGTTAGACAAAAAAATTAAAAAAAATAGAAAAATATGTTGACAAGGCTGCCATATCATTATATAATAGCAGAGCAGGTGAGGGAAAACAAAAGAAATAAAGCAACACAGAATGGGATCTTAGCTCAGTTGGGAGAGCATCTGCCTTACAAGCAGAGGGTCATAGG
>CAJURF010000019.1 GCA_910588825.1 uncultured Lachnospiraceae bacterium
CGGAAATCGAAGCAGACGCACATTCCATTCAAATATTAGAAAATGTATTAACAGATTGCGGCTGCCCCTATGTAAAAGGCAAAACATGGACTTCGGACGGTATTTACAGAGAAACACTCTCCGCTGTCAAGGAACGTCAACAGGAGGGCTGTCTTACCGTAGAAATGGAATGTGCGTCTATGTTGGCAGTTTCAAAATACAGACACATTCCTTTTATCCAATTTTTATATGGAGCCGATAACCTCAGTTCTGGAATATGGGAAATCAGAGATTTAATGTCTTACGGTCTTACCAATGCGGAAAAATATATGGTGCTTGCCTTTGAATGTGGACTTGCCATGTAAAAAATTCTCTGCCATGGAGCCTTTTTCTACATATTAAATAAATCAGCGTGTGTGCCAGTACGTTCAAGATATATTTCATCTTCGTTTATCCGGTATATAAGGAACTGTATATAAATAACCCATGCCATCTGCTTGTCTTTTTCTCTGACAGCGCCCGCCCAAAATCAGTTACATAGCCCGCTATGCGCCTGATTTTGGGCGGACACTCTCAAAGAAAAATCCGGCGCACCTGTCACAGGTTATTTACATACAGTTCCTAAGCAGCCAGTCTGGGGAGATGTGGCACTCACGCCGCCCGGCATAATTCCCCTTTAAGGCATGGTCTTTGTTTTTCAGGGAAAGTGCTGTTGGTATCCGCAATGTGTTGACTATGGCATTTAGCAGACTGATATTATAGTTACGCTTTTGGCATAGCTTTAAATCGCGCTTAAATTGCAATGTCAGATTGAGTTTTAACATGGACTATTCCCCCAAGATTTGGGCGAATAACTCTTCTGTTGACCCCTCAAAATGCTGTCCAGTTCCCCTTCTTATCATTTCATCTGTTTCAGCCATTGCCTCTATTGTCGCTTCGTTTGGCGTGAAATCTGGATATATATCAAGTCCGGACATTTCCCCCAGTCCTTCCAGCATATTGATGACAAATATTATTTTATCATCTGGTAAACGGTCAATCATATTCTTTGCTATTTCTCGATAACTCATTATTACATTTCCTTTCATGGTTTTCCCCATATAGTGTAATTCGAAAATATTGTTTTGTAAACACAATAATAACACAAAAAAGATGTTTGAAATTATGGATCATGGCATTGACGGGCAGAGACGTAAGGAAATATCTTGACAGAATAAGAATTTATGTGGTACTATTCATGCGTGCATATAAATACAGAAAAAGTATATAGAAAAGCAAAGATGGCGTGAGAGCGTGTCTCATACACGTTCTTCAGGGGTTGTTTTTCCAACAGAGAGAGGGGGCCGCCGGCTGTAAGCCTCCTTTGGTTCAGAATGATCCTGAATTTCCCGCCGGAGCTGCATCTTTGAATGGGTTTATGGTCTGTAAGGAGGGCGTGGTTGAGTGTCGAACATGCTCTGGGGCATAGGCAGTAGGAGATGACGTGGGTGCGCGTTAAGCATGAGAGAGTCTGCCGGCGTGGAATAGATTTCTGAAACGGGAATGAATGTTCGGACAAGTTTCCATGTGTATGAAGGCAGAAATTAGGGTGGTACCGCGAACCGTAACGAGCTCGTCCCTTTGGGACGGGCGTTTTTTATGTAGAACGAGGAGAGATGAATATGGATATGAAGGAAAAACTGCAGGAAATCCGGCAGGAGGCGGTAAAGAGAATCCAGAATTCTGACGGATTGGAACAGTTGAACGAAGTCAGGGTGGCTTATCTGGGGAAGAAAGGCCAGCTGACAGCCGTGTTAAAGGGAATGAAGGATGTGGCTCCCCAGGACCGTCCGGCAGTGGGCCAGCTGGTGAATGACACCCGGACACATATTGAGGAATTCCTGGAGGATACCAAAAAGCGGATGGAGCAGGCGGTCCGAGAGAGAAAGATGGCACAGGAAGTGATTGATGTAACCCTTCCGGCCAGAAAACCGGAGACTGGGCACAGACATCCCAATACCATTGCTCTGGAAGAAGTGGAACGGATTTTCATCGGCATGGGCTACGAAGTGGTGGAAGGCCCGGAGGTAGAATATGATGAATATAATTTCACTAAGCTGAATATTCCCCAGGACCATCCAGCAAAGGACGAGCAGGATACCTTTTATATTAATAAGGAGATTGTGCTGCGCACCCAGACCTCCCCGGTACAGGCCAGGGTCATGGAGAAAGGGAAACTGCCCATCCGCATGATAGCGCCGGGACGGGTATTCCGCTCTGATGAAGTGGATGCTACCCACTCCCCATCTTTCCACCAGATTGAAGGACTGGTGGTGGACAAAAATATTACATTTGCTGATTTGAAGGGAACTCTTGAGGAGTTTGCCAGGGAGCTGTTCGGTCCGGAGACACGGACAAAATTCCGGCCCCATCATTTCCCGTTTACAGAGCCCAGCGCGGAAGTGGATGTTTCCTGTTTTAAATGTAAAGGAAGCGGCTGCAGATTCTGCAAAGGAAGCGGCTGGATTGAGATTCTCGGATGTGGCATGGTGCACCCCCATGTGCTGGAGATGTGCGGCATTGACCCCAAAGAGTACACAGGATTCGCCTTCGGTGTGGGGCTGGAGAGAATTGCGCTGCTGAAATATGAAATCGATGATATGCGTCTGCTGTATGAAAATGACATCAGATTCTTAAATCAGTTTTAGGAGGACGAAAGCTCATGAATACTTCATTATCTTGGATAAAAATGTACGTGCCGGGATTGGATGTGACGGCACAGGAATATGCCGACGGGATGACCATGTCCGGCACAAAAGTAGAGGGATTTAGGCGGCTGGACGCAGATCTGGATAAAATTGTGGTTGGACAGATTAAAAAGATTGATAAGCATCCGGACGCGGATAAACTGATTATCTGCCAGGTGGATGTGGGAAGTGAGACCATTCAGATTGTCACAGGGGCCCCTAATGTGAAAGAAGGCGATAAAGTCCCTATCGTTCTGGATGGAGGAAGGGTGGCAGGAGGCCATGACGGAAAAATGACACCTGGCGGGATTGCCATTAAGAAAGGAAAGCTGAGGGGAATCGAATCAAATGGTATGATGTGCTCCATTGAGGAGCTGGGAAGCAGCCGGGAATTGTATCCGGAGGCGCCGGAGTTTGGCATCTATATTTTCCAGGATGACCCGGTGGTGGGAGAAAGCGCTGTCAAAGTCCTGGGACTGGACGATGTGATTGTGGAATATGAAGTGACTTCCAACCGTGTGGACTGCAACAGTGTCATCGGTATTGCCAGGGAAGCGGCGGCCACATTCGGCAGAGAATTTGTGCCTCCCCAGGTGAAAGAAACCGGAAATCAGGAGAAGGCAGAAGATTATGTTCAGGTGACTGTAGAAGACCAGGACCTGTGCCCCCGCTACTGTGCCCGGGTGGTGAAAAATGTGAAAATCGGCCCCTCGCCCAAATGGATGCAGAGGTGTCTGGCCGCAAACGGCATCCGTCCCATTAATAACCTGGTAGATATTACCAATTATGTGATGGAAGAATATGGACAGCCCATGCATGCCTTCGACCTGGATGCGATAGAAGACCATCATATTGTGGTGCGGCGGGCTTCTGACGGGGAAGAATTTGTCACACTGGACGGCCAGACCCGCACCATGGATTCTGATGTGCTGATGATTTGTGACGGTAGAAAACCAGTGGGCATTGCCGGTATCATGGGAGGGGAAAATTCCATGATCACTGATCAGGTGAAGACAGTGCTCTTTGAGGCGGCCTGCTTTGACGGGCCAAATATCCGCAAATCTGCCAAACGCATCGGTCTGCGCACAGATGCCTCTGGGAAGTTTGAAAAAGGGCTGGACCCCAACAACGCCCAGGCGGCCATTGACCGTGCCTGCCAGCTGATGGAAGAACTGGGAGCAGGAGAAGTGGTGGGCGGCATGGTGGATGTGTACCCAAAGAAACGAGAGCCTGTCCGGGTGAAGTTTGAGCCGGATAGAATCAATGCTTTGCTGGGAACAGACATTTCCCCGGAGAAAATGCTGGAGTATTTCAAAAAGGTGGACCTGGTGTACCACGAGAGCACAGGGGAGATTGAAGTTCCCACCTTCCGCCAGGATATTCTATGTATGGCAGATCTGGCAGAGGAGGCAGCAAGATTTTATGGATACGACCGGATTCCCACCACACTGCCCACCGGTGAGGCCACCACAGGGCGTCTCTCCTTCAAACAGCGGATTGAGCAGGCGGCCAGGGAGGTGGCAGAGTACTGTGGATTTTCCCAGGGAATGTGCTATTCCTTTGAGAGTCCCAAAGTCTTTGACAAACTGCTTCTGCCCCAGGACAATCCAAGCAGAAACGCTATCCGGATTCAGAATCCCCTGGGAGAAGATTTCAGTATTATGCGGACACTGCCGGTAAACGGTATGCTCACTTCTCTGGGAACTAATTACAACAGGCGCAATAAAGGTGTGGGACTTTACGAGCTGGGGAATATTTACCTCCCCAAAGAACTGCCGCTGAGAGAACTTCCCGAAGAACGGATGCAGTTTACCCTGGGTATGTATGGAAAAGGGGATTTCTATGCCATGAAAGGCGTGGTTGAGGAGTTCTTTGAAAAAGTGGGAATGCGCAAGAAGCCCGTATATGATCCATCTGTGAAGCAGCCCTATCTCCATCCGGGACGCCAGGCAGTTGTATATTATGAGAAAAAGCAGATGGCTGTGATGGGAGAGGTGCACCCTGCAGTGGCTGATGCCTACGAAATCGGCCAGCGGGCGTATCTGGCGGTGATTGACATTCCCGCGGTTCTGGAATTCGCCAATTACGATTATAAATATGAGGGAGTGGCTAAATATCCGGCTGTGAGCCGGGATATCAGCATGGTAGTCCCCAAAGAAGTGCTGGCAGGACAGATAGAGTCTGTGATTGAACAGCGGGGCGGAAAAGTGCTAGAGGATTACAAGCTGTTCGACCTGTATGAAGGGGAACAGATTCAGGAAGGATATAAGTCCATGGCGTATTCTGTGACTCTGCGCGCCGGGGACAGGACATTGGAGGAAAAGGACGTGGCTGCTGTCATGAAAAAGATCCTTCACGGGCTAGAGAGTCTGGGTATTAAGCTTAGAAGTTGAGGAATGTGATGCTGTTATATATAATCAGACATGGAGAGACCTCCTGGAATGTGATGAGGAAAATTCAGGGCGCAACGGATATTCCATTAAATGAAAACGGAATCCGCCTGGCTAAGATTACGGGAGAAAAACTGGCAGATGTACCTTTTGATGCGGCGATTTCAAGCCCCTTGCAGCGGGCCTATAAAACGGCCCAGCTGGTTCTGGGACACAGAGAGATTCCCATTGAGACAGATGAGCGTATTCAGGAGATTTCTTTCGGAGATCTGGAAGGAGAACAGCTCCTGCAGGTGGACCCGTCACACCCCTTTTTCAGTTTTTTTGCAGATGCGTATCATTATGTGCCGGCCAGAAACGGGGAATCCATTTATGATATCTGTGACCGGACCCACAGATTTTACGAAGATTTGATACACCGCGAAGACCTGCGGGAAAAGACGGTGCTGATTGCAACCCATGGCTGTGCGGTGCGGGCGCTTCTTCAGCCTCTTTACGGAGATACAGATGATTTCTGGCAGGGGGGAGTCTGCCCTAACTGTGGTGTAAATATTGTAGAAGTCAAAGACGGGAAGGCGGCCCTTCTGGAAAAGGATAAGATCTATTATGAAGACCAGTGACTTTTATTTTGAACTGCCCCAGGAACTGATTGCCCAGGATCCACTGGAAGACAGAAGCGCCTCCAGGCTGCTGGCTTTGGACAGGAAAAGCGGCCGTGTAAAGCATGGGCAGTTTGTGGATTTGAAAGGCTATCTGCACTCCGGTGACTGCCTGGTAATCAATGATACCAAAGTCATCCCCGCCCGGCTGTACGGGAAAAAAACGGATACAGGCGCGTCTGTGGAACTGCTTCTTCTGAAACGCAGGGAACATGATGTGTGGGAGACTCTGGTGAAACCAGGGCGAAAGGCGAAGCCGGGCTGCCGTCTGTCTTTTGGAGACGGGCTTTTGACAGGAGAGATTGTAGATGTGGTGGATGAGGGAAACCGGCTGATTCGATTCACCTATGAAGGAATCTTTGAGGAAATTCTGGACCAGCTGGGGGAGATGCCGCTGCCGCCCTATATTACCCATAAGCTGGAAGACAAAAACCGCTACCAGACGGTGTATGCCAAATGGGAGGGCTCGGCGGCAGCCCCCACGGCAGGCCTTCATTTTACCAGCCGTATGCTGGAGGAAATCCGCCGAATGGGAGTGGAGATTGCCCATGTGACCCTGCATGTGGGGCTGGGAACCTTCCGTCCGGTAAAGGTGGAAAATGTGGATGAACATCATATGCATTCGGAGTACTATCAGATTGAGGAAGAACAGGCGCAGCTTATAAACAAAACCCGAAAAGCCGGCGGCAGGATTATCGCCGTGGGAACTACCAGCTGCCGGACCCTGGAGTCTGCCGCAGACAGCCAGGGGGTGATCAGGGCAGGCGGCGGCTGGACAGATATTTTCATTTATCCGGGCTATGATTTTCGTGTGATTGACGGCCTGATTACCAATTTCCATCTGCCGGAATCCACCCTGCTGATGCTGGTTTCCGCGTTTGCAGGGAGAGAGCATGTGCTGGCCGCTTATGAGGAGGCGGTTCAAGAGCAGTATCGGTTTTTTTCTTTTGGGGATGCTATGTACATTGGGTGAGTAAAAATTTGAGTCGTAGAAAAGTCCGCAAAAATGCAGTATTACTGATGTTTACAGTGATAAGGAAATATAGAAACTAATTTATTATTAACGCTGACAAACAGGGTGCAGGCAAGAGCAGAGAATATATCACTTTCATTAGTGGCTGGTTCTCTGCTTTTTTGTTACGCAATAGAACGTTGTTTTTAAGGATAGACATAGTCTGTTTTGGCCCATGATGATTTTGCCGCCACACACCCGTTACGCCCAAAACATTCAGTAATGTAAGCAACAGCACTGTAATCAGTCCGAAAGTCCGCAGGAATGATAAAATTTCAAACGTACAATATAGATGCAGAGGTAACAAATATGTCAAAAATTTTAGTTGTTGAGGATGATCTGGCTTTAAGCGCCGGGCTATGTTTTGAATTAGATACGGCCGGCTATCTGACGGTAGCTGCCTATAACTGCCAAAAGTCACGGCAGCTTTTGGAAAGCGAGCATTTTAATCTGGTGATCCTGGATGTGAACCTCCCGGACGGCAGCGGCTTTGACTTTTGCAAGGAAATAAAAGGAACCCTGCCAGAGCTGCCGGTCATTTTCCTGACCGCCAATGACCTGGAACAGGATGTCTTGAACGGTTTTGACCTTGGGGCAGACGATTATATCACCAAACCATTTCAAATCGAGATCCTGAAGCGTCGTGTGGAAGTTGCCCTGCGCCGGGGTTCTTTTGCTGCGAAGTCCTCGTCAGACTGTTATGACGATGGATTTCTGCGGTTGGATTTTCAGGCTCTGAGCGCTGTCCGGAACGGGGAAAGGCTGGCCATCACGCCGAACGAATACAAGCTGCTGCGGATCCTGACCGCCAATGCCGGAAATATCGTGACGCGTCAGCTCCTGTTGGAAAAGCTGTGGGACTGTGACAGCAACTTTATCGACGACCATACGCTGACTGTGACCATGAACCGGCTGCGGGCAAAAATCGAAGAAGCGGGCCATTCCTATATTAAGACCGTGCGGGGAATGGGTTATATTTGGACAGGTACAAAGCTATGAAAAAAGGCAGTTTGAAACTCACTTTGTTGAAAAATGGATTGGCCGCAGCCGCATTATTGCTCATCCTTCTGTCCGTGCTGTGGGAATATCTCCCTCATCATGTAATACGTGTCGCCGTACTGGTGATCGGCATCACCGCCTTCTTGTCCGTGTTCCTGTGGAGACGGTGCCAGCAACGTCAGCTGACTGATTTTGCAAATGAGATATGTGAAACGCTGGACGCATTGATGGACGGGCGTGAGCCGGGAAATTTTCATCCTTACGAAGATTCACAGGTGTCAAAGGTGCAGGGAAAACTCCTGCAATATTACGGCAGGATACGGGAGAGTCAACGGCAAAGTGATGAGGATAAACAGACTATTCAGGAACTGGTCAGCGATATCTCCCACCAGGTAAAAACACCGGTGGCAAACATACAAATGTTCACCAACATTTTATATCAGCACCGGTTGTCTGATGAAAAGCGCGCTGAATTTCTTGAAACAATGATGGCCCAGATCCATAAGCTGGATTTTCTGATGCAGTCTCTGGTCAAAATGTCCCGTCTGGAAACAGGTACCTTTACCCTGCACATGGAAAATAACCGCTTATATGACACTATTGCCCAGGCAGTCAATGGTATCTGGGCACGTGCGGACCAAAAGAATATCCGGCTCCATGTCACCTGTGACAGTCAGACCACTGTAAAACACGATACAAAATGGACCGCGGAGGCATTGGGTAACATTCTGGACAATGCCGTAAAATATACACCAAAGGGCGGAAGCATCAGAGTCACGGTCCGTCCGTGGCAGTTTTATACCCGCATCGATATCACAGATACAGGAATCGGAATCGCTTCCGGTCATTACAATGATGTGTTCAAACGTTTTTACCGCACACAGGAAGTGGCAGCTGAAGAAGGAGTCGGCCTTGGGCTCTATCTGGCCCGCGGTATCATCACCCGGCAAAAGGGATATATCAGCGTAAGATCAGATCCGGGAAAGTATACCACATTTTCCGTATTTCTGCTGCAGTAAAAGGGGATTAGACAAATGGATATCGTAACCTTACAGAATGTGAAAAAATATTTTGTCATAGGAGGTCAGGTAAAGGCATTGGACGGTATCAGCTTTTCGGTCGAAAAGGGTGGGTTTCTTGCCATTGTGGGGGCTTCCGGTTCTGGAAAGACAACGCTTTTAAATACGATTGGCGGCCTGTACGAGCCCACCGAAGGTACCGTGGCCGTTGACGGCATCAATCTGTCGGAGCTGACCGAAGAACAGCTGACGATCTTCTGTCAGACTCTGATCATGATCACCCACAATCACGTATCGTAGAGTAAACGTAACTATTCAGATTACAGAACAGGAGACATCAGACCTGTCTGTTACGCAGATTACGTTGGCAGGGATCTGCTCTGATACATAGTCAGGACACGTATTTTCTTCAAAGATTGGCGGTTTATGTTACATAAATGTAGCTTTCCTGTACCTGAAATGTAACATCACAGTGTTATGCTCTTATCATCAAGAGATATGAAAAAGCCTGCCACCGGCAGATTTTTATATTTGTTAGGCAGAGGCAATAGAATCCCGGAGGCTCAGGCTTCCGGGTTTTTGATTTTGAACCCGAATTTAAAAAGCAGATAATGACAAACGGTCTTTTTTATGGTAAACTTTTTAGTAACATGCCTGATTTGGATGGATGGTCAAACATGTTCATAAGAGGAAGGGGCGTTGCTATGGAGAAGAATTGTGGAAAAGGGCAGAAAAATATGGAGCAAAGCCCTGCTAATCAGGAGCAGCTGCGTACGAAAGTCATTAAGGCACTCAGCGCAGACTATGAATCCATTTGCTCTATTGGTCTGGATTGTGATCAGATTGTTTTTTATTGTCTCAGCGACCGTACATCTGCTATTTCCGATCAATGTTTTCAGATATGTAAATTTTCCTGGTATATATTAGAGTATGCGGATATTTGGGTGTGTCCGGAAGATCTTGAGATGTTTAAAAAGGCGGTTCTTCCAGAGTCTATCAGAGAAAATCTGAGGAAAGACCAGCCATATTATATTCAATACCGGGTGCTTGTCGACAAAGAACTGCAGAATCTGCAGCTGAATTTTGTGAATGTGGGCAGCCAGGACCATATTTCCCAGGTTGTGCTGGGGTGCAGGAGAGTGGATGATGAGATCCGGCAGCAGACGGAGCAGAAAAGGCTGCTGGAGGACGCGCTGGAAAAGGCGAACCTGGCTATTGCCGCTAAGAATACATTTCTTTCCAATATATCTCATGATATGCGTACCCCGTTAAACGCGATTTTTGGCTTCACATCTCTGGCGAAGCTGAAGCTGCATGATCGGGATGCCGTTCAGGGGTATCTGGAACAGGTGGAGACTGCCAGCAGACAGCTGCTGGACATGATTACAGAGGTACTG
This sequence comes from uncultured Lachnospiraceae bacterium, assembly GCA_910588825.1. GTDB lineage: Bacteria > Bacillota > Clostridia > Lachnospirales > Lachnospiraceae > MGBC164599. The sequence goes on from CAJURF010000019.1 coordinate 10,182, forward strand.
GAAATTTCTGCTCTGTCCAGTGCAGCCGGTCCGGCAGAGGTGGAGTGTGATCTGGAAGAAATTGTGGGAGAGGTCTATGATTTTCTTCTGCCCCAGGCCCAGGAGAAGAACCTTGTATTTACCATGGACTGCAGCGGTCTTAGACACAGGGGTGTGTATGCGAATCAGGAGAATCTGAGACAGCTGGTTCTGAATCTGGTGAATAATGCAGTTACATATACAGAGCCCGGCGGCCGGGTGACTCTTTCCTTTAAGGAGGAGGACGAGCTGCCCAATCACTACAGTGTTTACAGCCTTGTGGTGGAGGATACAGGGATAGGCATCAGTGAGGATTTTCTGGAGCGTATTTTTGACCCGTTCAGCAGGGAGAAGAATTCTACTTTAAGCGGCATTCACAGCATCGGACTGGGGCTGACCATTGCCAAAGACATTGTGGATAAAATGGGAGGAACCATTGATGTGAAAAGCCAGGTGGGAGAGGGAAGTACGTTTACCGCGTCCCTGTGCTTTCGGGTACAGCCGGTGTCCTCTCAGACGGACAAAGAGCGTGATATGGCAGCCTCCCGGCAGCTGAGCCAGAGAATTCTGCTGGTGGAGGACAATGAGATTAATCTGGAGATAGAGACAGAACTGCTGGAGAATATGGGATTTATCATAGACCCTGCGGAGAACGGCAAGATAGCGCTGGAGAAGATAGAGGGGGCAGCGCCTGGAGATTATGATTTGATTATCATGGACATTCAGATGCCGGTGATGGATGGCTGGCAGACGTCTGCGGCTATCCGGAAACTTTCGGACCCGGTGCTTTCCCACATTCCCATTATCGCGCTGTCAGCAAATGCCCTGGCCAGCGATATACAAAAGTCCAAGGAAAACGGGATTAATGTTCATCTGAGCAAACCTATGAATCTTCCGGTGCTGTTGGAAACCATAGAGGAGATTACGGGAAAGCATTGTTTTTCTGATAATAATTGATGAAAGAAAAAGGGGGCAGGAATTCTATGCCCCCTTTTGGCCCACTATGCAGGAGAGTGTGTGGAATGTGGTGCCTGTGAAACCAGATGCCTTTTCCAGGTTCCCGTTATGGAAAATATGAAGGCTGCAAAGGCTATGTTCGGAAAATAAAAACAGGAGTGGGAGGGTGGTTACCCCGATTGTGATATTCCTGGACAATAACTGTATATGTTTTGCTGTCCAGGGTTTTCAGGTGTTGGAGAACCGCTGTCTTTTCTTCAAAACCTGTGTCACCCCCGCTGTAGAGGCACAGACTCATGACACCGTCAGGCTTCAGCAGTCTCAGCCCCCCTTCGATGGCTTCTATAGTGGTTTCGGGCCTGGTGGCCAGGCTGTGGTCCCCGCCGGGAAGATAGCCGCAGTTGAACAGGACGGCGTCTGCTGACCCGGGGTTCAGATAGTTTTCCATATGGATGTGGCTGTCCAATAAAAGGGAAAAACGCGTTTCATCTATGTGGTTTTCAGCCAGCAGTTTTCTCGTGTGTGTCAGCGCTGTCTGCTGGATATCAAAGGCATATACATGGCCTTTGTCTCTGGCCAGCTGACAGAAGAACAAGGTATCGTGTCCATTGCCCATGGTGGCATCTATATAAAGACCGTTTTCGGGCAGGTAAGATTTTAGTATGTGGTGGCACCATTGGGTGATGGCGGTTCTTTTTCTGTAAGACATTTTATAGATTCTCCGAGAGCGTGTCTTAAAAATCATTCTTAAGACATGCTCTAAAACACTCCCTGCCCCCCATAAAACAGGGGCAGGGAGAATATTAAAACATTTCTTTGCTCATTTTATCAATTTCTTCATCTACAGCCGGGTATACTTCCTATATATAATTTTTGGGAGGTGCTCCTATAAAATATTGTACAGTATTCCTTCTATGGCAGATTACACATGTGCCAAAAATGATTTGACAAGTTTTAAGGCAGCTCCAATGGAGACAGAATTAGGATAACGGCTGCTCTGCAGGAGAAAGGATTCTTTTTCCGGAAAGGCAGTATGTTTCTGGATCGTCTCATGGAGATACTGAAAATCTTCTTCCTGCATATAGGGGGCCAGGTGTCCGCCCAGAATAATGCTGCATTCGATTACCAGATGCAGATTATTGGCCAGGATTGCCAGGTAATCCAGATATTTTTTCCAGCGTTTCATATGTTCTGTGCTGCCTGCATTCTTTTTTTGGAAAAAGCTGTCCAGGTCTTCCTCATTATTGAGCAGCGCATCCACGGAACAGTAGCATTCCGCGCATCCCAGCTGTCCGCAGTAGCATTTCCGTCCATTGGGAATCAGGGTCATATGTTCGATTGTCCCGCTCTTTCCTGTAAGGCCCTGCTGAATTTCTCCGTGGATGATAATGGCTCCGCCCAGGTGATAGGCCAGGGAGAGATAGATGGAGTCCTGGATTTCAGGAGAGTTCCACAGGGTGGTTACCGCGGCGCATTCAGAGTCGTGCATAAGGCGGCAGGGAAGCCCCACATGCTGTTCGAATGCCTGGGAGGTCAGGCCTTCTGTGTCCAGTATTTTGGAATAGGTCATCTGGGTACCGTCTGATGAGGCCAGCCCCTGCATACCGAACCCTATGCCCAGTATTTTGGAATGGGGAATCTCTGAGGCGTCGATGAATTCCAGAATACACTGACCTACCTGGCGGCAGTATCCATCGGAGTTTTCATAGATAAAAGGAAACCGCCGGGAATTTACCACATTTCCAAATAAATCAATCATCACTACGGTTGTCTGGTCTTTTAAAATTTCCACCCCAATGGCGGTACGGGCCTGTGAGACTGCGGAATAGACATTAGCTCTGCGGCCGATCTGCGATTGGAGTTGTCCGCACTGCTCAATCAGGCCATTCTCCATCAGGGCATTCAGGTGCTGATTTACAGTGGGCAGACTGATCTGCAGTCCCTGGGCCAGGGACTGCTTGGAAATTTTGCCGTGTTTATAGATAAAATGGTAAATATCGGAGTAGTTTTTCTTCTTGATGTCAACTAAGGACAATTTATCCATGGTTCTTGGTATCCTTTTGAAATATGTTTAAAAATCTTATGCTTATTGTAGCATATATTTTTCCCTGTCACAACCAGCCCTTGTAGGGTTTTTCCGATTTTGTATTGACTATTTGTTGGATGTTTCGTATGATGTGTGAATAACGAGTGATGATACATCGCATAGCGTGCTGCCCCATCGTCGATGGAAGCCAACGCGGCACTGGCGGAAATAGCAGGTGCTTAGTGTATGCGTTATTAAGACACGCTCTAGAGCGTGTTGATACAGGGAGGAAAGTATGTCAGAATTAGTAAAAGTAGTGGTGGACGCCATGGGAGGCGATTACGCACCAGAAGTTCCCGTAAAGGGGGCGGTGGATGCTTTAAATGAGAGAAAAGAGATTTTTGTGTACCTGGCGGGAAAAAAAGAGGCAGTGGAAAAAGAGCTGGCAAAGTATGAGTATCCCAAAGACCGTCTGGAGATTGTGGAAGCCTCGGAGGTGATTGAGACAGCAGAGCCTCCGGTGGCGGCTATACGCAGCAAGAAAGATTCTTCTATTGTAGTGGGACAGACCCTGGTGAGGAAACAGCAGGCAGATGCTTTTGTCTCGTCAGGAAGTACCGGCGCTGTGCTGGTGGGCGGACAGGTGATCGTGGGCAGAATCAAAGGGGTAGAGCGGGCCCCGCTGGCCCCGCTGGTTCCCACAGCTAAGGGGGCGTCTCTGCTGATTGACTGCGGGGCAAATGTGGATGCCCGGCCTTCCCATCTGGTACAGTTTGCCAAGATGGGTTCTGTTTATATGGAAAATATTGCAGGCGTGAAGAGACCAAAGGTTGCAATCGTGAATATCGGGGCAGAAGAAGAAAAGGGAAATGCGCTGGTGAAAGAAACGTTTCCTCTATTAAAAGAGTGTAAGGATATTCAGTTTATAGGCAGTATAGAGGCCAGAGATATACCGGCCGGGGACGCGGATGTGATTGTCTGTGAGGCATTTGTGGGAAATGTGATTCTGAAACTTTATGAAGGGGTAGGAGCCACACTGATTTCTCAGATTAAAAAGTCCATGATGTCCAATATGAGAAGTAAACTGGGGGCGGCATTGGTGAAGCCAGCTCTGAAAGAGACGTTGAAAACCTTTGATATCAGCGCCCACGGCGGCGCGCCGCTGCTGGGACTGAAGGGGCTGGTGGTAAAAACCCACGGCAGTGCATCAGCAGAGCAGATTAAGAATGCCCTGTTCCAGTGTGAGCAGTTTAAACGGCAGGATGTAACCGGTAAGATCAGAGAACATATTGTGGTGTAGATGCAAGGAGGCCGGACCATGGAGTTGGAAAAGCTGTGTTCCATTATAGCAGAGGTTCTGCACATTGACGCAAAAAGCATTACTGAGGATACAGCCTTTGTGGAGGATCTGGGAGCGGATTCTCTGGATGTGTTTCAGATTATGATGGGAGTTGAGGAACTGTTTGATATTGAAATTTCCAGTGAGACGGTGGACGGCCTGATCACTGTGGGAGAAGCGGCTGATGAAATCAGGAGAGTGGTTGGCTAAAAGGCAGCTGGCCGGAGAGTGGAGGTTGTAGTATGGGAAACGTGAAAAATCTGGACAAGCTGGAAGAAATTTTCTGTTATCGGTTTCGCGACCCTGGTCTTTTGCGTCTGGCGCTGACGCACAGCTCTTATGCCAATGAAAAACGGATGGGGAAGAGCAGATGCAATGAGCGGCTGGAATTTCTGGGGGATGCAGTTCTGGAATTGGTCAGCAGCGAATTTTTATTTAACCATTACCCGGATATGCCGGAAGGAGAGCTGACGAAGAAACGGGCAAGTATGGTATGTGAACCGTCTCTGGCCATGTCTGCCAGAGATATCCATCTCCAGGAGTTTATTCTGCTGGGGAAAGGGGAAGAATTTACAGGTGGAAGAGAACGGGATTCCATCACATCAGATGCCCTGGAGGCAGTGATTGGGGCAATCTATCTGGACGGGGGGATTGAACAGGCGAAAAGTTTTGTACTGCAGTTTATTCTCAATGACTTGGAGAACAAGTCGCTGTTCTATGACAGCAAGACTGTTCTGCAGGAGATTGTACAGGATCAGGGGAAGGTTCCGGAATATGTGCTCACCGGGTGTACCGGGCCGGACCATGATAAGCGGTTTTTCGCAGAAGTCCATGTTTCCGGGGAGATTTACGGAAAAGGGGCGGGACATACGAAAAAAGCGGCGGAACAGGCTGCAGCTTATCAGGCAGTTTTGTTTATGAGAAAGCAAAAGGTGTGACATGTATCTGAAAAGCATTGAGGTACAGGGGTTTAAGTCATTTGCCCAGAAGATTCTTTTTGAATTCCACAATGGGATTACAGGTATTGTGGGACCCAATGGAAGCGGAAAGAGCAATGTGGCGGATGCAGTCCGGTGGGTCCTGGGAGAGCAGAGCGCCAGACAGTTAAGGGGCGGCAATATGCAGGATGTAATTTTCTCAGGGACAGAAAACCGCAGGCCCTTAAGCTATGCATCAGTAGCCATTACCCTGGACAACAATGACCATAAACTGCCTGTGTCATTTGATGAAGTGACAGTGGCCAGACGGCTTTACCGCTCCGGAGAAAGCGAATATTTAATCAATGGCAGCAGCTGCAGGCTGAAAGATATTCAAGAGCTGTTCTATGACACCGGAATTGGAAAAGAGGGTTACTCCATTATCGGACAGGGGCAGATCGACCGTATTTTAAGCGGCAAACCGGAAGAACGCAGGGAGCTGTTTGATGAGGCGGCGGGAATTGTAAAATTCAAGCGGAGAAAAAACACGGCGCTGAAAAAGCTGGAGGATGAAAAGCAGAATCTGCTGAGAGTGACAGATATTTTAACGGAGCTGTCCCGTCAGCTGGGACCGCTGGAAAAGCAGTCAGAAAAGGCCAGACTGTATTTGGCGAGAAAGGAAGAATTGAAAAAGGCGGATATCTGCTTGTTTCTGGCACAATCGGAGGAGATGAAAGGCCAGCTGGAGGAACTGGAAGGAAAACGCAGGCTGACAGAAGAAAACATGGAAGAAATTTCCCGGCAGTTAGAGACAGCCGGGAGAGAATATGAAAGTCTGGAAGCTGCCATGGAGAACCTGGACTCTCAGGCGGAACAGGCCAGAAAAAAGACCCAGGAAAATGCCCTGCGCCGGCAGCAGCTGGAGGGGCAGATTAATGTATTGAAAGAGCAGGTTCATACCGGAAAGTCCAATGAGGAACAAAACCGCAGACGGCTGGCAGACGTGGAAGACGGTCTGGCCTCCAGAGGGGAAGAACTGGAAAAATATGCTGAGGAGAGGGAAACGCTTCAAGAGGCGCGGGCAGAAATTGACCGGGAAAAACTTCAGAGGCAGGATACCTTAGATAATCTGAATGAGACCATCGGCACGTATTCCCGGGAGATTGAAGACGGGAAAAACGAGATTATCGAGATTTTGAACAAGCGGGCGAACACTAAGGGAAAAATGCAGCGGTTCGATACCATGATGGAGCAGGTGGAGATACGAAAAGCGGATTTGAACCAGAAAGCGCTCCGCCTAAAAAGTGAGGAGGAAGAACTCCAGAAATCTTTGGAAGAAGCGCAGGAAGCCTGTACCCAGGTTACCGGGCGGGCAGAGCAGCTGGCCTTGGAGAGCAGACAAACCCAAGAAAAGATTCAGAATCTCACCGGAAAAATCCAGGAGCAGTCCAAAATTCAGGAACAGCAGCAGGCCGCCTATCACCGGGATGCCTCACGGCTGGAATCGCTGCGGAATCTGGCAGAGCGTTATGAGGGATATGGTAACAGCATACGCCGGGTGATGGAGAAGCGCAAAGACATACCCGGCATTCAGGGGGTAGTGGCGGATCTGATACAGGTGGAAAAAAATTATGAGACAGCCATTGAGACGGCTCTGGGGGGCAGCATTCAAAATGTGGTGACGGATACGGAGCAGACGGCAAAAAAGTTGATTCAATATCTGAAAGAAAAAAGATTCGGACGGGCTACCTTTTTGCCATTGACCAGCATCAGCAGCAGGGGAGGCATTCAGCCTGAGAGTGTGTTAAAAGAGCCTGGGGTTATCGGACCGGCCAGCGGCCTGGTAAAGTCAGATTCCAGATATCAGGGGCTGGTACAGTATCTGCTGGGGAGAGTTCTGGTGGTAGATCAGATGGACCATGCTATCGCCATTGGAAAGAAGTACCGCCATTCCCTTCGCATGGTCACTCTGGAAGGAGAGTCCTTCAGTCCAGGTGGTTCTATGACAGGAGGAGCCTATAAGAACAACAGCAATCTTCTGGGAAGGCGGCGGGAGATTGAAGAACTGGAAAACCTGGTACACAAGAACCGGGAACGGCTGGAAAATCTGCAGGCACAGCTGAAAGAGTGGAGGAGCAGCAGAGAGCAGCTCAGGGAGCTGGCTGTCCGGCTTCAAAAAGATCTGCAGGAGACTTCCCTTCAGCAGAACACCCTGCAGATGAATCTGTCCCAGCAAAAAGAAAAAGAAGAAGAAATACAAAAACGGTATCAGCGCCTGGATAGAGAAAGGGTGGAGATTGGGGAACAGGTCTGTGAGCTGGAGGAGAGTATGTCCTCCATTCAGAAAGAACTGGAACAGTCCGGACAGGAAGAAAAAGAGCTGGAAGTCTTTATCAAAGAGCGGCAGAAAGAGCTGGAACAGCTGCAGAAAGAACAGCAGGAACACCAAAAAGAAGTGGAGGAAATTCATCTCCAGGAATCTGCTCTTCAGCAGAAAGCAGAATTCCTGAATACCGATATGCAGAGAATCAGGCAGGAGAAGAAAAAGCTGCAGCAGGAACTGGATGAGATTCAGGATAGTCTGCATACGGGTGTTCAGGAAATCAGTCAGAAGGAGGAAAAAATTTCCTGTCTTCAGGAGGAGATGGACGAGGCAGATAACCTGGCACAAGAAGGCGAAGCCAGGATGAAGGAACTTTTAAAAGAGCGGGAAGAAGTGGCGGACAGACACAAAGAATTTTTCCAGAAACGGGAAGAATTGTCCAAGCAGATGAATCTGCTGGATAAAGAGGGATTCCGTGTGAACAGTCAGATTGACAAACTGGAAGAGACACAGGAAGCGCGGATTGGCTACATGTGGGAGGAATATGAAATGACTCCGGGAAATGCCGCAAAGAGTGTTTCAGAAGAAGAGAACCGTACACCAGGAGAATTGAAAAAAGACATTGCCAGGGTTAGAGAAGAAATCAGGAAGCTGGGGGATGTAAACGTAAATGCCATTGAGGACTACAAAGAGCTGCAGGAGAGACATACGTTCCTGTCTGCACAGCACGAGGACCTGGTGACAGCGGAAAAAACACTTCTGCAGATTATTGAAGACCTGGATACAGGTATGCGGAAACAGTTTGCAGAAAAATTCAAGGAAATACAAAGGGAATTCAATAAGGCATTTCAGGATTTATTTGGAGGGGGAAAAGGTACGCTGGAGCTGATGGAGGATGCGGATATCCTGGAGGCGGGAATTAAGATTATTTCCCAGCCTCCGGGGAAGAAGCTTCAGAATATGATGCAGCTGTCAGGGGGCGAGAAGGCACTTACCGCCATTGCACTGCTCTTTGCCATCCAGAATCTGAAGCCATCGCCCTTTTGTCTTCTGGACGAAATAGAGGCTGCTCTGGACGATTCCAATGTGGTGAGATTTGCCCAGTATGTACATAAATTGACGAAGAATACGCAATTTATTATTATTACCCACAGGCGGGGAACGATGAACGCGGCTGACCGGCTGTATGGGATTACCATGCAGGAAAAGGGGGTTTCCACCCTGGTATCGGTAGATCTGGTTCAGAGTGATCTGCAGTAAGGAGGATTGATATGGCAGAAGAAAAACAGGGGTTTTTTAAGCGGCTGGTAAACGGTCTGGCCAAGACCAGAGAAAATATTGTTTCAGGGATTGATTCCATATTCAGCGGTTTTTCCAGCATTGACGATGATTTTTACGAGGAAATAGAAGAAATACTGATTATGGGGGACATTGGAATCAATGCCACCACTTCTATTATCCAGAAGCTGAAAGACCAGGTGGCGGAGAAGCACATCAAAGACCCGTCAGAATGCAAACAGCTGCTGATTGACAGCGTGACGGAACAGATGCAGGTGGAGGACACCCAGTATGAATTTGAAAACCGCAAATCTGTGATTCTGGTGGTGGGCGTCAACGGTGTGGGTAAGACCACATCAGTGGGAAAATTGGCAGGAAAGCTGAAAGACCAGGGGAAAAAAGTGGTGCTGGCGGCAGCAGATACCTTCCGGGCGGCAGCAGGGGAACAGCTGACCCAGTGGGCCAACCGGGCAGGTGTGGAAATTATCGGAGGCCAGGACGGAGCAGACCCGGCGTCTGTGGTCTATGACGCGGTGGCAGCTGCCAAAGCCAGGAATGCAGATGTTCTGCTGTGTGATACGGCAGGACGCCTTCACAATAAGAAAAATCTCATGGAAGAACTGCGGAAAATATACCGGATTCTGGAACGGGAGTATCCGGAGGCATACCTGGAGACTCTGGTGGTGCTGGACGGGACAACCGGGCAGAACGCTCTGATTCAGGCAAGGCAGTTCAGCGAAGCGGCCAATCTGACAGGTATCATCCTCACAAAACTGGACGGGACGGCCAAGGGGGGAATTGCGGTGGCTATCCAGTCGGAACTGAATATACCTGTAAAGTATATTGGAGTGGGCGAGAGTATCGACGATCTGCAGAAATTTGATGCACAGGCTTTTGTGAATGCGTTGTTTCATATAGAAGAAGGACAATAGGAAGGTTATAAAATATGCTGACATTAGATAAATTTGAAGAAGCATCAGAAATTGTCAAAAAAGTAACGAGAGAGACGAAACTGATTTACAGTGAATATTTAAGCGAACAGACTGAAAATAAAGTATACCTGAAACCGGAGAATATGCAGCTTACCGGAGCCTATAAAGTCAGGGGGGCTTATTATAAGATCAGTACATTATCTCAGGAAGAGAAAGAGAGGGGGCTGATTACTGCGTCAGCAGGGAACCATGCCCAGGGGGTGGCGTATGCGGCGAGAGCCTTCGGTGTAAAAGCTGTCATTGTCATGCCTACCACCACCCCTCTGATCAAGGTGGAGCGGACCAAGAGCTACGGGGCGGAGGTGGTGCTGTACGGGGATATCTATGATGAATCCTGTAAGTATGCACTTGAGCTGGCAGAGGAAAACGGATATACGTTTATCCATCCCTTTGACGATTTGTCGGTGGCCACCGGGCAGGGAACCATAGCCATGGAGATTATTCAGGATCTGCCTTTAGTGGACTATATTTTAGTCCCTGTGGGAGGCGGCGGCCTGGCGGCAGGGGTGTCGGTTCTGGCAAAGCAGCTGAATCCCCATATCAAAGTGATCGGTGTGGAGCCGGAAGGGGCCAACTGTCTGGAGGTTTCCCTGGAAAAAGGAGAGCTGTGCACACTTCCGGAGGTGGCTACCATTGCAGACGGCACAGCGGTGCAGACTCCTGGGGAAAAGATTTTTCCCTATCTGAAAGAAAACATTGATGAGGTGATCACCATTCAGGATGATGAGTTGATTGTAGCTTTTCTGGATATTGTGGAAAACCACAAAATGGTGGTGGAGAATTCGGGACTTCTTACAGTGGCTGCTCTGAGGCATCTGGAGTTTTCCGGGAAAAAGGTGGTCTGTATTTTAAGCGGCGGAAATATGGACGTGATTACTATGGCTTCAGTGGTACAGCACGGATTGATTCAGAGAGACCGGATTTTCACAGTATCTGTTCTGCTGCCGGATAAACCGGGGGAACTGGTAAGGGTCTCCTCTGTGATCGCTCAGCATCAGGGAAATGTTATTAAACTGGACCATAATCAGTTTGTCAGCACCAACCGCAGAGCTGCGGTGGAATTGAAGATTACGATGGAAGCCTTTGGAACAGCACATAAGAGGCAGATTGTGGGGGCCCTGGAACAGGCCGGGTTCCGGCCGAAGGTAATACGGCCTATCTTATAGGAGTGAGGGTGTTGGACATGAATATAATCGGTGCTTACGCAGTGCCCCACCCACCGCTGATTATCCCGGAGGTGGGGCGGGGACAGGAGCAGAATATACAGGCCACCGCAGACTCCTATGAACGGATTGGGCGTCAGGTGGCGAGTCAGAAGCCGGATGTTCTGGTGGTGATTTCCCCGCACAGTGTTTCCTATGCAGATTATCTGCATATTTCTCCCGGCAGTCAGGCCCAGGGAGATTTTGGCAGTTTTGGGGCACCTGACATAGTTGTGCAGACACTTTATGACCAGGATTTTGCCAATCAGCTGTGCGCTCACGCAGAATATCATGGGATACCGGCGGGATTTCTGGGAGAAAAGGACCCGGCACTGGACCACGGTACCATGATACCGTTGTACTTTATACAGAAATATGCAGGCTATATTCCCATTGTGCGTATTTCCATTTCGGGGCTTTCCTATCAGCATCATTATCAGCTGGGACAGTGTATCTGTCAGACCGCCGCCGCTGCCGGCAAAAGAACGGTAATTTTAGCCAGCGGAGACCTGTCCCATAAATTGAGAGAGGACGGGCCCTATGGGTTTTCCATGGATGGCTTGCTGTTCGATGAAAAAATATGTAATATTTTTTCAAAAGGAGATTTTTCCGCCCTGCTGGGAATTGATGAGGAATTCTGCGAAGCCGCCGCAGAGTGCGGACACCGCTCGTTTGTGATTATGGCAGGGGCGCTGGATGGGTGGAATGTGGAGTCAAAGCTGCTTTCTTATCAGGGGCCTTTTGGAGTGGGGTATGCCGCCGCGGCATTTCGCCCCATAGGTCCGTCAGAGGATAGAAAGTTCCTGGAACGGCACATCCGGGAGAAAGAGCGGAAGCGTCTGGAGCGAAAGGATCAGGAGGATGCCTGGGTCCGGCTGGCCAGGAACTCCCTGGAACACTATATCCAGGAAGGAGAGCACCTGCCCCTGCCAGAAGGCCTGCCCCCTGAATTTTATCAGGAGCAGGCAGGAGCCTTTGTCTGTCTGAAAATCGACGGGCGTCTGCGGGGATGTATGGGTACCATTCTGCCTGTTCAGAGCTGTATTGGAGAGGAAATCATAGAAAATGCCGTCAGCGCCGCTGTCCATGACCACCGCTTTTCTCCTGTTACACTGGAGGAACTGCCCCTGCTCACATACAGCGTGGATATTCTGGGTGAGCCGGAGCCCATCCAGAGTATAGACCAGCTGGATATTGAGAAATACGGGGTCATTGTACAGTCGGGGCTGAAACGGGGGCTGCTGCTGCCGGACCTGGCCGGAGTGGATACGCCCCAGGAGCAGGTGCGTATTGCCCTGGAGAAGGCGGGAATATCCCCTTATGTGGATTATACCATGGAGAGATTTGAGGTGGTGCGGCATTAAATAGAAATAGGGAAAATAATAGAGCGTGTTTGAAAAATCATTCACGCTCTATTTTCTCAATCAAGCACCCATGCACTTTTTGAACCTTATCATAAGCAATACCAACCAGCAGAACAGAATCAAACTCTGCTGCCTTCTGAATATAATTTTTCTGTTTGATCTGCCTAATGGCATATTCCGCTGTATTGTTTACTTTTAATTCCAGAATAATTGCAGTGCCTTTATTTTTTCGTGGATAGAACAGATAATCGCAGTAACCTTTTCCGCTTTTTTCTTCGCGCACTATGTGGTAGTCCTTTCTGGCGTAGAGATAGCATAAAGTAATAACACAGGACAGGGAGTTTTCGTCGTTATAGTCCAGAAAGGGAATTTCTCTGTCATGAACAGTTTCCAAAAGTTCTGCAACTTTTCTTTCATCCATGGCAAGGGTTGCTTCTAACATCATTTTTGAACTGTCTACAATTTCTTTTATTTCGCCCATGCTGTCCCGGGACAAAACCTTCTGATATTTTTCCATTAATTCGTGATTGGGAATTTTCAGATATCCGTTATAATAGGAAAGAAAGCCGTATACAACCATTGCAGACAAAATATCGCCGCGTGTCTTAAGCTGCTGCTCAGCTGCGCTGTATCCAGTCAGTTCGGTTTCTATGGGAATGCCTGACACCAGCTTAACAATATCCTCCCTCACTTCATCCACATTATGTTCGATGCAGTCTGCAATTTCGTTCATAGGTCCGGTCTCTGTCCAATAATTGAGACAGACGCCCCGTGTCAGGGCATTGCTTACTGAGCGTGGGTTAAAGAGTCTGTCCCCTGTACTTGTATAATATCCGTCATACCAGTGCTTCATTTCCTGATAAGAAACGGTATTAATTTTCAGGCAGAGATCCCGCACTTCCTTCTCGTCAAAACCGAAATATGCATCATAAACATTATCATTCACAAAATCAAATTCATGAAACATGTTTAGTTCAGAGCCACTGGAATATTTTGCGATTGGCAGTACACCTGTCATATAAGCCAGCTCCACATAAGGCTCGTCTTTCAGCAGTCCCCGCAGAAATTTCATAAAACGGTTTTTGTGGCTGACGGTCATAAAAGACTCGTAGAAAACGGAGTCCCATTCATCCAAGATGAATATAAATGAATCCTGGGTATCCTGAAACATATGGCTTAAGCTTCTGTATTCGCGGCCTCTGAGATGGGGGTAAGCCTCCTGCAGGTCGTCTTTCAGTGTGTCAGTAATATTACAGATATAGTTGTCATATCCGTCACAAAAATCTGGAAGCTGGCTGAAATCAATGTGGATTACATTATATTGATTGATGTGGTTTTCATATCTTTCTGTGCCAGAAACGGCAAGATTGTCAAAAATTGGATGACTGTCATATCCTTTTGTATAATAGGCACCCAGCATATTGGCATTGATTGTTTTTCCAAACCTTCTAGGGCGGGTAATGCATATAAAAGAATCACCTGTTCCAATCACGTCAGAAATTTTTTCTATCAGCAGGCTTTTATCCACAAAGACTCTGCCATGTATAACTTTTTCAAACAATAGACTTTGGGCGTTTGTATTGAGATAGTACATAAAAAAATTATTTCTTCCTTTCTTAGAGCGTGTCTTAAAAATCATTCCTGCCACCCGCACGCCCCGCTTTGCGGTTAAATTGCCCCGCATTCAGTTGGCGCAGCCCACTATAAATGAACATCCATACTGCCGCTTCTGAATCCCTCCAAATCCAGGGTGAGATAGGGAAGGTCCAGCTCTTGGAGCCGGCGGATGATTTCCTGCCGCTTCTGCAAAAGCAGAGAAAACTGTTCAGGGTCTGTTTCAATTCTGGCAATGTCCTTGTGAACCCGGATGCGCACATTGTCAAATCCCAGACCCTTTAAAAACTGTTCCCCCTCATCAATTCGTGCCAGAAGCTGCATGTCAAGGGTGGTGTGGTAGGGAAGCCGGGTTGCCAGGCAGGGAGCGGAAGGGCGGGAGGCACAGGAAAGCCCATATTCCCCGGCCATCTGCCGGACCTGTGATTTGGTAATCCCACACTGGGCCAAAGGACTGGCAATTCCCAGCTCCTGCACCGCTTTGAAGCCTGGCCGGTATACGTTTAAATCATCCTGATTAGAACCTTCCAGTACAGTGGAAATCCGGCGTTCCCTGGCAAATTCCAGCAGCTTCTCATACAGCATTTTTTTGCAGTAATAACACCTGTCCGGGGGATTGGACAGTATCCGGGGGTCTTCCAGTTCGTTCACCTTCAGTACATGACAGTCAAGCCCCACAGACTGGGCGAAGTGCCGGGCGTATGCAAGATCCGCCTGAGGGTGGAGGGCAGTCTGAAATGTGACGGCATAAACATGTTTTCCGGTGTCCCTGGCGGCCTGTGACAGCAGATATAAAAGCAGGGCGCTGTCCACCCCTCCGGAAAAGGCCAGCGCTGTATCCTCCTGTGCATAGGTACGAATCTGTTGAAGAAGTTTATCTTTTCTTTCTTTTTCTGCTGTCATGGCATTCACCTCTTTTTGCGGTAATTTTTAAGAAAGTCTCTGCAGATCGTCAAAAAACTGGGGATAGGAGATCGCCACACACTGAGCATCATCCAGGCTGGTCACGCCCTCAACAGCCATCCCAGCGACGGCAAAGGACATGGCGATTCGATGGTCTTTGCAGGTGCGGATGGATGCCCCGGTCAGAGGTTGTCCCCCACGGATGCTCATGCCGTCCGGGGCAGCTGTGATGTCTGCACCCATAGCGGACAGATTGTCTGTCACCGTCTGAATCCGGTCGGATTCCTTTACCCTTAGTTCCTCAGCATTTCGAATGATGGTTTCTCCCTGGGCAAAAGCGGCCATAACAGCGATGATGGGCAGCTCGTCAATGAGTGTGGGAATAATGTCCCCCTCAATTACGGTGCCTTTTAGGGGGCTGTAAGTGACCAGCAGATCCGCTGATGGCTCCCAGCAGCCGCTTTTTTCGTTTAAATACTGGATATCAGCACCCATGGCACGGCAGACTTTCAGTATACCGCTGCGGGTGGGGTTGATGCCCACGTTTTTAATTAATATCTGCGAGCCGGGGACCAGAAGCCCTGCCGCTATGAAATAGGCCGCGGAGGAGATATCCCCTGGCACCTGGATATCCCGGGCATTCAGCTCAGGTTCCGGCTCAATGGCAACAGTGGTGCCCTGGACAGTAACTTCCGCCCCCAGATAGGAGAGCATCCGTTCGGAATGATCCCTGGATACAGTAGGTTCGGTCACAGATGTTTTCTGGTCTGCATAGAGACCGGCCAGCAGTACGCAGGATTTTACCTGAGCGGAGGACACAGGGCTTTGATAGTGAATCCCTTTCAGACGTGTCCCGCGGATGTCCAGTGGCGCACATCCGTTTTGGTTCTGGCTTTCGATACAGGCCCCCATCTGCGTCAAAGGGTCCATCACCCGTTTCATAGGCCGTTTCTGGATAGAAGCATCCCCGGTTATGGTGGAGGGGAAGTTCTGCGCAGCCAGAATGCCGGAGAGGAGACGGACGGTAGTTCCGCTGTTGCCCGCGTCCAGAATCTGCTGTGGAGCGGAAAGGCCGTGGAGTCCTTTGCCGTGTACCAATACCTCTTTGCATCTGTTTTCCACTTCAATCCCCATCTGGCGGAAACAGCGTATCGTGGAGAGGCAGTCTGCTCCTTGGAGAAAGTTGGTGATTTTTGTAGTGCCTCGTGCCAGGGCACCCAGCATAATGCCGCGGTGGGAGATGGATTTGTCTCCGGGGATTTGGATTTCTCCCCTAAGGCTGCGTGATTTTGTGATGTCCATGCTTGTGTGAAGCTCCCTTCCTTGTTCTGAATTTATTATTGAGTTGATAAAAAATACTCTGGCAGTTCCCCCGGATGAGGACACTCCGGCGGGGGCAGGGCCATATGACTACCGTACATAGACAGTGTAATTTCGTTTTCTGAGAATTTCCAAAGCTTTTTGATAGCCTGGGTCTTCATAGAATTCCACCCGCAGAACCCCGTCTTCAAATTCACGGTTGTGGATGATGCCGATATTTTTGATATTGATTTGCTCCATAGCCAGTAAAGTGGCGATTGCGGCAATTCCCCCCGGTTCGTCGGCAATATCGCAGTATAAGATGTAAGATTTGCTGATGGGGCCGGTGGGAAGAATATCAATGGAATCCCGATAATCCCTTGCATGGGAAAACAGCTGGTATAATTCCTGTTCGTTTTTACCGTCCACCAGGCACCTGGCCTGGACCAGCATACGGATGTAGGCATCCAGTACCCGTGAAATATTTTCCGGGTTTTCCATACAGATTTGCTGCCACATATCCGGTGAGGACGAGGCAATCCGGGTAATATCTTTGAATCCTCCGGCTGCGATCAATTTCATATGTTCGTCTTCGGTATCCAGTTCACGTATCAGATTTACCAGGGAGGCGGCCACAATATGGGGCAGATGGCTGATGCCCGCAGTGATGTAGTCGTGCTCCTGGTGGGTAATCACCAGAGGAATGGCGCCGATGGAGGAAATCAGCTCGGTATAAGCAGATATATGACGGATATCCACCAATTCCGAGGGGGTCAGTATATAGTAGGCATTTTCCAGAAGCCCTGCCCGTGAATGTTCATATCCGGTTTTTTCAGAACCGGCCATGGGATGTCCGCCGATGAAACAGCGGGACAGGCCCAGCTGGGCAGCCTGCTTGTGGATCATTCCCTTTACGCTTCCCACATCGCTGATGATACATCCTGGAGAAATATAATCTTTTAGAATCTTCATATAGCTGATATTGGTGGAAACGGGAGCACACAGGAATATGTAGCTGCAGCTGCCGAACCGATGATCCACCTGCTCGCAGATTTCGTCAATGACACCTTCTGATTTTGCGGTTTCCAGGACAGAAAGGCTTCTGTTATATGCGATAATCCGGCTGTCCGGGTGAAATCTGCGGATTGCTTTGGCTACAGAACCGCCGATCAGACCAAGGCCGATAAAACCTACTGTTAGTCTCATTTATCTTAAGTCCTTTCGTAACTGTTTAGTACCTTCACAGTTACGTCCTTTCTAAATAATAAATATCACGTTTTTCATTTCAGCAATACTTCTATTTTACGTGACGGGGGAAAAAATGTCAAACATTACAAAGGGGACTTGTATGAAATGTACACGTAAAAAATAGTTTAGTATAATCTGGCTGAAACAAATGCTTGATTATATTGTAGTTATCTAGTAAAATATAAGCATATATTACTATTCACAGGTAATATGAATTATACTTACAGGGAGGTATTACACATGGACGTTTACAGAACTGACCGAATACGTAATGTTGTCCTATTGGGTCATGGCGGCGCAGGAAAGACCAGCCTGGTAGAAGCGATGGCTTACTTATCTGGTATTACCAGCCGTTTGGGCAAGGTAGCAGATGGGAACACCATCAGCGATTTTGATAAAGAGGAAATCAAGAGAAAATTCTCAATTTCCACAACAACAGTGCCGATTCAGTGGCAGAAATGTAAAATAAATGTATTGGATGCACCGGGCTACTTTGATTTTGTAGGTGAAGTTGAAGAAGCGGTAAGCGCCGCAGACGCTGCCATAATTGTAGTTTCCGGTAAGTCAGGCGTGCAGGTGGGAACACAGAAAGCCTGGGAAATGTGTGAAAAATATAAACTGCCCCGGATTATCTTTGTCACAGAGATGGACGTGGATGACGTGAGCTACCGCAATGTGGTGGAGCAGCTGACAGAACTGTACGGCAAGCGGATCGCACCCCTTCATTTCCCCATCCGTGAAGGCGGAAAATTTGTGGGATATGTGAATGTGGTGAAGAAAGCGGGCAGAAGATATATTGAAAAAGGAAAGAAAGAAGAATGCCCGGTGCCCGAACATCTTCAGGAATACCTGGATAAATACCGTGAAGTGCTGATTGAATCTGTGGCTGAGACCAGCGAAGAATTTCTGGACAGGTATCTGGAGGGTGACGAATTTTCTATTACAGAGATTTCGGCAGCTCTTGCTACCAACGTGCAGGAGGGTTCCGTGGTGCCTGTATGTATGGGGTCTCCTGTGGACTTGATGGGTGTGGCAAATCTGCTGGATGATATTGTAGGTTATTTCCCAAGCCCCAATGAGAGAAGCTGCAACGGTCTGGACCAGAAGACCAACGAGATTTTTGAAGCCAATTATGATTTTGGCAAAGCAAAATCTGCTTACATATTTAAGACCATCGTGGACCCGTTTTTGGGCAAGTATTCCATGATCAAAGTGAGCTCCGGGGTTATCAAGAATGACGATGTTCTCTACAATGTGCAGAAAGATTCCGAAGAAAAGCTGAATAAATTGTATGTATTGGAAGGCAATAAGCCTCAGGAAGTGACGGAACTTCATGCAGGAGATATTGGAGCCATCGGAAAACTGGTGAAATCTTCCACAGGAGATACACTGGCTACTAAGGCCCATCCGGTTGTTTATCCTAAGACTGTGATATCCACCCCTTATACTTATAAGAGTTATAAAGCGAAGAACAAGGGAGATGTGGATAAGATCTCCCAGGGACTTTCCAAGATGATGGACGAGGATTTGACCATACGTACAGTCAATGATTCTGCAAACCACCAGACGTTGCTTTACGGAATGGGAGACCAGCATCTGGAGGTGATAGTCAGCAAATTAAAAGAGCGCTACAAAGTGGAGATTGAGCTGGACAAACCCAGGGTTCCTTTCCGTGAGACCATCCGCAAATCTTCCGATGTGGAAGGCAAGCATAAGAAACAGTCCGGCGGCCATGGCCAGTACGGGCATGTAAAGATGAAATTCGAGCCCTCCGGCGACCTGGATACACCGTTTGTTTTCGAACAGGTAGTTGTAGGCGGCGCAGTTCCCAAAAATTATTTCCCGGCTGTGGAAAAAGGACTGCAGGAATCTGTATTGAAAGGACCGCTGGCTGCTTATCCGGTAGTAGGTGTAAAAGCTACCTTGTATGATGGCTCTTATCATACCGTTGACTCATCGGAGATGGCGTTTAAGATGGCCACCATTCTGGCGTTCAAGAAAGGATTTATGGATGCCAGTCCGGTACTTTTGGAGCCCATTGTCAACATGAAAGTCCAGGTTTCTGATAAATATACCGGTGATGTGATGGGTGATTTGAACAAGAGGAGAGGAAGAGTCCTTGGCATGAATCCAGACCACGACGGCAATACCGTGATCGAAGCTGACGTGCCTATGCTGGAAATATACGGATATTCTACCGATCTTCGTTCCATGACCGGAGGAAGCGGCGTGTTTGAATATGAGTTTGCCCGCTACGAGCAGGCTCCCGCCGAGATACAGGAAAAAGAAATTGCGGCCAGACAGAGCCAGCTGGCTGAAGGGGAAGATAATTAAGAAAATGATCCATGAGGCATAGGATACCGGGAAGCGTAAAGCTCAGATTCTGAGGCTTTGCGCTTTCCGTATATTTGTGTGTTTCCGTGCCGGATGGGAAAAGGAGGCATTCAAAAATGTTGACATTGAAAGAGGCAAAAGATTTGGTGAAGCCACTGGATATCCAGTCTATGGAGGCTGCCAGGAAGCGCTGGGACAGCATTGCCCATCCCTTACACAGCCTGGGAATGATGGAAGACCTGGTGGTGCAGATTGTGGGAATCACCCGCAGCCAGGACGTAAATATTGGAAAAAAGGCATTAGTCTCCATGTGTGCGGATAACGGGGTGGTAGAGGAAGGTGTGACCCAGACCGGGCAGGAAATCACGGCGCTGGTGGGAGAAAACTTTCTGAAAGGGGATGCCATTTCCAGCATATTCAGTAAACTGGCAGGTGCAGACCATTTTCCTATTGATGTGGGAATGGTGTCAGATACCAAAGTGCCCATGAAGAAAGTGGCTTATGGCACCAGAAATATGGCAAAGGAACCTGCCATGACCTATGAGCAGGCGGTGCAGTCCATTGAGGCAGGGATTCAGACCGCCGAAGAATTGAAGAACCAGGGGTACCGCCTGCTGGCCACCGGGGAGATGGGAATCGGTAATACCACCACCAGCAGCGCTATGGCGGCCGTTCTTTTAAACCAGCCGGTGGAAGCAGTCACCGGGCGGGGGGCCGGGCTGTCCACTGCCGGACTGGAAAAGAAAATTCAGGTGATTGGCCATGCCATCCGCGCCTACAAACCGGACCCTGCAGACCCGGTAGATGTGCTGGCAAAGGTGGGAGGTTTTGACATCGGCGGGATTATAGGCCTTTTCCTGGGCGGGGCGGCTCTGGGGATTCCTGTGGTAATCGACGGCTTTATCTCCGGGGTGGCAGCGCTGGCAGCTGCGGGAATCTGCCCCCAGGCAAAAGATTATATGATCGCATCTCATGTGTCCCAGGAGCCGGCGGCTCATATGATACTGGAAGCTTTGGGGAAAGAGGCTTTTCTTCACGGACATATGTGTCTGGGAGAGGGAAGCGGAGCCGTGGCCCTGTTCCCGCTTCTGGATATGGCGGCAGCAGTGTATGAGAAAATGAGCACCTTCTGTGACATTCATATGGAAGAATATAAACATTTGGATTAGGGGGAAAAGATGCTGACTGTGATTACAGGGGGAAGCGCCAGTGGAAAGTCTGCCTACGCAGAAGAACTAGTGCTTTCCTGGGGGCCGGCACAGAGAATCTATGTGGCCACCATGTACCCCTTTGATAGAGAAAGTGAAAAGAGGATTGTCCGCCATCAAAAAATGCGCAGCGGCAAGGGCTTTCAGACCGTAGAATGTTATACAGGCCTGGAACAGATTCAGGTGCCCCCCGGTTCTCATGTGCTCTTGGAATGCATGTCTAACCTGGCGGCAAATGAGATGTTTCAGGAGTCTGGGGCTGGGGAGAATACTGTGGAGGCGGTGATGAAAGGTGTCTGTCAGCTGGAGAAACAGGCATCCCGCCTCTGTGTGGTGACAAATGAAATCTTCTCTGACTGGCAGCCATACCATACGGAGACAAAACGGTATCAGAAGTATCTGGGAGAGATCAACTGCCGGATGGCGCAGATGGCACAGCAGGTAGTGGAAGTGGTGTATGGGATTGGGCTGTACAGGAAAAATACAGTGGAAACAGGGGCAGAAAGGGGTGGGAATGTTTTATGAAAGCTTTGTGGAATTCTTTTAAAATTGCTTTTTCCATGTATTCAAAAATTCCCATGCCGGAAAGTTCCTGGACAAAAGAAAATATGCGTTATGTAATGTGTTTCTTTCCCATGATAGGGCTGGTATCGGGAGTCTTAAGCTGGGGCTGGATGCTGCTGCTGCCGTATGTTCACCTGGACAGAGGCGGGTTTGGCCTGGGGGCGGCGGTGCTGGCGTTGATTCCGGTGGCTGTCACTGGCGGTATTCATCTGGACGGTTTTCTGGATACCTCAGATGCCCTGGGGTCCTGGCAGGAGCCAAAGAAGAGACTGGAAATTCTGAAAGATTCCCGGGCCGGAGCTTTTGCAGTGATTATGGGATGTGTGTATTTTTCCCTGAGCCTGGGGGTATATACTACGATTCAGGATATTGCGCTGGCTGTATGGCGTACAGGTTCTTTCTGGGATATGAAGATTATATTTCAGATGGCCTTTGTGTATATGATTTCCCGGGCTTTCAGTGGTCTGGCCATTGTCACCAGGCCTATGGCTAAGAATACAGGCCTGGCGGCGGCCTTTTCCGATGGAGCTCAGAAGAAAACAGTTGCCGTGGTTATGATCGGTTACCTGCTCATCTGCAGCGGAGCGCTGATTTTTCTGAATCCGCTGCCAGGGGTGGTATGCCTGGCTGTGGGTATTTTCATATATGGATATTACTGCCGTATGGCTCAGAACAAATTCGGCGGTGTTACGGGAGACCTGGCAGGCTGGTTTCTGCAGGTTTCAGAATTATGTATGCTGCTGGCGCTGGCCGCAGCGGCAATATTGGGAGGTGGGCCATGGAGCTGATTATAGGCGGTGCATATCAGGGAAAATGGGAGTATGCGAAGAAATTGTTTCCCCAGGCTGTCTGGGTAAGCGGAGAAAACTGCACCTTGGAAGAACTGCTGGCGGCAGAAGGGGTGTATGATTTTCACAATTTTCTGGGCAGACAGATGGAGCAGGGAGCAGACTTGGAGAAGCTGCCGGAGCTGATTCTGGAGAAAAATCCCGGGCTGGTAATCGTGTCAGATGAAGTGGGCTATGGGGTGGTTCCCATAGATGCCGGGGACAGAGCTTTTCGGGAGGCTGTGGGACGGGTATGCTGTGAACTGGCGGCCCGGGCCCAACGGGTGCACCGGGTGGTGTGCGGTATAGGGACGGTGATCAAGGATGCTTAAAATGCTGCTGCTGCGCCATTCTTTTACAGAGGGGAATTTAAAAAAGCGCTATGTTGGCGTCACAGATGAGCCCTTATGTCTGGATGGAACCCGTTTCCTAAAGGAACACTTTTATCCGGATGCAGAACATATTTTTGTCAGTCCGCTGCGCAGATGTGTACAGACTGCCCGGCTGATTTACCCGGACAGGGCTTTTCATATCATAGAAGAACTGGCGGAATGCGATTTTGGTGATTTTGAAAATAAAAATTACCAGGAACTTTCAGACAATCCCGATTATCAGAAATGGATTGACAGCGGGGCCGCCCTTCCTTTTCCCAATGGTGAGAGCCGGGAGGCGTTTCGGTGGCGGACATTGAGAGGATTCCAGAAAGTGGTGGGTTACTGCCTGAACAGGAAAGCAAAATCAGCAGCAGTGGTTACCCATGGGGGAAATATTATGAATATTATGGAGGAATACGTTAGTCCGAAAAAAGATTATTACCAGTGGCATGTGGAAAATGGCTGCGGCTATCTGGTGGAGCTGGAAAGGAGTTTGTGGAAACGAAACTGGGAGGAACTGCATATTGTGGCCAGAGTTCCGCATATTCCTTCCAGATATTGAACAAAGGTAGACAAATGAAAAGTACAAGGATAAATTTTATTACCGCAGTCATATGCCTTAGTCTTGCCCTGTCAGCGGCATTGCCGGTAAATGCCAGGGGCTGTGTGCCGGACGAAGTAGAAAGACCGTGGGAAAATGAAGAAGATATCAGTTATATTGTAGACTTTCTGGACTATGACGGGAATTTTCTGGATTCGAAGATCTGTACGTATGGACAGAGCCTGGAAGATATTATTGTTCCGGAGCGGGAGGAAGATGAGGAATACACCTACCGTTTTACCGGATGGCAGCCAGAACTTTGTGAAGTGGTGACTGAGGGTGCGGCATATATGGCTGTCTATGAGAAGATTCCTAAAGATGGTTCGGACCCGGAACTTCCGGAAATATCATCCAATTCTCAGGAGAAAAACAGCCCAGAGACTACCGGCCCGAAAAGTCCGGACCAGATTTATTCCATATCTTATGAAGTGGTGCCAATTCAGATAGAGACACCTGTGCCTGTTCCCACGCCTGCGCTGACGCCTGAGAGCCTAAATCTGCACGTGGGAAAAATACAAAACATAACGGTTCCGGTCATTCATACTTCAAAAACAGCCGGGGAAAATGGGACGGAAAACGAATCATTTTCAGAGGCTTCTTTAGAGGCTTCCCAGGTAAAGGACACCGGCGCATCTGTGTCTGTGGCAGATAAGAGCCTGCCCACGGACATCCCCAGTGAACAGTCCGGTACCGGAAAGAAGCAGGAGAGCACAGAGAAAAAAGCCCCAAGTGAAGGGACAGGAAAAAACGAAAAGGCGGGCTCCCAGGCTGGAAACGCAGATGTAAGAGCCAGTGATACACAAAATGCAGGGCCAAGGAAAAGCGGCGGGACAAAAAACGGCAGAGCTGAAGAACCAGTGGAGGAGAAAAAGCAGGCAGCCTCCCATGCTTCATTTGGGAGATGGGAGGGCACCAAAGAGAATGAAATTCCTGTTTTTATTTTGCTGGCGGGTATTCTTGGATGCTGTCTGTATATCTGGCACAGAGAAAAACGAAATTAAAAAAATCTTGTTTTTTTGACTGTTTCCTGTATAATAAAAGCTAAAATTATATAAACCAGACCACAGAAAGTGGGAGATTTTATGAGAATGAATAAACGGAAAGTTTTTTCTGTTTTGCTGGGCCTGGGGATACTGACGGGAAGCTGGGGAGCATCAGCCCATGTGTCCGGCCATGTACTGCGGCCAGAGAACCCTGATGTTGATTATATTTTGGGAAGACCCATGACTGAGGAAGAGATAGCAGAACAGGAAGCTATGGTACCGGAATTAAAAGAGATGCCGCTGCCCGATGAGCTGGTAGAGCCGGTGCAGTCCCAGGACCGTGGCAGGACGGGGGAAACCGCTGGCGTAAAGCGGTTTGACCTTCGCGATGAAGGAATTGTTACCAGTGTGAAAAATCAGGTGGTGGACGGACCCTGCTGGGCTTTTTCCGCCATTGCATCCGCAGAGTCTTCCATGATGAAACAGAGCAGCAAGGGGGAACTGGATTACTCAGAAGAACACCTGGCGTATTTTTTCTACAACCGACAGAACGACCCTCTGGGAAATACACTGGGGGACCGGAATATAGCGGCCTATGAATGGGAAAATTATAAGTCAATCGGCGGAAATATGCAGCTTGCCAGCAAATTTTTGTCTACCTGGTCAGGGGCGGCTGGCGAGGCGGCTTTTCCGTATTCCACAGATACTGCCGGGCTGGATAATGCCAGGGCGTATGAATCGGAGGCCCATCTGCAGAATGCCCGGTTTATCTCAGAGGCGTCTGTAGATGACCTCAAGGAGGCCCTTTACCGTTACCGTCAGCCGGTGGGAATCAATTATTATCATGATAATACATACTGGAACAAAGAGACGGGGGCATACTGCTGTCCAGTCAGCAAGGGGGCGATTAACCACGCTGTCACCATCGTGGGGTGGGATGACAGTTACAGCAGAAATAATTTTTCCGGCGTGTCCCAGGTGTCAGGGGACGGGGCATGGATTGTGAAGAACAGCTGGGGAGAGCAGTCCGGCGACCAGGGATATATTTATATTTCCTATGAGGATCAGACTCTGGCGGGAGGAGTGTCCGCAGACTTTGAACCTGTGGGAAACTATGACCACAATTACCAGTATGACGGGTCCTCCGGGAGCAGTTCCATATCAGTGGATGCAGGAGCCTCTCACGCCAATGTGTTTCAGGTAAAAGGCAATCCCTCCGGCAGTGAGATTCTAAAAGCAGTGGGAATCCTGATGAACTCTTCCAATGTTCAGCTGGCTGTGGATGTGTACACAGACCTGCAGGACCCGTTAAACCCTTCCGGGGGAACCCACGCTGTAGAAGGACAGAGAGTATCCACCAGCTACACAGGGTATTATACGTTCCCGCTGGAGCAGGAGGTGCACCTCTGGGAAGGCAGTTATTTCAGTGTGATTTTCACAAACATCAGTGATACAAAGAAGAGCTTTGCCATAGAATCCGCAGTGGACAGCGGCTGGATCAGATTTGAGACCGGGGTGGAGTCCGGGCAGTCTTTTTACCGGGAGAAAGAGGGTAAGACATGGCGTGATATGAATGGGCAGTATCTCTCAAATGGAAAGGCAGTCAACTCCAGAATCAAGGCATATACCACAGATTCCCAGGAGCTGCCGCAGCCCACGGCCACACCAATTCCCCAGCCGACAACGGCACCAGATCCTCAGCCCACGGCCGCGCCAGAAGAATCTGCTCCAAAGCAGACAGTCATCACTGGCACGGTTTCTAATAAGAAAAAAATTACGCTGAAATGGGGGAAGGTTACCCAGGCGGACTGTTACCAGGTTTACCGCAGGACATCCGCAGATGATAAATGGAAGCTGGCAGGAAGTACAGAGAAAACTTCCTATGTGGATAAAGGACTTTCCCCTGCTTCGCCGTACCGTTACCGGGTACGTGCAGTACGGGGAGTTGGCACAGGCAGAAAAACCGGCGCTTACAGCAGTGTAAAAAAAGTATTGACAAAACCGGCAGTACCCGGGAAAATATCTTTTAAGCCTGCCGTAAAGCCAGGCAGAAAAACGAAGGCGCTGTTTTCCTGTAAAACAGCTTCGGGGGTTTCGGGATATGAGATCTACCAGTATAACCCCGGCACAAAGAAATATAAGCCTGCATACCGGATAGCCGGGGATAAAGTATCTATATATCAGAAATCGGGAAATAGGTATAAAAAAATCGGAAAGGCTGTAAAGTCCGGAGGAAAAATAACCTGCACCCTGACAAAAATTGATTTAAACACGTATAAAAAACAGTATTTTAAAGTCAGGGCTTATGCAGAAAAAAGCGGATACAGCCGGCAGTACAGCAGTTTCAGCGGTAAAATCGTTTTCAAATGTTCATGATAAGAACGCCTAACGTCTATATTTGGCGAGCTTAATCATTATAAAAGATCAGATAGTTGAGAAAGGACGAGAGAAAGATGGCAGAAGAAAGAGTGTATAATTTTTCAGCAGGCCCGGCAGTACTGCCGGAGGAGGTTTTGAGAGAGGCAGCTAAGGAGATGCTTAACTATCAGGGCAGCGGCATGTCTGTCATGGAGATGAGCCACCGCTCGAAGGTATTTGACCAGATTATCAAAGAAGCGGAGAAGGACCTGCGGGATCTCATGGGGATACCGGATAATTATAAAGTATTATTTTTACAGGGCGGAGCTTCCCAGCAGTTTGCTATGATTCCCATGAATCTCATGAAGAACAGGGTGGCAGATTATATCATCACCGGCCAGTGGGCAAAGAAAGCATGGAAAGAAGCAGCCAAATTCGGCCAGGCCAATGCAGTGGCATCTTCGGAGGATAAGACATTTTCCTATATTCCGGACTGCTCAGACCTGCCCATCAGCGAAAATGCAGACTATGTGTATATCTGTGAAAACAACACCATCTACGGCACAAAATATAAAAAGCTGCCAAATACAAAAGGGAAACTTCTGGTAGCGGATGTGTCTTCCTGTTTCCTGTCAGAACCTGTGGATGTGAGCAGGTATGGAGTGATCTTCGGCGGTGTCCAGAAAAATATTGGCCCGGCCGGCATGGTGATCACCATCATCCGGGAGGACTTGATTACAGAAGACGTACTGCCCCAGACGCCCACTATGCTTACCTATAAAACCCAGGCAGACGCAGATTCTCTGTACAATACGCCCAACTGTTACTGCATCTATATCTGTGGTAAAGTGTTCAAATGGCTGAAAAAGATGGGGGGTCTGCAGGCCATGAAGGAACACAATGAGAAGAAAGCAAAAATTTTGTACGATTATCTGGACCAGAGCCAGATGTTTAAGGGAACCGTAGTTCCAGAAGACCGTTCTCTCATGAATGTACCCTTTGTCATCGGAAACGATGAGCTGGAGAAGAAGTTTATCCAGGAGTCCGGACAGGCAGGCTTTGCCAATCTGAAAGGACACAGGAGTGTGGGCGGCATGCGGGCCAGCATTTACAATGCTATGCCCATAGAAGGTGTGGAAGCACTGGTTAACTTTATGAAAGAATTTGAGAAGAAAAACGCTTAAATGTTTTGGAAAAACACGCTTGAATAGGAGAAAATGAATGGCAATTTTACGACCATTTCAGGCAATCCGTCCCCAGGCCTCATTGGCAGGCCGGGTGGCGGCTCTGCCTTATGATGTGATGAACAGCCAGGAGGCACGGGAGGCGGTAAAAGGAAATCCGTATTCATTTCTGCATGTGGACAAAGCGGAAATCGACCTGGAGGCTTCCGTTGATATTTATGATCAACAGGTATATGAGAAAGCTGCGCAGAATCTGCGGCAGATGGTTGAGAAGGGGGTATGCCTGCAGGAGGAAACCCCTTGTTTTTATATTTACCAGCAGGTGATGGACGGGCGGGTACAGAACGGCATTGTGGGATGTGCCTCCATTGACGATTATCTCCAGAATCATATTAAGAAGCATGAACTCACCCGGGCGGATAAGGAGGCGGACAGAATCCGCCATGTGGATATCTGTGATGCCAACACGGGCCCCATATTCCTTACATACCGGGCAGTACCCCAGATTACTGAGAGAGTGGACAGCTGGATTGACAGCCATCAGCCGCTCTATGATTTTACGGCAGAGGATGGTATCGCCCACAGGGTGTGGGTGGTGGACAGCCAGGATGAGATCGCTTTTTTTAAAGAAGCTTTTAGCCAGGTGCCGGATTTTTACATTGCAGACGGCCATCACAGGGCGGCCTCAGCTGTAAGAGTGGGAGAGAAGCGGAGAGAAGAACATCCGGATTACAACGGCAGTGAGGAATTTAATTATTTTCGGTCTGTTCTGTTTCCGGACGAACAGCTGCGGATTCTGGACTATAACAGAGTAGTCCATGATTTAAACGGAATGGGAAAAGAAGAGTTTCTGGAGAAGCTGGGCCAGATTTACCAGTGTCAGGAAGTACAGGGACCGTGCAGACCAAAAGAAAAGCATACCATGGGCATGTATCTGGACGGCCAGTGGTATCACTGCCGGGTAAAAGAGGGGATTGTTGATGAAAATGACCCGGTGGGGCGTCTGGATGTGTCTGTTCTGCAGAATCAGGTGCTCACCCCCATCCTGGGTATTGAGGACCCCAGGACCAGCAGCCGCATTGACTTTGTGGGTGGAATCCGGGGCTTAGGCGAGCTGGAGAAAATGGTAGACAGCGGTATGGCTGCGGCCTTTGCCATGTATCCCACAGGCCTGGATGATTTGATGGATATCGCCGACGGCGGTTATATCATGCCCCCCAAATCCACCTGGTTTGAGCCGAAACTTCGAAGCGGGCTTTTTGTACACCGTTTAAACGGGTAATATGGGAGGCGGTATATGGGATTTTCAGAGTCAGGATGCCCTGGGGGAAAACGTCTGGATCTGAATAGTCTGGATAATACAAGGGATCTGGGCGGTATGGAGGCGGGCGGAGGACAGCATATAAGAGAGGGCCGTCTGTTCCGCAGCGGAGACTTGTATCACGTCTCCTTTGATGACCAAAACGATCTGCGCAGAAAGTATAAATTAAAAACAGTGATTGACTTTCGGACCGAGACAGAGCAGAGAGAACGGCCGGATACCATCATCTATGGCGTGGAATATATTTCCAATCCCGTTTTGGAAGAAGGCACAGTGGGAATTACCAGGGAGCAGGAGAAAATGGAACAGCTCTTTTCCTTTGACAAAGGCGGAGAAGCTTACATGCTGCAGTTATATGAAAATCTGGTGATGCATCGAAGAGCCCAGAGCGCGTATGGCGATTTCCTGCGTCTTCTCAAACATCACAAGGAGGGAGCTGTGCTGTGGCACTGCACTGCGGGTAAAGACCGTGTGGGAGTGGGAACGGCGCTGCTGCTTCATATTCTGGGGGCGCCTTTTCAGAGGATTTTGGAAGACTATATGTGTTCTGCCACATACCTGCAGCAGGAGACAGAAGCCATTCTGCGTATGCTGGACAACCGGGGAGTCCCCAGCCGGGTGATGAAAAATGTGGAGATCTGCCTGGGAGTAAAGGAGTCCTATCTGGTCAGGGCATTTGAAAAGATTGACGAAAAATATGGAACTATGGATAAATATCTGCAAAAGGCCCTGAGACTGTCCCCTTTTGACAGAAATTTTCTGAGGGACAGGTATTTGATATAAAATTCAAATTTATTTTCAGTTTAGAAAGATTTCAGAACTACGACACGCTCCATTCACAATTCTCTGTTAAAGTAATAAATATCAACAGCAAACATAAAATATTTGTTGGGGAGCAATTACAGGGAGTATACAAAGAGTACATACAAAAAGGATGTGAAAAGTACTCACACAGAGTGGCTTTGGGAAATCAGCCGTTGAAGACACACACATGGCATTTTCGGGAGCACTCAGACACAGAATGGAGGTAATCAGATATGAAGTATCTGACTTATTACGAAAACAACGAAATCATATCTACAAAAGATTATAAAGAAGCTGTCGATAAACTGAAGATGAAAAATAAAAAAGATACCGTTCAGAAGTATATTCTTCATAAATATGCATTTACGTTCTGTCTGGAAGAGGTGGAAGATTCTTCACAGTACTATCTGTGCAGAAAACAAAGTGACAGCATTCAGTTTTATTTGGAGAAAAAGAGTGTCCAGGGCAACCTGATCAGCAAGCAGAGGGAAGAGATCAGGGAGGAAGAAGGAGAACAGATACTCAGAGGGGAAATTCAATGGATGAAAGATGACGAGCGGACTCTGGTCCGGGATTTCTATCTGCAAAGTATGCTCAATGAGCTGAAATACAGTCATATGATGGAATTTGTAAGAGAGATCTATCATTATGATAAACAGGATTATGTGGTATTCGACAAAGCCATCCGCCGTCAGGTGGACCAGTATTTTCTGGAATGCCTGTTCGAAGATGATGTAAAAGTAAGCGTCCGCCGGGCGAAAACCATTCCCAGATATATTTTAAATATGCTGTCGAATATTGAACCAGTAACAGAACAATGGGTCTATGCGTGACAGGGAAAGCTCCCGCTGCCGTAAAAAGCAGCGGGAGTTTTTTTACCGTAAAAAACCTCGTTCCCTATACGACAAAATCAAATGTATAAAAAAGCAGTATTCATCACATCTTACTAAGGAGTGGTAGAAAAACAACCTGTTTTTGAGAGAGCAGGAAAACAAGGAGGAGTTATTTGGGATGGAGGAAAGGATTGAGAGTCTGAGAGGAAAGCTGATTGTGTCCTGTCAGGCACTTCCTCACGAGCCTCTGCATTCATCATTTATTATGGGGAGAATGGCACTGGCGGCCAGGGAAGGCGGTGCCCGGGGAATCCGCGCCAACACCAGAGAGGATATTGAGGAGATTTGCAGACAGGTGGACCTTCCGATAATCGGTATTGTAAAGCGGGATTATCCGGACAGTTCTGTGTATATTACACCCACAATGAGGGAAATAGAGGAGTTGATGGCAGTAAAGCCGGAAATCATTGCCATGGACGCCACATCCGGCCTGCGTCCGAAAAATGTGACGCTGGATGCTTTTTTTGAGGAGGCGAAAGCGCGGTATCCCCATCAGCTGTGGATGGCAGACTGTTCTACCGTTGAGGAGGCGCTTCATGCAGACGCCCTTGGATTTGATTTTATCGGTACAACTCTGGTTGGATATACACAGCAGAGCCAGGGAGTCAAAATTGAGGAAAATGATTTTGAAATAATCCGTGAAATCGTATCAAAGTCAGCGCATCCGGTTATTGCAGAGGGAAATATCAATACGCCCTCCAAAGCAAAACGGGTGATAGAACTGGGAGCTTTTTCCGTGGTGGCAGGTTCTATGATTACAAGGCCGCAGGTGATCACAAAGACTTTTTCAGATGCATTGGAGGGTGGACACGTTCCAGAGCGTGTCTGAAGACAGAGTATAAAATTTGGCAGGAACACAAGCAGAAAAGGAGAAAGCAAAAAAATGCGGGATTTGAATAAGTATCAGGGAGTTATCCCTGCGTTTTACGCGTGCTATGATAAAGAAGGGAATATCAGCCCTCGGGCTGTACGGGATCTCACCGGTTATCTGGTGAAACAGGGAGTAAAGGGGGTTTATGTCAACGGTTCTTCTGGGGAGTGCATATATCTCAGCGTGGATGAGAAGAAAATGGTACTGGAAAATGTCATGGAGGCGGCTCAAGGTAAATTGACGGTCATTGCCCATGTGGCATGCAACAATACCAAAGACAGCCAGGAACTGGCTGCCCATGCGCAAAAGGCAGGCGCGGATGCCATCGCTGCAATTCCCCCCATCTACTTCCGTCTGCCGGAGCACGCCATCGCCCGGTATTGGAACGACATCAGCGATGCCGCACCAGATACGGATTTTATCATTTACAATATTCCTCAGCTGGCAGGGGTAACCCTTACTCTGGGGCTTTTTGCCCAGATGAGGAAAAACCCCAGGGTTATCGGTGTGAAGAACTCCTCCATGCCTGTGCAGGATATCCAGATGTTCAAGGCGGCAGGGGGCGATGACTGTATTATTTTCAACGGTCCTGACGAGCAGTTTATCAGTGGACGTGTAATGGGCGCCCAGGGAGCCATCGGGGGCACATACTCAGCCATGCCTGACCTGTTTCTGAAAATGGATGAACTGATAAGCGGTGGACGGCTGGAAGAAGCCAGGCGGCTGCAGTATGAGGTGAATTCAGTTATCTATAAAATGTGCTCCGCTCGGGGCAATATGTACGGTGTGATAAAAGAGATACTCAAACTCAATCATGGGCTGGAGCTTGGCGGTGTGAGAAGCCCCCTTCCTTCTTTGGAGGAATCTGACGGGGAGATTGTCCGGGAGGCGGCCAGGATGATTCAATGCATCAGAGAGAAGCACCTGTAAAAAAGGAGGGGGAAGACCATGCAGGGTTTTACAACAATTGACCTGGCCATTCTTGTGGTCTATCTGGCCGCAGTTTTATTCGCCGGACTCCATTTTGCGAAAAAGGAAATGAAGGGAAAAGAGTATTTTAAAGGAGATGGAACCATACCCTGGTGGGTGACTTCTGTGTCTATTTTTGCCACACTGTTAAGTCCCATCTCCTTTTTGTCTTTGGCGGGAAACTCCTATGCAGGTACATGGATTATGTGGTTTGCGCAGCTGGGTATGCTTTTGGCTATTCCGCTGACCATACGTTTCTTTCTTCCCATATACAGCAAACTGGAAATTGATACGGCCTATCACTATCTGGAAATCCGTTTTAAAAGCAAAGGGCTTCGTGTACTGGGGGCAGTTATGTTCATTATCTACCAGGTTGGGCGCATGTCAATCATCATGTATCTCCCATGCATGGTGCTGGGAAGCCTGACAGGAATCAGCGTGAATTTCCTGATTATTATCATGGGTGTGATAGCCATTATCTATTCCTATACAGGCGGTCTGAAATCCGTGCTTTGGACCGATTTTATCCAGGGTTCCGTACTGCTTTTGGGTGTGTCCTTTGCGCTGGTTTATCTGCTGGCTCATATTGACGGAGGAATCGGAGCGGTCTTCCAGGCATTTACAGCGGAACACAAATTTCTGTCAGAAGACCAGCCGCTGTTTCGGATAAATCTTTTAAAGGACAGTGTTTTTCTCATGATAGTGGGCGCCGGCTTTAATACTATGGGTTCCTATGTGTCCAGCCAGGATATTGTCCAGCGTTTTACCACCACCACAGATACAAAGAAATTGAATAAGATGATGCTCACTAACGGTGCCCTGTCTATTTTTATTGCCACGGTATTTTATCTCATCGGCACGGGACTGTATGTGTTCTATCAGCAGAACGACCTTCCGTCAGCCGCGGCTCAGGATCAGATATTTGCATCTTATATTGCCTTTGAACTGCCGGTGGGTGTGACGGGAATCCTGCTGGCTGCCATTTATGCCGCTTCCCAGTCCACATTGTCCACAGGGCTGAACGCGGTGGCATCCAGCTGGACCTTGGACATCCAGTCCCGTCTGTCCAGGGAGGAGATCAGTTTTGAAAAGCAGACAAAAATCGGACAGTATGTCTCCCTGGTTGTGGGCATATTCTCCATAGGTGTTTCCATTGTCCTGGCAAATGGCAATATTAAATCTGCATATGAGTGGTTTAACGGGTTCATGGGACTGGTGCTGGGTATTCTCATCGGTACTTTTATTCTGGGGGCATTTGTTCCTAAAGCAAATACCTTTGGGGCAGTGCTGGCTTTTATCGCGTCATCAGCGGTGATGGTGGGCATCAAATATTTTGCGCCAGAGGGAAGCGTATCCATTTGGTCTTACTCTATCATATCCATTGTGGTATCGCTGATTGTGGGGATTCCCGCCAGCCTCATCTGGAGGAAAGTGAAGAAAGACGACTCCATGCCGGATTATTACACCACCATATATGAGAATAACAATTAATACAATGATGTACTGGAGCGGCCAGCAAAAATGGCCTTCAAACACGCTCCGGGGAAGGGGGCCTTATGATTTTTGGAAATTTGGGTCATATAGAGGAATGCGGGTTTTGCGACGTATCCATTCAGGAATGTTTTGATTATGCAGCGCAGCATGATTTGAGCACCTTTCCTGCCGGGATTCATGAAATTGATGGAAAGCGACTGTATGTAAATATCGTGGAATACACCACCACGTCTTGGGAAAAACGGTTCTGGGAAGCACACAGAGAATATCTGGATATTCATATTATGCTGGACGGGGAAGAGCAGATTGACCTGGCTTTCACAGAGCGGATGAGACAGGGTGAGTATGTGCCCGAGGATGACTTCCTGCCCATGGAAGGTGAGAAAAATGGATGCGTTCTGCTTGAAAAAGGAGACTTTCTCATCTGCTATCCCCACGATGCGCACAGGACAGCAGTCATGTTGGACCAGCCATGTATGGTGAAAAAGGCGGTTTTTAAATTAAAGTATATTTGAGTTTTGACAATAACGAGAGTGGTCAGGTACAATAAAATGAAACGATATGCATGTATAGACATTGGAGGCACAGCCATTAAATATGGAATTATTGGCGGTGACGGGCATATTTTCAGCAGACGTGAGATGCAGACAGAAGCCTGGAGAGGAGGACAGTCCATTCTTGACAGGGTGCTGTCTATTGTGAAAGAGTGCAGAAGGACAGGGGAAATCAGCGGAGTCTGTATATCTACGGCGGGGGTGGTAGATATTGAGAAGGGGGAAATCATCCACTCGGCTGCTCTGATTCCGGATTACAGAGGAATCTGCTTTAAAAAAGCTGTCTGGGACAGGTTCAGGCTTCCGTGCGAAGTGGAGAATGATGTAAACTGTGCCGGACTTGCGGAAACTGTTTCCGGCTCTGCCCGGGGCAGCTCCAGCGTGTTTATGCTGACAGTGGGTACAGGGATTGGCGGATGTTTTGTGCTGGACAAAAAAGTATTCCGCGGAGCCGCAGGCAGTGCCTGTGAAGTCGGGTATATGCATATGCGCGGCAGTGATTTCCAGACGCTGGGGGCTGCCAGCATCCTGACGAAGAAAGTGACAGAAAGAAAGGGTGCTTCTTTTAGGGAGTGGAACGGTTTTCGGATTTTTCAGGAAGCGGAGAAGGGTGATGCTGTGTGCATACAGGCCATTGATGAGATGGTGGATGTTCTGGGAGCGGGAATTGCCAATATCTGTTATGTGCTGAATCCCCAGACGGTTGTACTGGGCGGCGGCGTGATGACCCAGAAAGAATATCTGGGAGAGAAAATCCAGGCAGCCGTGGAGCGCTGGCTGATTCCCAGCGTGGCGCAGCACACATCCCTGTGCTTTGCCCAGCATGGAAATGCGGCAGGAATGCTGGGCGCTTTTTATCATTTCATTTCCATGACAAAAAAAGGAGTAAATGAAAAAAATCATGACAGAGATTAGAAATGTGAAAATATTTACAGAGCAGCATACCTTTCGGGAAGGGAGCATTGCCATTAAGGATGGTCTTTTTGCAGAGCCGGCAGAGAATCCCGGAAAAATTATTGATGGACAGGGGTGTTATGCAATCCCTGGTCTGATAGACATTCATTTTCATGGATGTATGGGTTATGATTTCTGCGACGGGACACAAGAAGCATTGAGAGAGATCGCCAGATATGAGGCATCTGTGGGAGTTACAGGCATGGCACCTGCCACCATGACTCTTCCGGCAGAGCAGTTGGAAGAAATTTTGTCAAATGCAGCTGCATTTTCGGCAGATAGCGGGAAAAACCCAGGGGAGGCAGAACTGCTGGGGGTCAATATGGAGGGCCCGTTTATCAGTAAACACAAAAAAGGCGCCCAGGATGATACCTATATCATTCCCAGCGATGTAGAGCTTTTCCACCGTTTCCAGAGGGCGGCAGAAGGACTGGTGAAGTTTATCGCCGTGGCGCCTGAGGTGGAAGGTGCTCTGGCATTTGTGGACCGGGTGAAGGATGAGGCTGTGGTATCTCTTGCTCACACCAATGCTGATTATGATGAAGCACTGGCTGCATTTCAAAGGGGCGTCAGCCATGCCGTACATCTTTTTAACGCCATGCCGCCTTTTGGCCACCGTGAGCCTGGGGTGGTGGGGGCTGTGGCCGACAGCCATCATGTGACGGCAGAGTTAATCTGTGATGGGGTACACATCCATCCTTCTGTTGTCAGAGCTGCTTTTAAGATACTGGGAGAGAACCGGATTATACTCATCAGTGACAGCATGAGAGCGGCGGGGATGCCGGACGGAACGTATACCCTGGGCGGACAGGCTGTACAGGTAACAAAAGGCCGTGCTGTACTGGTCTCCAGCGGGGCACTGGCCGGGTCTGCCTCCAATCTCATGGAATGTATGAAAACGGCGGTGAAAGAAATGGGCATTCCCCTGGAGACAGCGGTGGCATGTGCCTCGGAAAATCCGGCAAAAAGACTGGGAGAGTATGGCAGGCGGGGCTCCATTACTTTTGGGAAAAAAGCGGACTTGGTTTTGCTGGACCGGGATTTGAATGTGAAGTGTGTGATGAAAGATGGGAAGCGGGTTGGATAAAATGGCTGTGGCAGTCTTCCATTAGATCATTGAATGATAAACTGCTTTGAAAGATGACGAGTTTGGACAAAAAGAGGGAGTGCAAAATAAGGGTTGTATCTTTTGTCCAAACTCTGGTTATAAAATTGCGATATTTTTTACCATGATGACAGACGGTAAATATTCGTGCTGCCATCTTTTCTTTTTTCCAGAATCCCCTTCTCTGATAAAGAATTCAGGATTGACCTGGAAGCAGGGATGCTTGTATGAAGCATTTTTGAACATTTCTTAGACGTAATTTCCGAGCCCTTCCCCGCAAAGGACATTCTTGATAACAGATATTTTTCTTTCTCAGATAATTTTTCGTTTAATAATGAAAAATTTAGAATACTGGACTCCAGCATATCCAGCATAAAAGCAATGAAAGGAGTGATGTCCATCACTTTATCCCCGTCTATAATGGCAGCTCTCATACTTTGCTCTAGACTTTTGTAATACCCGGATACATTTTTTCTGATTTCGGATATGACAGGGGTTCTGTTTATGTCTGCAAAATGATTATGCTGTAAATATGCCTGCATCAGTATTCTGGCGGTTCTGCCATTTCCATCACACATGGGATGGATATAAACATAATAAAAGTGTATGATGATCGATTTCAGTATGGCATTTATATTATGCGTGGAAGAGATAAAATCATATAACTGATTCATTTTGGCAGGTATTTTACTGGGGGATTCTGGAACATGCACAGTCTTTGATTCGTTTGCAATGCAAACTTTTCCTTTTCTGTATATATTTCCCTGCACTGACAGGTTTTCACAGCATTCAGTGGTTACGATATTCCAGAGAGTTAACATACCATCTTTTGAAAAAACCTCAGTGGAATGAAAGGCATAATTGATACCCTTGAGTATATTGGACACCATGATGTGAGATTTGTTCTCGCTTTTATTTGATTTTAATACCTTTTTTATCTCCTGTACAGTAGTCTGGGCACCTTCTATCGTCGCGGATTCTACGCTGTTCAACAGTAAAATTTCCTTGTTCACATATGGAATATCAGATATGCTTTTACATTGGTTTTGTATAGTATTTACGCCGTCTTGGATGTCCTGCGTTAAAAATATGCACAGGGATTCCCCATGTATTCCGCTTAAAGGCAGTTCATACATACAGGATAAAAGTTTGTCTAATTGGCATTTTTCAACCCATCCTTTTTCTGTCTTATATTTTAATTCGTATAAAGAAGTATATTTTAACATATATCAATTTCCTTTTGAATAATAAGCAAATCATATCACTATTTTTTTATTCTGTAAACACTTTTTCAGACTTCCAACAAAAAGCACGCTAAAAAGGAATGGAGGATTTTTCTGCTTTATTGACAAGAGTTTCGCAAACCGATAAAATAAAGCAAAAAGGAGGGAGATCGGATGAATTTTCCAGCGGAGGAATACGACAAAAAAAGCGGACTGCCCCTTGACAAATCTTATCTTGAGTGCGGACTGCCGGGCTTCCTGCAGGAATCCTTAGAGCAGATGAAGGAGGCATGGGCAAAGCGCGATGCAGGAGAAAAGTATCTTCGGTGGGACTGTGATTACTGCAGTCTTCAGAGTGACATTAATAGTGCAGAGGTAAATGGGATCATAACCAGCGAACAGGCATGGTATCTGCGGGAGGAATATCTGCGCATAGAGCGTCCGGGAGTGGTTGAATAAAAGTTTGGGAAAGGGAGAATGGGGCTGGACATGATTGATTTTACAGGGCTGCCAAAGAAAAATAAGTCATACGGGGGCGCAAATGGAAGCAAGATTTCAGTTGTCTATGAAGGGGAACAGTATATGCTGAAATTTCCCCCGCATCCGCCAAAAAATCAGGGGATGAGTTACAGTAACAGCTGTATTTCGGAATATCTTGGGTGTAGGATTTTTGAAAGTGTGGGAATTCCCGTTCAGAGAACCTTGCTAGGAACTTATACCACAGAAAAAGGTGGGGAAAAGGTAGTTGTTGCCTGTAAAGATTTTACATCTGCAGGAGTGGTACTACAAGACTTTGCTTCCATGAAAAATCAGATTATCGACTCAGAGCGAAATGGTTACGGCACGGAACTTACAGACATAATCTCAGTTTTTACGGAACAGACAGCAATGGAACCAGAGAAACTCAGCGGACGTTTTTGGGATATGTTTATTGTGGATGCGTTGATCGGAAACTGGGACCGGCATAATGGAAACTGGGGATTTTTATATGATGTGCAGGCAGACTCGTTAGCTATGGCACCTGTTTTTGACTGTGGCAGCAGCCTTTTTCCTCAGGCAGATGAGGAGATGATTGAGAATATTTTAGCAGACAAAAGAGAAATCCATCACCGCGTATTTAACATCCCATTGTCAGCTATCCAGAAAAATGGAAGGAAAATCAATTATTATCAGTTTATCTCATCATTGGAAAGTGAGGACTGCAGCAGGGCATTGAGACGGATTCTGCCTCGGATAGATCTGAAAGAGATTGACAGAATCATTGACGCGGCTCCTGCCATCAGTGACCTGCAAAAAGCGTTTTATAAGATGATGCTGACAGTGAGAAAACAGCGCATTTTAGATTATTCTATGGGATTGATGCATAAAATTTTTTAATATTTCAATGGTACAAAGGCATCTGCGCGAAGCCCCCGGCCAATTGGCCGGGGATTTATATTCCAGAATATTATGACCTCAGAAAAAAGAGCCCAATATCATTGGAGATGTGGAGTGAGGCCTCTTATGAAGCTGAAAAGTATTTTATACCACCAAAAAGAAGCTGGCAGCCTCATCTTCTGTAAGGCCATATTGCCTCATGATTTCTGATTTTATTTCATCATCATTAAATTGTAGATTGCGGAGCATTTCTATGGCCCCTTGGATGCCTTCTTTCCTGCCCTCTCTTTGGCCAACCCGTCTGCCTTCCAGCAGGGCAGCCTCTCTGTCAATTTTTCGAATCTCATTTATCCTGGGCTCCATGATTTCCATCAAGGTTTCAAACATAAGATCATCTCCCATCAATTCTTCAACAATGTGGTTATTAGCGCCAATACTTACTTCGAGAACAGAACCAGCCATCTCTCTATCGGTTTTTTCGGTCATCATGCATATCAAGTCCAGCAGATTTCGGATATCCCTTTTATCCAGTTTAGAAGAAAGAGCATTGAGCCAGGTGTGGGACTTTTTGTCCAGCTGGCGGGTAGTGATAATCTGTATGGGGAAAGGAAAAGGGCCTTCGATATAATAGATGCCGGAGTAACGGGTGGAAACAGAGCAGCCGTGTTCCCTGAAGTAACGAAAAAGCCCGGCAGGTTTTGCCTCGCGTACGATAGATATAGTGATATCATCAGTTTTTATCTCATCGAGAGTTTTCCCATAAGATTTGTAGAGATAAGCGTAAGCCAGTGTCTTGGAAAAGGTATCAATATCCAGGTGGTCTTCCGGTGATTTGTACTCCAGAATATTATGACCTCTGAAAAAGAAGGCAATATTGGAATCACGCATCAGTGCCTCCTTTTCATATATATATCGTACCATATTTCAGAGGTTTTACAATGTTCCCGTTGAAAATGAGGT
>CAJURF010000020.1 GCA_910588825.1 uncultured Lachnospiraceae bacterium
ATTGTCACATTCGTCACATGTATGATAGTGTGTTTCGCTGTTCAGTTATCAAAGTTCATTGTTTGTTGCAAAGTGTTGTGTTGTTTTTCTCGTTCAACAGAACTCGTTTATAATATCATGTCTTGCTTCTGTTGTCAACACCTTTTTTTACTTTTTTCAAAGTTTTTCGAATCATATTTTCAAGATTCATTATATAACTTTGAAAAAACGGAGAAGGAGGGATTTGAACCCTCGCGCCGCTATAAACGACCTATACCCTTAGCAGGGGCACCTCTTCAGCCACTTGAGTACTTCTCCAAAAATGCCTAAATCAGAAAAATTTTATTAAATTGTTGTGCTCAACAGCACGTTTAGTAGTATACAAAAGATATAATCTCTTGTCAACAGTTTTTTCCACTTTTTTTCTTTTTCTGCAGATAATTTAAAAATAACACCGCACCGCCTGCTTTTTCTGACCTGCACACTCGAAAAAATATCCTGTGCAGTCTGCATCAGTTATTTTCTGCAGCTCCTAAGAGCGTGTTTAAAACACGCTCTTATCCTCTAAATTATTCATATTCAGCTATCACATTTCCAATTCTCTTTTTCACTTCAGATGCAATCTCCACTGATTTCATATTTCCATATTCCTCATAATTAATAGGCTTTAGAAAATGCACCTGTACTGTCAGCGGTTTTATAGAATTGGTGTCAAAGGATTTATAAGAATCAATCAGCGCTATCGGCACAATGGGGCACCTGGCCTTTATGGCAGCTTTAAAGCTTCCCCCCTTGAATTCCAAAAGCTGATTATCTCTGCTTCTCGTACCCTCTGCGAAAATCAGAAAATTCCGTCCTTGTGCTGCTTCTTTGGATACGGTCATGATTACTTTCATCGCCTGTTTTACATCATCTCTATCCAGAGCATAAGCTTTCATACAGGCGAATACCTGTTTTAAAAAAGGGATGTCCGCAACCTCTTTTTTCATAACTACTGTAAATGGACGCGGGCACGCCTCAATAATGGCCAGTACATCATATAAACCCTGATGATTGGGATAAAAAATAAACCCGTCTTTTTCCGGTATATTTTCCCTCCCATGGACATCAATTTTTATCTTCCCGCCCCAGTTTGCCCTTGCATCAATATATTTCAGGAGGGCATATCTTTGTTCTGCTGTATATTTATCCACATGAGAGGCATAATAACAGAGTTTTATCCATCCATACGGGACAAAAAGAAGATTACGAATTACCATCATCAGGATTCTCTTCATCTTCATCCCCTCCTAAACTATTATCATCTATATCTTCCACTTTGGCGACTCCAGCAATTATCACACCCTCATCCAGCTCCATCAGCTTCACACCGGAGGTGATCCTGCCTGTAACTGATATATTTAGGCAATGAAGGCGGATAATGATGCCTTCTGTTGTAATCAGCATAATCTCATCATCTTCATCAACTGCCTTTGCGCCCAGTACATTCCCTGTTTTTTCAGTGATTTTATAACATTTTACACCTTTTCCTCCCCGGTTCTGACAATTAAATTCATTCATCAGAGTACGTTTTCCCATACCCTTTTCTGAAACAATAAGCAGATACTGCCCATGAGAATGAATCTGCATAGCCTGAACGGTATCGCCGTCTATGAGGTTCATGCCACGCACACCCATAGAGACTCTTCCTGTACTTCTTACATCTTTTTCGTTAAAACAAATACACTGGCCGAATTTTGTCACCAGAAGGATTTCTTCCGCACCTTCTGTACATTTTACTTCAATGAGTTCGTCCTCATCTTTCAGCACAATGGCTGCCAGACCGATCTTTCTCACATGCTCGTATTCACTAATAGGCGTTCTCTTGACCAGGCCCTTTTTCGTGGCCATCATCAGATATCTGCCTGATTCCTGTTCCCCAAAGGGAATGACTGCTGTAATTTTTTCCTCCGGCACCAGCTGGAGCAGATTTACAATGGCTGTTCCACGGGAATTTCTTCCGGATTCAGGAATTTCATAGGTTTTCAGACGATAGACTTTACCCATGTTTGTAAAAAACATCAGATAATGATGAGTGGTGGTCATTAGAATATCCTTTATAAAATCATCTTCTAAAGTCTGCATCCCTTTAATACCCTTGCCGCCCCGGTTCTGACTGTGGAAATTATCTACAGTCATTCGTTTAATATACCCTAGATTGGTCATGGCTATTACAGTACTTTCTAAAGGAATCAGATCCTCCACGGAGAAATCATCCGCATCAAATCCAATACTTGTCCTTCTGTCATCTCCAAATTTATCATCAATCTCCAGTATTTCTTCCCTGACTACACCAAGAAGCAGATTACGGTCAGCTAAAATTGCCTCGTATTCATGTATCTTTTCCATCAATTCCTTGTATTCGGCCTCTAACTTTTCTCCCTCTAATCCGGTCAAAGCCCGCAGACGCATATCAACAATAGCCTGGGCCTGGGTATCGCTCAGTTCAAATCTCTGAATCAACCCCTCCTTTGCGTCTGCTGTAGTTCTGGAACTGCGGATAATTTGAATCACCTCATCAATATGATCCAGCGCTTTCAGCAATCCTTCCAGAATATGTGCCCTCTCCTGGGCTTTATTTAATTCATATTTTGTTCTTCTTGTGACCACATCTTCCTGATGAGACAGATAAGCTTTCAGCATATCCAGCAGATTCATCACTTTTGGCTCATTATTTACCAGAGCCAGCATGATCACTCCGTACGTATCCTGAAGCTGCGTATGTTTAAATAAATGGTTCAATACCACATTGGCATTCACATCCCTCCGCAGCTCTATACAGATGCGCATACCTTCCCTGTTAGACTGGTCACTGAGTTCCGTAATGCCGTCAATCCTCTTATCCCGCACCAGGTCGGCAATTTTTTCAATCAGCCGTGCTTTGTTCACCATATAGGGCAGTTCTGTCACAATAATCCGGCTTTTTCCATTTGCCATGGTCTCAATATCTGTGACAGCCCTCACCTTGATTTTTCCACGGCCTGTGCGGTAGGCTTCTTCGATTCCCCTGGTTCCCAGAATCGTAGCTCCAGTGGGAAAATCCGGCCCTTTTACCACTTCCAGAATTTCTTCCAGTTCTGTATCTCTATCATTTTCTACGATGTTATCAATAATCCGCACAACTGCATGAATGACCTCCCTGAGATTATGTGGAGGGATATTTGTAGCCATTCCCACAGCAATGCCGGAAGTACCATTTACCAGAAGATTGGGATAACGGGAAGGAAGTACAACCGGCTCCCGTTCTGTCTCATCAAAGTTGGGTGCAAAGTCCACCGTATTCTTATTGATGTCCGCCAGCATCTTCATGGATATTTTGCTGAGACGTGCCTCTGTATACCTCATGGCCGCCGCACCGTCCCCATCCACGGACCCAAAATTCCCATGTCCATCC
Source organism: uncultured Lachnospiraceae bacterium (assembly GCA_910588825.1). GTDB lineage: Bacteria > Bacillota > Clostridia > Lachnospirales > Lachnospiraceae > MGBC164599. Next base: position 3,413 of record CAJURF010000020.1, read on the forward strand.
ACGAGAGGGTACCTGGTTGACCATTCCTGAGCCATATTGACCAGTGCTCCATAAATGGAACTATCTCCGTGGGGATGATATTTACCCATTGTATCACCCACAATACGGGCGCATTTTCTATGGGGTTTATCCGGTCCGTTGTTCAACTCTATCATTGAATACAATACTCTGCGCTGCACAGGCTTCAGCCCATCCCGCACATCCGGCAGGGCACGGGCTGCTATTACGCTCATAGCATAATCAATATAGGATGTCTCCATGGTCTTTTTCAGATCCACATCATGGATTTTATCAAAAATATTTGCTTCCACGTCTTCCTCCATCCTGTCAAAAAAACAAAAATCCAACTAAATATCCAGATTCTTCACAAATCTGGCATTTTCCTCGATAAACTCCTTACGGGGTTCTACCTTATCTCCCATCAGGGTTGTAAATGTAAGATCAATCTCTGTAGACCTTTCTTCATCCATCGTTACACGGAGAAGAATCCTCTGTTCCGGGTCCATAGTCGTTTCCCACAGCTGGTCCGCATCCATTTCCCCCAGTCCTTTATATCTCTGAATCTTGTTGTTATCCCTTCCAATATCTTCCAGTATTTTTTTCAATTCTTCATCGTTGTATGCATACCAGACTTTCTGGGCCTTTTCAATTTTGTATAAGGGCGGCTGCGCCAGATACACATACCCCTGTTTAATCAGCTCCGGCATAAACCTGTATAAAAAGGTGAGCAGAAGGGTAGCGATATGGGCGCCGTCCACATCGGCATCTGTCATAATGATGATTTTATGATACCTTAGTTTTGTAATATCGAAATCATCATGAATCCCAGTGCCAAAAGCGGTGATCATCGCTTTGATTTCTTTATTTGCGTAAATTTTATCTAAACGGGCTTTTTCCACATTCAATATTTTCCCCCGCAGTGGGAGAATTGCCTGTGTAGCCCGGCTTCTCGCTGTTTTTGCAGAACCTCCGGCGGAGTCCCCCTCCACAATATAGATTTCACAGTTTTCTGGATTTTTGTCAGAACAGTCTGCCAGCTTTCCCGGCAGCGACATACCGTCCAGGGCCGATTTTCTCCTGGTTAGATCTCTGGCTTTTCTGGCCGCATCTCTGGCCCGTTGAGCCAGCACAGACTTCTCAATGACAGTTCTCGCCACAGAAGGATTCTGCTCCAGGAACAATGACAACTGTCTGCTGACAATACTGTCAACTGCACCCCGAGCCTCACTATTACCAAGTTTCTGCTTTGTCTGTCCCTCAAATTGCGGGTTTTCAATTTTAACACTGACAATTGCTGTCAGACCTTCACGAATGTCCTCTCCGGAGAGATTTTCCTCATTGTCTTTTAACAATTTATTTTTCCGGGCATAGTCATTCAAAGTCTTAGTCAGCGCATTCCGAAACCCCATAATATGAGTGCCGCCCTCAGGTGTATTGATATTATTCACAAACCCATACGTATTCTCTGTGAAGGAATCATTGTGCTGCATAGCAGCTTCCACCCAGATTCCATCCCTTTCCCCTTCACAGTAGATCACTTCCGGGTATAGCTCTGTCTTACTTTTATTCAGATAAGTGACAAATTCTTTGATTCCGCCTTCGTATAAAAAATCGGATTCTATGCTCTCCTCAGGCCTTTCATCTCTCAATGAAATATTCAGACCTTTGGTGAGAAATGCCATTTCCCTGAGTCTCTGTTTCAATATAGCAAAATCAAAAATAGTGTCTTCAAAAATCTCCTTATCCGGCAGGAAATCAACTTGTGTGCCTGTCAATGCCTCATCGCAGTCACCTACAATCTCAAGTTTACTGATCACATGACCTCTCTCAAAACGTTGTCTGTATATCTTTCCTTTTTTGTAAATGGTGACTTCCAGCCATTGAGAGAGGGCATTTACAACAGATGCACCTACTCCGTGGAGTCCTCCGGATACTTTATATCCTCCGCCGCCGAACTTTCCCCCTGCGTGGAGAATCGTAAAAACCACTTCCACTGCCGGTATGCCGGCTTTATGATTGATTCCTACTGGAATCCCCCGGCCATTATCCCGCACAGTAATGGAATTGTCCTGATTAATTATAACTTTTATGGTGTCACAGTATCCAGCCAATGCCTCATCCACGGAATTATCCACAATCTCATATACCAGATGATGAAGTCCCCGGCTGGAAGTACTTCCAATATACATGCCTGGCCTTTTCCTGACAGCCTCCAGGCCCTCTAATATTTGAATTTGATCTGCTCCGTATTCTGTACCCATTCTTGCCCTCCTGTTATTTGAGTGTTTCCATTTTCTTCCAAACATAGACATCATGCAGCTGTAAAGGTACTGAGCAGTCAGGAACTGTAAATCATTGGGCAGTTCCTCACAGCATGATAATATGGCATAACAAGCCATACTATCGTATTATACCATAAATTTTCCTTTTTTCCAAGTATTGAGTTCTATTCTCAACTGATTTTGATTATACCTGCAAAAAGGAAGTACTTTCACAAATTTTGCAAAAGTACTTCCTTTTTTTCACGGATTTCCGCTTATTACCACGGTGCTGTCCATCAATTCGTCCTCATTGGTCTCATCATTTTTATACGGCTTCTGCTGTTCAACACCAGCCAGAATATCAACTCCTGAAACCAATGTTCTCTCACCTGTGGCCTCATCATGTTTGTAAATCGTATCCCCTTCACAGGAAACAAAATAGCTGCCTCCATAGAGCAGGGTATCATCCGGACCTTCTTCATAAGCCCGCACATTATAAAATTCAATTCCGTGCAGAATTGTTTTTCCCTGAATCGGTGTCATCTCATAGTGGTCCATGGATTTAGGAAGCTGAAGCTGTGCATCTGTCATCCCCTCCAGTTTATCCACCGCACTGGACATAGTGACCGTTTTGACCGGCTCTTCCTCCGGTTCCGGCGGAATCAGGTCATCCACTTCTCCATTGGCTGTGGAAAGCCGCAATCTGTAACTATCCTGGGTATAATCCATACGGATACGCTTAATTTCAGACGGATCTCCTTCTTCCACATCATCCTTATTATCTACAGCCGCTATATAATACCCCTGCTCAGGAGGGACAAATTCCGGTTCTTCATCTTCCCCTTCTTCTGACTTCTGTCCGCTGTCGTCACTTTTACTGTCTTCGCTTTCACTGTCTTTACTTTCCTCTTCTGTATCCTCAGCTTGAACAGGCTCTCGGGGAATCTCACCTTCAGACCCTTTTGGATATGTAAGTATTTTAAATTCTTTCTCCTGAAGCAGATAGGTCATATATTTTTCTGCTTCTGCCACGCCGTCGCCTGGTGTAATATACGTGAGATGCTGGTCTGTCAGCAGTTTCACTTCTACCTCATCAAGCTCAGGGTCTTCACTCTCAGTCTTTTCATCCTCTTTTTTCTCAGATGACTCTGATGTTTCTTCAGAATTTTCTGAAACTTCGTTTTTCTCTTCTTCCTCTTTTGGCTCCTCTGTGGCTTCTTGTGCTGTTAAGTCCACAGGTCCCTGATATCCGCCTTTTATCTCTCTGTCGCCGATTTTAGAACGAATGGATTCAATGCCGTCTCCCTCTTTAAAAAAGTACATGGGTCCGTACATCTCATCGGCTTCCTTTTCCTTTTGTTTATTCATCATCACAAAGGCCACTCCTCCGCCAATAATCACTACTACCAGAAGGAGAATGACAAGAATCAGCGGATTCATTGGTTTCTTGTCTTTCTTTGGCTTAGGTTTTTTCGGCGGTTTTGGTTTCTTTGGCGGCTTTGGCTTCTTTTCTCTTTTCGGTTTCTTTTCTTTGGGCTGTTTCGGTTCTTTCGGCTTCTTTTCCTTTTTTGCTTTCTTCTCTTTCTTTTCTTTTCTCGGCTTTTTCGGCTTTTTTACTTTCGGTTCTTCCGAATCCGAGTCCTTCTTTTTCCCAAACATTACTGTCCTCCACACTTTTTTCATCCATACAGAGGCTTTTATTCAAATTCTTCTTTCAGAATTTCCTGATAAATTCTGGAAACAGGCAACCCTACCACATTGTTATAATCACCCTGAATGCACTGGATATATTTTGCAAAAATACCCTGAATCCCATAAGCACCTGCTTTATCCATCGGTTCAAGGGTATCTGCATATGTTTCTATTTCCCACATTTCCATTTTATAAATGGTTACTTTTGTTTCTTCTGCAAAAAGAATCTCCTGAATCTCTTTTCCCTGCTTTTTTACCGCACAGACGCCTGTAAACACACTATGGGTATTCCCCTGCAGGGAAGACAGCATAGAAACTGCTTCCTCCCTGTCACCAGGCTTCCCCATGATCCGGCCTTCAAACACCACAACTGTGTCTGCACCCAGAATACACCCATCATTCCTGACTTGCTCTGCCACGTAATAAGCCTTTCGGCGTGCCAGCTCTTTCACTGTCTGAACAGGTGTTTCTCCCTGACTCTGCTCATCCACATCTGCGGGAACCACCTGAAACTTTAGTCCAATCTGTCTCAGCAGCTCCTGTCTGCGGGGCGAAGCGGATGCCAATATCAACGGTATCATTACTTACCCGCGTCCGCAAGATATTTTTTCAAAGTTTCCGCCCTGTCCAGTTTTTCCCACGGCAGGTCCAAATCATTGCGTCCAAAATGTCCATAGGCCGCTGTCTGTTTGTAGATCGGTCTTCTCAAATCCAGCATTTTAATAATTCCCGCTGGTCTCAAATCAAAGTTTTCCCGGATAATTTCTACTAACTTTACGTCCTCCAGTTTTCCTGTTCCAAATGTATCCACACGGACAGAAGTGGGAGAAGCCACTCCGATGGCATAGGCCAGCTGAATCTCACATCTGTCTGCCAGGCCTGCGGCCACCAGATTCTTCGCCGCATAACGGGCCGCATATGCGGCAGAACGGTCCACTTTCGTGCAGTCTTTTCCAGAAAAAGCGCCGCCCCCGTGCCGTGCAAATCCCCCATACGTATCCACGATAATCTTTCTTCCCGTCAGACCGCTGTCGCCGTTTGGACCTCCAATTACAAAACGTCCTGTAGGATTAATAAAATATTTCGTATTCTCGTCCCTCATATCTTCAGGAATCACAGGCTCGAAAACGTACTTTTTAATATCCTCATGAATCTGCTCCTGTGTTACCTCCGGGTCGTGCTGGGTAGAGCACACCACAGTCTCCAGTCTGCAGGGCTTTCCATCGGGAGTATATTCAACTGTGACCTGTGTTTTCCCATCTGGTCTGAGATATGGCAGAGTCCCGTCCTTGCGCACTTTCGTCAGCTGGCGGGCCAGTTTATGAGCCAGTGAGATAGCATAAGGCATGTATTCTTCTGTCTCATTTGTGGCATAGCCGAACATCATTCCCTGGTCGCCTGCTCCGATTGCTTCAATATCGGAATCAGACATAGTCTTTTCCTTTGCTTCCAGGGCTTTATCCACACCCATGGCAATATCTGCGGACTGTTCGTCAATAGCAGTAATCACCCCGCAGGTATCTGCATCAAAACCAAACTTTCCTCTGGTATACCCGATCTCTTTGATGGTATCTCTGACAATTTTCTGAATATCCACATATGCTTTCGTTGTGACTTCTCCCATAACAAGAACCAGGCCTGTTGTTGTGCAGGTCTCACATGCCACACGGCTCATAGGATCCTGTTCCATCAGCGCATCTAAAATCGCATCTGAAATCTGGTCGCACATTTTATCTGGATGTCCTTCTGTTACCGATTCTGATGTAAATAACAGCTTCTCCATTGCTCATTCTGCTCCTTTGCTAATCTTTCTATAAACTAAACTTTCTATGCTAAGAAAGGCCCGTATAAACGGACCATTCCTATTCTTATTCAAAAATACGTTAACTAACCCGCAGCCTGAATTTTTGTATTTCCTTTTCACTGGATACTTTTTCTATCTCCGCGCCGAGACTTCTCAATTTTACTTCAAAATCCTCGTATCCTCTCTGTATATATACAATATCGTCGATAATTGTAATCCCCTCGGCTGCCAGCCCGGCAATTACCAAAGCTGCTCCTGCTCTCAGGTCAGAGGCACAGACCCGGGCACCGGCCAGACTCCTCACTCCGTCAATAATCGCTGTGTTTCCCTGTACTTTAATATTAGCACCCATCCTGGACAATTCATCCACATATTTGAAACGGTTCTCAAATATACTCTCAGTGACAATGCTGGTTCCCTGTGCCATGGCCAGCGTCACAGAAATCTGAGGCTGCATATCAGTGGGGTAACCGGGATAGGGAAGTGTCTTCACGTGGGTTCTTTTCAGACTTCTATTGGCCATCACCCGCACCGCGTCATCAAATTCTTCCACTTCACAGCCGATTTCTTCTAATTTTGCAGTAGTTGCCTCCAGATGTTTCGGTATCACATTTCTCACCAGAACATCCCCTCTTGTAGCTGCAGCCGCGAACATAAACGTCCCGGCCTCAATCTGGTCAGGTATAATAGAATACTCCGTTTTATGCAGCTTTTCCACACCTTTGATTCGGATAACATCTGTACCGGCTCCTTTAATATTAGCCCCCATACTGTTCAGGAAATTGGCCACATCCACCACATGAGGTTCACGGGCCGCATTCTCGATAATGGTACGTCCATTGGCAAGGGAAGCTGCCATCATAATATTAATGGTTGCCCCCACAGAAACCACGTCAAGGAAAATGTGGCTTCCCTTCAACTCATCTGCCTGTGTGACAATAGCCCCATGCCGGATCTCAACAGAAGCCCCAAGAGCCCTGAACCCCTTTAAATGCTGGTCAATGGGACGGCTGCCGATATTGCACCCGCCTGGCAGCGGTACTTCTGCATGTTTGTATTTTCCTAACAGTGCTCCCAGAAGATAGTAGGAAGCACGGATCTTCTTAATAAATTCATAATCTACGCTTAAAGCCTGAATTGTGGAACCATTGACCTTTACGCAGGATTTGCTGACTCTCTCTACAGTTGCCCCGATTTCCTGGATTGCTTCCAGCAATACATTGGTATCCCTTACATTCGGCATATTTTCAATCAGTATCGTCTCATCTGTCATGATTGCCGCTGCCAGAATCGCCAATGCTGCATTCTTTGCCCCCGCGATTTCCACTTCACCTACCAGGGGATTTCCGCCTTTGATCACATATTGTTCCATACTGCACCTCTATATTTTTCATAACTGCATAAACTGCCATACAGTTACATTTTATTTATACTCCAGTAAAATTGCCGTAATATTTCCATCAGACAATATAGATATATCTTATAACAATTACATCACTTTGTAAATAATTATTTTATCATCCATTTTCCCTGACAGCTGCTATTACCTAATTTATGGATAGATATCCTGCGCCGCCTCCATCAGAGCAGGAATCAATTGTTTCTTTCTGGACACAACACCTTGCAGCACGTATGTATCATTATCCTTTTGAACATGGAATGCAGACTCAATCATCTGTTCGCTGTTTTCTCCATAATACAAGAGTTCTGTAGATTCCTCCATAATATTTGTCAGCATGAAATACACCTGTGAAACTTCATGTTTTCCACATTCACTTTTCATATATGGAAGTAATTTTTCTTTTAATGTGATAAGTTCTTCCGCATTCATGGAACTGATCTGTCCTACGCCAAAATTCACTTCGTCAGCCATAAATTTCTTATAATCCTGATAGAAAATAACCTCCGGAGATTTATCTTTCAGATTGCTTCCCGCTTTGAACATATCCGCCGCAAACTGCTGAATATCAATATCCGCAATCAGCGCCAGCGCACCCGCCGCCATTTTATCGGCCACTGTACATGTTGGGGACCGGAACATTAATGTGTCTGATATAATGGCCGCACATAACAGTCCTGCAATACTGGGGGATACATCCAGCTTATTTTCCACATAAAACTGATACATGATGGTCGCTGTACATCCCACCGGCTGATTCCGGAATACTACTGGCTGTATGGTTTCCAGATTTCCCAGCCTGTGATGGTCAATAATCTCAAGAATCTCCGCATTTTCTATGTTATCCACAGCCTGGTCTTTCTCATTATGGTCCACCAGAATAATCTGCTTTTTGCGCATTCCCATAAAATTCCGCCTGGAAATCGTTCCGATACATTTTCCCTTTTTGCTGATTACCGGAAACGCCCTGTGGCGGTGTTTCACCATCTCATCTTTAATATTATCGGTATAATCTTCTGTACTGAATGTAACCAGATTGTCTTTTCTCATAATATAGCGTATAGGAATGCTCTGATTGATCATAGTGGCCGCAGTATAGGTATCCAGCGGACTGGCGATGAGCACGCATCCGTGCTGGGCTGCCAGACGTTTCACTTCATCACTTACGCCGGACCCCAGACAAATGATCACACAGCTGACGCCCCTCTGGATCACAAACTTCTGGTCTTCCTCTCTGTTTGCCATAATAACCAGGTCATGGTGCTGGACATGTTCCTTCATAAGCTCCGGATGAGCCGCCCCGATAATCACTTTACCTTTTGTAAAATAGGACTGCTCATTTCCCACCACAATCTCCCCGTCTACAGTCTGGGCAATACTCTGATACTGTGTCTGGGCTTTGGCAAGAATCCGGTTATCAGACATCTCCATGTAAATTCTGGCAATATCTCCGATTGTGACAAGCCCCTCCAGATGTCCTTCCTTGTCTTTCACAAGAAGGGTAACTGCGCCGCTTTCCCTCATCATATTCCATGCGGTTTTCACAGAATAATACCCATAAGCGTCCGGACTCTTTCGGATATCCATATCCTTTACCTGAGTTCCCACATCGCTGATATATCCAGGAGGGTCCACGCCAAACCGGTTCAGCACATATGCAGTCTCCTCATTGAGCTGTCCCGCCCTTTTTGCCGAATAACGCTGATTTGTAGTCCTGTTCTTAATATCTGCATAGGCAATTGCCGAGCAGACAGAATCTGTATCCGGATTTTTATGGCCAACGATAATAATTTTCCGACTCGCCATATTTAGTCATCCAATTTAATATTTGCAAACAGAGAACCCAGAGAAGTGGTCAGCTCCTGGCTCTTGGGAATCTCATAATCGGTTACCTGTTCTTCTGAGTCTGAACCGTCGCTTAAAGCTTTGATGCTTAAACTTAACTTGCCATCCTGAATTTTCGTGATCTTTGCGGTCACTTCGTCTCCCATGCTCAGTACTTCCTGAACAGTTTTCAGCCTCCGGTTACTAATCTGTGAAATATGCACAAGCCCGGACAGACCATTTTCCAGTTTTACAAAAGCTCCGTAAGGCTTGATGCTGTCCACCACACCTTTTACCACTGTGCCAACCTGGATCTTCGCAAGTTCTTCCTGTTTCTTTGCTTCCTGGGCTTCTCTTAAAATCTCCTTAGCGGAGAGAATCAGCCTTTTATTTTCTACATCAATCTCAAATACACGCACTTTAATATGCTGTCCCTGGAACTCATTCAAATCTTCCACATAGGTTAAAGATAGTTTGGAAGCCGGAATAAAGCCGCGCACTTCATTCACAAAAGCCACTGCTCCTCCTTTTACGATCTCCTTAATCTTAACTTCCACCTCTGTCTTGTCGTCTTTCATCTGTTTCAGTTCTTCCCAGACAGCCTGTTCTTCCTCACTCATAGACGCAAACAGATCCTGTTTTTCTTCCATTTCCTGATAAGAAACTTCTAACTCTTTTTCATAATCTTTCATTGTCTCAGACATAATTTTAAACACTCCTTATATTTAATATAGTAACACGATTTTTTTCTATTATAGCACAGATTATCCCTCAGTGAAACTGGAAATGGATAAAGTTAAATAGGGCAAAAATCACTAAATTTTTTTCGCGTTTCGTGTTTTTCATGACTTTTTTATATCAATAATAACGAAAAATTTTCTCTATTATATATTCTGTTTGTGTAATTTAGGTGTGTTTTACATTTTTTCTATATTTTGTTCATTTTTTATTCACATTTCACTGCTATAATGTTTCAATAGTAGAAGATATGCTGTTGCTGTAGGGAAGACTTAAATATTTTCTTGCACAGGCTACTTTTCTAGATAATTTTTTCATAATAATTGCCCAGGCATGTTCCGCTTGCCTGGGCACTCCTCGTTTATAGGGGGAATCCAATTACGGTACTTTTTCAGGAGTCACGAAGCATCTTTCTCTTTCTGGGATGCTGAAATTGCCTCGTTAAGGCACAGCATTCTGTCATCCAGGTGCCCTACCATTTTGGCACATTCCCGAAGTTCTGCGCTGATATACTCAGGGACGCTTCCCTCGAATTTGTAATTAATTTTGTGCTCCAGCGTGGCCCAAAAGTCCTGTGCCACTGTGCGAATCTGGATTTCCACCTTCGTATCCAGCACAGTGTCCGAGAGAAACACCGGGACTGCCACAATCATGTGATAACTGCTGTAACCGCTCTCTTTAGGAAATTTTATATAATCCTTAATAGATATTACTTTCAAATCACTCTGATTAGCTATCATGTCTGCCAGACGGTAAATATCTGAGGTAAAAGAACAGGTTATACGGATTCCCGCTATATCATTCACGTATCTCACCATATTGGCCACAGTGGATTCGTATCCATGCTTTTTCAGCTTTTTTAAAATACTTTCCGGTTTTTTTAATCTGGATTTTACATGCTCAATAGGGTTGTAACGGTGTCTGTGCTGGAATTCGTCATTGAGGATATCAATCTTTGTCCCAATCTGCTTCAAAGCTGCACTATAAATAAATATAACGGTATCCCAATCATCTACTTCCTTAAAATAACTTAATGGCAAGGATTCTATCGCCATACAATCACTTCCTTCATTTGTTGATACATATCGCTGAATATTATACCATAATTATCAGCATATTTGTGAATTTTCCTGGCTTTTAATCCTTTTTTAAGAAACTACTGAATTCTTTAATTCTTTTCCCTGATCCAAAGCATAAGCATTTTCAAGTGTAATTTCTGCAATTGCCTTTGTTGCCTCTCTTGTAAAAAATCCCATATGAGAGCTGATAAGCACATTGGGAAATGAAGTGAGCCTTGCCAGTATCTCATCTCTCATAATATCATTAGACCGGTCCTCATAAAAAACCCCTTCTTCTTCCTCATAAACATCCAATCCCACTCCCGCAAACGTTCTGTTCAGCAGTCCCTCAATTAAATATCCTGCATCAATGAGCCCCCCGCGGGAAGTATTTACCAGATAGACATTTTTTTTCATCATATCAATGCTTTCTTTGTTAATGATGTGATAGGTTTCTTCTGTCAGCGGACAGTGCAGACTGATCACATCTGAATTTCTGAATAATTCTTCCTTGGATACATATTTCACAGATAAATCAGAGTTGGGATATGGGTCATAGGCGATTACATCCATGGAAAAGCCCTGGCAGATGCGTATCATGGCCTGTCCGATTTTACCTGTCCCCACAATACCTGCTGTCTTGCGGAACAGATCTCTGCCCATAAGCCCATTAATATTCATATTAAATTCCCGGGTTCTGGTATATGCCTTATGTGTATAACGGTTCACCGTCAAAAGCATGGCCATGGCGTATTCCGCCACTGCCTCCGGGGAGTAGCTGGGAACTCTGAGAACCTCCAGCTTCCCTTTTGCAGCCCTCAGGTCCACGTGATTAAAGCCGGCGCTGCGAAGAAGAATTGCCTTTACTCCCATTTGATAAAGTTCTTCAATCATAGGTGCAGTCACGTAATCATTGACAAAAATACAAATGGCATCGTATCCTCTCGCCAGGGAAATACTGGCCTCCTTACAGGGACTCTCCAGAAAATCTATGGTAAATCCATACTTCTCCTTATTCAGAGAATCAAACCAGATTTTATCATAAGGCTTTGTACTATAAAAAGCAATTTTCATACTCAAAACTCCTTTTTATTTTTTAGTCTTTCCCCGCACCGCAAAAAATATGCTTTTGAAAGCTATTCATAAATCATTAGACGATTGTTCATGATTTCTTTACAAGTTAATCATTTTCTTCTCATATTTCACAGCTATACTAACATCATAAAAATAATAACAACAAACAATTATTTTTATCAAATTTCTTTTTCATATGTCGATAGTAATCGACACTCTTTCCTTTAATTAAAATAGAACGCTCCGCTAAGCGTTCTATTTTTTGTTATATAATTGACGATTTTTAATAACCGAATATATAGAAAGGGGCATGGTTTTTATAGAAATGGAAACCATGCCCTTATAAAGTCTTATAAATAATTGTTTATTTCATCCTCCGTAAGACTGTATTGTTTTATAAGTATTGATTTTATTTCGGAATCTGAATGTTCTAGATCACGAAGGGCTTCTATTATTCCTTGAATCCGGCCCTCCCTGAGACCTTCTTTGCGCATTTCTTCCATTTTAGGTTCCATAATCTCTTTGATCTTAGGTTCCATAATCTCCATCAATGCATTGCACATAAACTCATCTCCCATCAATTTTTTAATTATCTGTTTATTGGCTTTTACGCTCACATCCAAAACGGAATCTGCCATTTCCCTTTCAGCTTTTCCTGTCAGCCGGTTTGTATATGTCAGAAGATTCTGAATGTCTTTCTCATCCAGTTTTTCAGATAAGGCCCTGAGCCATGTATGCTCTTTAGGGTCTAACTCCCTTGTGACAACAATCTGTGCTGGGAATGGAAATGGCCCTTTCATATAATAGATGCCCTGAAAGGTGCTTGTTATCTGAAAGTTATGTTCCTGAAAATACCTGAAAATTCCCTGGGGTTTAGCTTCCCGGACAATGCTTATGGTGATATCGTCTGTATGGATTCCATCAACAGTGTCTGCGTATGATTTATAAAGACATGCATAAGCCATGGTTTTGAAAAAGGAATCTATGTTGAGATGGTCTTCCGGCGATTTGTATTCCAGGATATTATGGCCTTTGAAGAATCTTCCGATTTCGTTGGATATATGGGCGTCACTTTCCTTTTTGATGATCAGCAGGTCGATCTCTAAAGGTTTTGTGTTCAGATTATATTCTTTCTCAAAAACCAGTTTATCCTTATATTCACTCAGTTCCAGATGCATAGCGGCTGTGAATCCTGGATGCCATTGTATCTTTCTATCACTCATGAACCCCTCCCTTCAAAGCATTGGCCAACTGAGCAAATTGCTCTAGGCTTAAACTTTCCCCCCTTACATTCCCAGGAATTCCACATACTTTCAGTGCCTCCAGTATTTCCTCCTTTTCCAGCGAAAATCCAGAATAATTCAAAAGTCCGTTCACCAAAGTCTTCCTCCTCTGATTAAAGGAAGCCCGAATTACCTGGAACATAAATCTTTCGTTCTCCACAATCACCGGCGGATTTTCATAGATTTTCAACTGAATCACTGTACTTCCCACTTTCGGCCGCGGGATAAAACAGTTAGGCGGAACCTGTGCGGCTGTACAGGGCTGGGCAAAATACTGCACTGCCAGGGACAGGGCTCCATATTCTTTCGTGCCCGGCCCCATACACATACGCTGCGCAACCTCTTTTTGAACCATGACAGTGATAGAAGTGATGGGGAGTTTTTTCTCCAGCAGTTCCATCAGAATGGGGGTAGTAATGTAATAAGGGAGATTGGCCACAACCTTAATGGGTTTTCCCTGATTCTTCTCTTGTATCAGACCCCCAAGGTCCACTTTCAGAATATCGTTTTGTATCACTTCCACATTGGGAAATTCTTTCAAAGTATCCTCCAGTACTGGAATCAGAAAGCGGTCTATCTCCACTGCCACAACTTTTCTGGCTGCACTTGCCAGATACTGGGTCATTGTTCCGATTCCCGGACCAATCTCCAGGACAAAATCATCCTCCCCAATTTCCGCTGCCTTTACAATCTTTTCCAGAACGTGAGAATCTATCAGAAAATTCTGGCCATACTTTTTCTGAAATACAAATCCATATTTTTTTAAAATTTCCTTTGTACCCCCGGGAGTACCCAGATATGGTTTCATCTTAGCCCGCCCTTTTACTTAAAATCTTTCTCATATAAAACAATTTTTCCCTCATCATCAAATCTTTTCTTTGAAATGGATCTCTGAAGTTTTCGATGGCTGCTTTCCGCTTTTGTAATGGCATCGTCCATCATATCTTTCACAGTTCCAATGGTCATGGGTTCATCTTCTTTCTGATTATCGCCGATTAGATTGTAAAGTGCAAGAACCCCCATGGTATCCATCACGTATCCCATCTCATCCGCATAGACTTTCGCGAAATGAACCAGCTCGTCATTGGTAAATACCGGAATATTTATGGTAGAAGTGAACTTCTTTGTAAATTTGGGATACTTGGCAATGAATTTGCGCATACCAATCTTCTCATCTTCCAAAATAACCGTCAATCCATCTGTCCTGAATTCCATGGCCTGATTCAGCTGCTCCACACTTTCCGGTGTCAGCTGGCTGATTTTCTGAATCACCAGAAAACCTCCGGACATTTTATCCACAATCTTCGCGATATCTCTGCCATTTAGCTGAGAAGCTTCCACAGACGCTGTCTTCGCCGCAGGCATATGAAGCTCTCTGCATATGGACTTGACCAGCCCTTCCGTGAGCCTTGTCTTTCCAGTACGAAGATTTCCCATCACTATAATATTTCCGGTCCGGGATGTTTTGTCCGATGCGGACATCTGTGCATCGGTGAGCGCTTCCACCAGCTGCTGGCTCATGCCGGGAATTGTGGAAAAGTAGCTGAATAATTTCTGCTCCACTTCATCCAGATTCTGTTCTCTGGTTACAATTACATCCGGGTCTTCCTCTTCTCTGCTGTTCTGAGAATCAATAAACTCGATTAAACTATCTTCCTCACTGGCCGTATCCTCCTGAGGATGTATTTCCCCTTCCGGCTGTACTTTCTCTATGTTCAAAATTTCTGCAGATTCTTCTGGTTCTTCTTCCTCTGATTCGTCAGCTTTGGCCTCTGCTATGTCTTCTGTGGATTCTTCCACATATTCTGATGGGTTTTCTTCCTCTTCTTTTTCGGCAACGTCGATTCCCTGTTTCTCCGCGGCAGACAAAATTACTTCTTCCAGATTAAAATCCGGCATTTTCAGCTCCGGAAGCCTGCTGGTATCAAACTTCTCCGGGGTTTCTACATCCAATTTTGGGAGAGGCCATTTCTTCTCAGCCTTCTCCTGTAAATCCTGAATCTCCACAACCTCAGACTGGCCTTCCTGCAGTCTTGGGTCCTCGTTCTCCCCTGAGAAGTCCGCCTGCGCTTTTAGAATCTCCACATCTTCAGATGAATCCGCCTGCAAGTCTGGTTCCTGGTTCTCCTCAGACAGTTCTTCCTGTACTTTCAGCTCCTGCATCTCTATGGACATGGTGTCCTGCCCGCCTGCCTGCGAATCTGCAGGTTCCTCCGCCAGACCATCCTCTTGCTGACGTTCCCCCTCTTCCTCAGGCTTCTCACTTTCCTGCAGTTTGAGTCCGTCTTCCTGCAGCTTATGCTCTTGGGATTCTCCTGGCTGGTCTTCTGGCTGCTCCTCATTTTCTTCTGGCCTTGTATCTTCCGGTTCATCCTGAGAAGATTTCTCTTCTATCTCTTTGATATTTTCTTCCACGGTCTCAGGTGGAATCACATCTGCCATGCTGATCTTCGGCTCAATGGCGTAACCTTCCAGAAAATCTTCATCTTCCTCCCAGTCCCCTTTCACAATCCCAGCGAAGATATCTTTTATGCCCTTTGTAATTTTCTCCTGTAATGTTCCATTTCCTTCCACAATGGTTACAATATCATCATTCTTCTTCTGTTTCCGGGGCTGTTCTTCATCGTACAGTTCCATGGAAAGACTCTCTAAATTTCCGGGCTTTTCTGAATCCTGGCTTTTTGACTCTGTATCTGACTGCCCTCCGCTCTCTGAGTCCGGCTCTGATTCCTGTTCGAAGCTCTGTTTCTGCTCCGTCTCATTTTCCTCTGTCTGTACCTGGACCTCTTCTCTATCCTGCTGTTCCCTTAATTCTTTCTCACGGAGCTGTTCTTCATAAATCTTGCGCTGTCTCGGGGTCAGATTTGTCAGACGCATTTTCAGCTCCAGCGCCTTTATAACATATTCCCCTTCACTAAACCACAATACAAGATCATCGCAGACCTCTTCGCATTTCCTCCGCTCGCCTGCCTTGTAGTACAGTTTGGCCAGTTCATAAGACCATCTCTCTGTATATTCCCGCTCCTTATACTCCTCCAGAATTTGAATCTGGTCTTCCAGGGGCGTCTTTCTTGCGCTGTAGATTTTGTATTTTAAAATAAAATGTATATTATCATTGGGAGCCATCTCGAGAAATTCCTGATAATACTTCAGTGCATCCTCCAAATCCTCCATTTTTATGGACACTTCAATCAGACGGTACAGAATATTTTTTCTCACAGGCGATCTTTTGTAGGCCATAAGAAAAATCTCTTTACTCTCCTGATAACATCTGTTAGCCGCGTAAACCTCCCCTGCCACACACAGGGTACGCGCACTTTTCACTTTTCTCCACTCAATAGATTCCACAATTTCAAGAGCATTTTTATAATCTTTTTTATGCACAAACTGGTTGATGCTTTCTATTTTTGTAAGAAATTCTTCTCTGTCCAATACTATCCACCAACTTTCCATATCTATGTGTTCATCCGCCTGACTGGCTTGCTATTCACAGTGTATCATAGGGATATTATGATTGTCAAAGAATTACTGTAACTACTGCCCTCTATCCCTGGCGGATGCTGCCTGCTGTCACCTGAAATATTTTATCAATTCTGAACCTGCTGTTTACAAAATCATCCAGCCCAGTGCAGGTAATCAATGTCTGTATCTGATGAATACTGTTCAGAAGGTAATTCTGCCGGTTATGGTCCAGCTCTGATAAGACATCATCCAGGAGCAGCACCGGCGTATCCCTGACTGTATTCTTTACCATATAAATTTCGGACAATTTCAGAGACAATGCCGCTGTTCTCTGCTGACCCTGAGAACCGTATTTACGTATGTCGAATCCATTGATTTTCACGCATAGATCATCTCTGTGGGGTCCGGTACAGGTGGTATGCAGTTTCAAATCCCTGTCCCGGTTTGCAGCCAGTGTCTCCTCATAGAGTTCTTCGGAAACATTAGCCTCATATTTCAACTCCATCTTCTCTTTTTTACCAGTGAGATTCTGATGGATTTCCTGAATGATTTCATTTAACTGCAAAATAAATTCTTTTCTTTTTGCAATAATACGCCTGCCATATGTGAGAAGCTGATAATCCCATATATCTATGGTTTCTTCCAGTTTAGGCTGAAACACAATATCTCTTAACAGTTTATTTCTCTGATTGATGACTTTTTGAAAATTAAATAAATCGGATAAGTAGATTTTATCCAGCTGACACAATTCTAAATCCAGAAATTTTCTTCTCTCGCTGGGCCCGCTTTTTATTAAATTTAAATCTTCCGGCGAAAAAAAGACCAGATTTACCACACCGAACAACTCACTGGCCTTATGGATGGGAATTCCGTTAATAGCTGCTCCTTTGGGCTTGTTTTTCTTCAAATGCATATCTAATTTATAGGGGAGCCCATTTTTCACTAATTTCATACAGATATGAGACTCATCTTCATGAAATTGAATAACTTCCCGGTCTTTGCTTCCTCTGTGGGATTTGGTAGTACCGCACATATAGACGGCCTCCAAAATATTTGTTTTGCCCTGAGCGTTCTCTCCATACAAGATATTAGTCCCTTGATCAAACGTAAGGTCAAGGGACTGATAATTTCTAAAATTTTTTAATTGCAAAGATTCAATATACATTTTCTACCTTACAATACGAATCTGAACTTCCTGAAAATCAACCACATCGCCAGCACACAGTTTACGACCCCGCCGGGTATCGATCTCTCCATTTACCTGTACCAGCCCGTCCTGTATCATATATTTGGCGTCCACACCGTCTTCTGCTATATTTACAGCTTTTAAGGCCTGTCCCAGTTTAATATACTCTCCCTCCAGGGGAATCTCAAATATCTCTTTCATTTCGCTGACATCCTATCTTATTTTTCTCAAAATCAATTAAAGTTTACAGGCAGAATCAAATACGTATATCTTTTTTCTTCATCTCTGATAAAGCAGGGAGCTTTGGGATTCACAAAATAAATTTGTATAGTCTCATCATCAATGGCTTTCAGCGCGTCAATCAAAAATTTAGGGTTAAAACCTATTAAAATATCTTTCCCTTCTTTTTCAATGTCAATTTGTTCATCCATAGACCCTATTGCCGTATCAATTTTCAACTCCATGGTATTATCGGAGGCATTGATAATAATGGGCCGCTTATCACTTTCCCGGATAAACAGGGCCGCACGTTCAATACAGCTTAGAAATTCTTTTTTATTAATCATGACCATAGTTTCATAATCACTGGATAACATCTGGTCTATCTTAAAATATTCTCCGTCAATCAGCCTGGAAACCACCATGGTTTTGTCAAATTCGAACAAAATATGATTTTTCCCAAAGTATATGCTTACCTGGTCATCTACCTCGCCGGATAAAATTTTGCTGACCTCTCCTAATGTTTTTCCCGGTACGATTACCTTTTTATCTTCATATTGTTTTTTCAACTCTACGTTACGGATAGAGATCCTGTGGCCATCCAGGGATACGATGCGAAGAAAACCATCCCGTATTTCAAATAGTTCCCCTGTCATCAGTTTATTATTTTCATTGACGGCAATAGAAAAGATCGTCTGGCGTATCATTTCTTTTAAAGTAAACTGTGAGATAGTCAGAGATTCTTCTCGCTCTACTACAGGAATATATGTGAAGTCTTCACCTGACTTTCCCGGTATGGTGAATTTTGACTTCTCACAGGTGATTGTGGCATGCAAAGTTTCATCTGTCTGGATTGTCACTGAGTTATCGGGAAGTTTTCGTATAATCTCCGAAAAGATTTTAGCATCTAATGCAGCCATGCCTTTTTCTTCTATATTACCTTCTACAATGGTTTCTATTCCCAGTTCCATATCATTAGCTGTGAATTTAATCTGGCTGGCTGTAGCGTCGATTAAAATACATTCCAGGATCGGCATGGTTGTTTTGCTGGGAACAGCTTTCAGGACAATGTTTACGCTTTTTAATAGATCGTTCTTGGAACAGATAATTTTCATGATTGTGTATAACTTCCTTTCTTATATGACCGCATCCCCGGTGTTTTATTAATATAAAAAGAATTCCGTAGTAGTCTTCTTAGTGGGTGTGTATATGTTAAAAAGTCCGATCATACTTGTGGTTGAAGGGTTTGGTGAAATGATAACCCTGTTTAAACTGTTTTTTAAAGGTGTGGATCTCAGTGTACAAGTTACGAAGGTGAAAAATAAGGATATTTGCTTAAAGAGAGTTATACTCCCCAATTCACATGGAAAACACCCTTCATGCACATCATGAATGTGGATAATTTCCTTTATTTTATTTTTGAGGGTTAATTTTCTTTTTCAGAATCTCAACGGTGTTCTGGGTTGTAGGGGAGGTCTGCAGTTCTTTTTCAATTTTCTCAATGCCGTGCTTTACAGTGGTGTGGTCCCGGTTCCCCATGTATTTTCCAATGACTTTTAAGGCTGTGTCTGTCATATCCCTGCACAGGTACATGGCAATCTGGCGGGGGTGTACAATTTTGGAACTCCGCTTATTGCTCTTGATATCATCTAAGGATACGTCAAAATGTTCACAGACTGTATTGATGATGTATTCTGGTGTTATAATTCTCTTTTCATCCGGAGAGATAATGTCCTTTAAGACCTGCTCCGCCAATGCCAGAGTCACTTCCTGTTTTTCCAGGTTAGCAAAAGCCATCAGCTTATTTAAAGCGCCTTCCAGTTCCCTGATATTGGATTTTACATTGGTAGCGATATATTTTATAATCTCTTCATCCAGATTATAGCCGTCCAGTTCCTCCTTTTTACGAAGGATAGCCATTCTCGTTTCATAATCCGGACTTGAGATATCTGCGATCAGACCCCATTCAAAACGGGACCGGATTCGGTCTTCCAGAATTTCCATGTCTTTCGGAGGCTTGTCTGAGGAAATGACAATCTGCTTCTTGGCACTGTGTAAAGCGTTGAAAGTGTGGAAAAATTCTTCCTGTGTGGATTCTTTGCCTATGATGAACTCCACGTCGTCAATGAGAAGTACATCAATGTTCCGGTATTTTTCGCGGAATTTAGTCATGGCAGTGTTGTTGCTGTTACGGATGGATTCGATTAGTTCGTTGGTGAATTCTTCACTGGTTACATATAACACACGGCTCTGGGGGTATGTATTGATTACAAAGTGGGCGATCGAGTGCATTAAGTGGGTTTTGCCAAGTCCTACACCTCCGTAGATGAACAGAGGGTTGTAGACTTCTCCGGGGGATTCCGCGGCAGCCAGAGAAGCGGCATGGGCAAATTTATTGTTGCTTCCCACGACAAAAGTATCAAAAGTATACTTGGGGTTCAGCCTGGCTTCTTCCCATCTGGTGGCATTAGGGTCCTGATTGGGAAGGGGCTTTGCTGTTTCCACATCTGCCTGGAGTAAAAATCTTACCTGGCAGTTCATCATTCCGGTAGCTTCCCCGATTGCCACCTGGAGAGGAAGGGTATACTTTTTGCTGATATAGTTTAGACCTACCTGTTGGGAAGGGACAATGATGGTAACTATATTTTTATCCACACTATGTACTTTCAAGGGCACCAGCCATGTGTTAAAAGAAACATCAGACAGTTCGTGCTCTGTTCTTACAATATTTAGTATTTCGTCCCATTTTTCTTCTATCACGTTCATAGCTAATTCTCCAAATTTTTTTTATAGTATCATATTATAATAAATAGAGAGATTTCGCAATGATTAAATATTTGTGAGGAATCCATATTATTACTGAGGTGTTAAAAATGTGTATAAATGGTATGGATGAAAAAGTGGCTTATTTTGGGGATTTCTCTGTCGAAATGTGTAAGATTTTGCGTTTTTTACACGGATAAAAGAGAGTTATCCACAAGTTATCCACAAAATGTGGATAACGTTATATCAGGCAGGGGATAAAAGGGGGATTGTGGAAAACTTGAATTTGATAAATTCTATAGAAGTTTATCGTATCTTTTCTTGATTTTCGCTTGACGAATACCTTATTTATGCATATAATTAAAACGATGTTCATAAACGTAATTGTCATATATTAAAGAAGAAGGAGGTGCCTGAGTTATGAAAATGACATTTCAGCCAAAGAAAAGGCATAGGGCAAAAGTGCATGGTTTTCGGGCAAGAATGAGTACGAAAGGCGGGCGTAAGGTCCTGGCAGCCAGAAGATTAAAAGGAAGAAAAAGGATCGCTGTATAAGACCGCATAATTGTGGTCTTTTCTTCTATTATTTTGGAGTCAGATAAATGATGGAATATTCAGAGTCGTTGAAGAAGAACAGTGATTTTCAAAAAGTTTACAGGCAGGGAACATCGTATGTAAACCGTCTGCTGGTTATGTATGTACTGGATAACGGTACAGAACATAACCGGCTGGGAGTTTCTGTGAGTAAGAAAGTGGGAAACAGTATTGTCCGCCACAGGATTGCCAGATTAATCAGGGAGAGTTACCGGTGCAATGAGAGCCGGTTTCAAAGAGGATTGGATATTGTGGTAGTTTCCAGGACACAGGCGAAAGGTACGAATTATTGGGATATTGAAAGTGCCATGATGCATCTGGGGAATATGCATCACATTATAATAGGAAGAAAATCATGAAAAATTTGTTGATTTGGATGATTCGATGTTATCAAAAGTACGTATCGCCTGTGAAAAGTACCAGGTGCCCGTATTTTCCCACATGTTCTCAATATGGGATTGAAGCGTTGAAAAAGTACGGAGCTTTTAAGGGAATCCTTTTGACAGGGTGGAGAATTTTGCGTTGTAATCCTTTTTCAAAGGGTGGTTATGATCCAGTGCCTTAGGTACTTAATAGAAATGTTAGGAACTGTATGAAAAGACCAGGAGGAATTATATTTTGTTTATACTAGCTACAAAGAGCAGTATGCCCATATTGGGACAGGTAGCCCATATATTGGGCTGGCTGATGGACGGCATATTTAAGGTGTTGGATGGTCTCTTTGGGATTGAGAACATTGGTTTATGTATTATTATTTTCACATTGATTGTTTATTTGCTGATGACGCCTCTTCAGATTAAACAGCAGAAGTTTTCCAAGATGTCTGCGGTTATGAATCCGGAACTGCAGGCGATTCAGAAGAAATACAAAGATAGAAGGGACCAGGCGTCCATTCAGAAAATGCAGGAAGAAACCACCATGGTGTATCAGAAGTATGGAGTATCTCCTACTGGAAGCTGTCTGCAGCTGTTGATTCAGATGCCGATTCTTCTGTCTTTATACCAGGTTATTTATCGGGTTCCGGCTTATGTGGGCAGTGTAAAGAATATTTTTACTGATGTAGTAGATAAAATAGTAAATGTTAATGGATATACGGATATTATCCAGAAGTTTCTGGAAGATGAGAAGATTAACCAGGTGAGCCTGGTTTTGGATAATGGAACGGCCACCAGAGAATCTGTGATTGATGTTCTCTACAAGCTTTCCCCGTCGCAATGGCAGGAATTTGCGGATATCGGTAAGTTTTCCACATTTTCCGGAACTATAGACCAGACGGCGGAGAAGCTGTCGAAGATGCAGTATTTCCTGGGACTGAATATAGCGGATGCGCCGCTGAGTATTATCAAGGATGCACTGACAGCGGGAAGTATTCTTCTGGCTGTGGGGGCAGTGATGGTTCCTCTTCTGGCTTGGTTTACCCAGTGGCTGAATTACCGGCTGATGCCCCAGGCTTCCATGGAAAATGATGAAAATAACAACATGGCAAATACTATGAAGACCATGAATAACTTTATGCCGGTGTTTTCGGCAGTGATGTGTTTCACTTTTCAGGTAGGTATTGGTATTTACTGGGTTGCAGGTGCTGTGATCCGCAGTCTGCAGATGTTGTTGATTAACCACCATATCAGCAAAGTGGATATGGATGAGCTGATTAAGAAAAACATGGAGAAAGCGGCAAAGAAAAGAGAGAAAGCCGGCCTTCCTCCAAATAAAATCACCAGTCAGGCTCATCAAAATGTCCGTAACATTAACCGTAATACAGAATCTCTGGCAAATAAGAAGGTAAATCTTCCTCAGAATAACAGTCAGCCAACGCCTGGAAGTATCGCAGACAGGGCGAATTTAGTGAAGCAGTTCGAAGAAAAAAACAAAAGGAAAAACAGGTGAAAGAATTTGTTCCATGATAGTGGGAGGGTTAAGGATGGAGTATATAGAGGTATCTGGCAGGACAAAGGATGAGGCGATTATCAAGGCATCTATGCAGTTAGAGACCCCCAGCGATGAATTGGAAATTCAGGTTATCAGTGAGGGAAGCAAAGGCTTTTTGGGGTTTGGAAGCAAACCGGCTGTGATACGCGCAGGCAGGAAAGAGAAGAATGAGAATAAAGCAGTTGAGAGCGGGAGCGCAGCCAGTACAGAGCCTGCCGGCAATGAGATTCTTCATGAGAAAACTGAGAATAAAACAGAATTGAAAAAGCCAGAGGAACAGCCCAATACACCAAGACCGGCTGTTCAGAAAGGAAAAGGCAGAGAATACAGGAAGAGAGAACCCCGTCAGATTGAGATTATCACAGACCAGGAACAGATTGAAGCGATTAAGGGGAAAGCGGAGAAGTTTCTGAATGATGTTTTTCAGGCTATGAAAATTGAGGCAGACATCAATACGGTATATAACACTTCAGACGGAAGTCTGACCATTGATTTTTCTGGCGGCGATATGGGCATATTGATTGGAAAAAGAGGACAGACGTTAGATTCTCTGCAGTATTTGACTGGGCTGGTGATTAACAAAGGCAAAAACAGCTATGTAAAAGTGAAATTGGATACGGAGAATTACCGGGCCAGACGAAAAGAGACTTTGGAGAATCTGGCCAGAGGAATTGCTTCCAAAGTGAGAAAGACAAGAAAGGCTGTTGTTTTAGAGCCTATGAATCCTTATGAAAGACGGATTATTCATTCCACGCTGCAGGGAAATCATTATGTGGAAACAGTAAGTGAAGGGGAGGACCCTTACCGTCATATAGTTGTAAAACCAAAAGCGTCTGCACGCAGGTAAGACATTATATTTTTTGAAGACTCCAGGAATTTAGTAACTGTGGGAAAACAGCTGTTTCCCTGCAAGTTTCTTATGCCATGGGGTTTTCTTTTTAGGAACTGTAAAGATTCATTCTTTAACAATTCCTTAATAGGAGAGAGAATCTATGAGGGATACGATTGCAGCAATTTCTACAGCAGTCAGTGCATCGGGAATCGGTATTATCCGGGTCAGCGGGAACAGGGCAGTTGAGATTGCTGACCAGGTTTACCGCAGTAAGAAGAAAAACTGGAATTTATCAGATGCTGAGACCCATACCATTCATTATGGACATATTTACGATGGCGGGGAAATGGTGGATGAGGTGTTGGTTATGCTCATGCGCGCACCCAGGACATTTACCGGAGAGGATACGGTGGAGATCGACTGTCATGGCGGAGTCTATGCTATGAAAAGAGTTTTGGAGACAGTTTTGAAGCAGGGGGCCAGGATTGCGGAGCCCGGAGAGTTTACTAAGCGGGCATTTTTAAATGGCCGCCTGGATTTGTCCCAGGCGGAAGCTGTCATGGATGTGATACAGTCCAAGAATCAGCATGCCTTAAATAATTCGATTCGTCAGCTGAAGGGTTCTGTTAAGCAGAAGATAACGGAGATCCGTCAGAAGATACTTTATGAGACTGCTTATATAGAAGCCGCTCTGGATGACCCGGAACATATGAGTCTGGATGGATTTGATGACAGACTGCTGGATACGGTGGAGGAACAGAAAGACAGGATAGAGCAGCTGCTGTCCACTTCTGAGGATGGAAAGATGATACAGGAGGGGATACGAACTGTTATTGTGGGAAAGCCCAATGCGGGAAAGTCTTCTCTTTTAAATGTTCTGCTGGGTGAGGAGCGGGCAATTGTCACAGAGATTGCAGGCACCACCAGAGATACTTTGGAAGAATATATCCACATGGGCGGCGTGACCTTAAGACTTGTAGATACGGCTGGGATACGCCGGACTTCGGATGTGGTTGAGAGTATAGGCGTGGATAAGGCGCTGAATCAGGCAGAGCAGGCTGATTTGGTTTTGTATGTGGCAGATGCCTCTGTTCCTTTGGATGAAAGTGATTACCAGATTATGGATATGATCACAGGAAAACAGGCGATCATTATACTAAATAAATCAGACCTTCCGGAAAAGGTAAGTGCCAGAGAGCTTGAACGTTTGACAGGAAAACAGGTGATAACAGTATCAGCCAAAGAAGAGACAGGGCTGGAGGAACTGAAAAGTCAGATAGAGTCCATGTTTTTTCAGGGAAAACTTCATCTGCCGGAGGATGTTTATATTACCAATCTGCGGCATAAGAAACTGCTTCAGGAGGCAGCGGAGAGTCTGAATCAGGTTCTTGATAGTTTACATGCGCACATGCCGGAGGATTTTTATTCCATTGATTTGATGAGTGCCTATGAGGCACTGGGCAGTATATTGGGAGAGTCGGTAGATGAAGATGTAATCAATGAGATCTTTCACAAATTTTGTGTGGGAAAGTGAGTTTAGGATATGAGCCGATTAGTACGAAATTACCAGGTTGTGGTAGTAGGGGCGGGACATGCGGGATGCGAGGCGGCGCTGGCCTGTGCCAGACTTGGTCTGGATACGGTTATTTTTACAGTGAGTGTGGACAGCATTGCCCTGATGCCCTGTAATCCCAATATTGGAGGAAGCTCCAAGGGGCATTTGGTCAGAGATGTGGACGCTCTGGGCGGTGAGATGGGAAAGAATATAGATGCTGTTTTCATACAGTCAAAAATGTTGAATAAATCTAAGGGGCCTGCGGTTCATTCTCTTCGGGCACAGGCAGATAAGCAGGCATACAGTACCCGGATGAGAAAGACCATGGAGGAGACAGAAAATCTGACCATCAAGCAGGGAGAAGTTACGAAAATACTCACAGAAAATGGAAAGGTTACGGGAGTAGAGACTTATTCCAAAGCAGTTTATGAATGCCAGGCAGTGATTCTGTGTACTGGAACTTATCTGAAGGCACGGTGCATCTACGGAGACGTGAGTACCAATACAGGACCCAATGGACTGCAGGCTGCTAATTTTCTCACAGATTCCTTAAAGGAATTGGGAGTGGAGATGCTTCGCTTTAAAACAGGCACCCCTGCCAGAATCGACGGCAATACCATTGATTATGATAAAATGGAGAGACAGACAGGGGATGATTGGGTCCGTCCATTTTCTTTTTCCACATCCGCGGAGGAAATACAAAAGGAGCAGGTGTGTTGCTGGCTGACTTATACCAATGAGAAAACTCATGAGATTATCCGTAATAATCTGGACCGGTCGCCTTTGTATTCTGGAAAAATAGAGGGAACAGGCCCACGCTATTGTCCTTCTATAGAAGATAAGGTGGTGCGGTTTGCGGATAAAGACCGCCATCAGGTATTTATTGAGCCGGAGGGTCTGTATACCTCGGAAATGTATGTGGGAGGAATGTCCAGTTCACTGCCGGAAGATGTTCAGTTTGAAATGTATCATACCGTTCCGGGATTGGAGCACGCTGAGATTGTAAGAAATGCTTATGCTATTGAATATGACTGTATTGACCCCAGGCAGCTGAATGCCACACTGGAGTTTAAGTCTATCCAGGGATTGTTCAGTGCGGGACAGTTTAATGGAAGCTCCGGTTATGAGGAGGCTGCGGCCCAGGGACTGATTGCCGGAATCAATGCCTCCATGAAAATAAAAAGCAGAGATATGATCACTTTGGACAGAAGCCAGTCTTATATTGGAGTTCTCATTGACGATCTGGTGACCAAAGAAAATAAAGAGCCTTACAGGATGATGACCAGCCGGGCAGAATACAGATTGCTTCTTAGACAGGATAATGCAGATCTGCGTCTCAGGGAAATCGGCTGGAGAGTGGGTCTGGTGGGAGATAAAGAATATGAGTATGTTTTATGGAAAAAAGAAAAAATCAGAGAAGAGATCAACCGTGTCAGTGAAAAGCATTTAGGGGCCAGTGAAGAAATCCAGATTTTTTTGAAGGAAAATAAAAGCACGCCCTTGAAATCCGGTGTGACTCTGGCAGATCTCATCCGGCGTCCGGAGCTGGATTATGAGATGTTAAGGGAGCTGGATGAAGAACGTCCGGATCTTCCCTGGGATGTCCGGGAACAGGTGAATATCCATATCAAATACGAAGGATATATCAACCGCCAGGAAAAGCAGGTGCGTCAGTTTAAAAAGCTGGAGAGAAGACTTCTGCCGGATGATATAGACTACGAGAAGATCACAAACCTTAGAAATGAGGCCAGGCAGAAATTAACTCTGTACCGTCCCACATCACTGGGACAGGCATCCAGGATATCAGGAGTGTCCCCTTCCGATATTTCTGTTTTGATGGTTTACTTAGAAGCTGTATATAAATAATATGCTATATATTTGTGTTTAAGAGCTGTGGGAAAATAGCTGATCTTGGCTTGCGCAATCTGTATCACTTTTTTCTACAGCTACTTAATATGAAAAACTGGAGTGTAAATAAATGGAAGTATTGAGAAAAGGATGCAGGGAATTGGGAATCCTTCTTTCCGAGAAACAAGAACAGCAATTTATGAAATATTATCAGCTGCTGCTGGAATGGAATCAGCGGGTGAATCTGACTAGCATTACTGATTATGAGGATGTAATCAATAAGCATTTTCTGGACAGTCTGTGTCTCGTAAAAATTCCAGATGTGGTGGGCGGAGCGAAGAAAAAAGTAATTGATGTAGGGACCGGCGCCGGGTTTCCAGGAATTCCCTTGAAAATTATTTTCCCGGAAATTCAATTGACTTTGCTGGATTCCCTGAATAAAAGAATCAATTTTTTAAATATTCTAGTGGAAGAACTGGAATTGGATAATGTGACAGCTATCCATGGAAGGGCAGAAGAACTGGGAAAAAGTAAAGAATATCGGGAAGTATTTGATCTCTGTGTATCAAGGGCAGTGGCCCACTTATCGGTATTGTCTGAGTACTGCATCCCGCTGGTGAAGGTTAAAGGTGACTTTATACCTTATAAGTCCGGCAATGTACAGGAAGAATTGGAAGAAGCACAGGGAGCGGTTAAACTTCTGGGAGGCTGCGTCAGAGATAAAATTGATTTCACAGTGCCCAATTCAGATATGAGCAGGTCACTGATACGTATTGAAAAAAAATATGCCACACCAGGAAAATATCCGCGAAAAAGCGGAACACCAGGAAAATTACCTTTGGTTTAAAATCATAAGAAAAAGCCATGCATGTTATGCTATGCATGGCTTTTTGCTTTTCATATTTTCAAATAGTTTTTATACCCGCGAGCCAAATGATTTGCCGGCAAGTCTTCACTGTTTCAAGCAAAACAGCAAATCATTTGGCAAATACTTATGCTCTTGAGTATAAATAAATTTCCGCCTGCTCCAGAAATTCTTCCGGATTTTCCAGATGAGGAAAATGCTTGGAGTGATCCACATAAGATACTTCAATAGCAGGATTGATATCCACATAAGCATCTGGGATTTTTCTTCCCGAAGTTTCATTGGCTCCTTCGATGATATAAATGCTGTGATTGACTTTAGCCAGACCGTTTTGAATGTTAATATTTGTATAGTTTGCAATTTGGCTGGCATACATGTATTTTCCTTTACAACCATCAGAGTGGGCGCTTTCGTAGAAAGTATCAAGAAATACCGGATTGATACGGAAGGGATTGTAAAATAGTTTTTCGCAAAATATATGCTCAATGTTCTGGCGGCTCATGAGAATATTGTAGATCATAGTTCCAAAGACAGGAGTCTCTAGTATCAGCTTTTGCAATCGCGAATTTTTTCTGGGAACCTGATTTAGCAGATTCAAATCTGGTGGGTTAATAAGGAGTACTTTATCAAACAAATCAGCATCGTTTAGGCAGGACATAACGGTAAAAGAACCGGAATATCCGCTGGCAACAATATCTGCTTTTTTACCGATTACCTGTTTGACAAAATCGCATAATAATTGAACATAGAAAAAATTTGTATATGTGATCTGTGGTTTTTCTGATTGTCCGCATCCTAGAAGGTCTATGGTATAAACCTCATGATTTTCTGCCAAAGCTGATTCGATTTTATTCCATTCGTGGCAGGAGGCACCTGCCTGTAGGTCATGAATTAGCAAGAGTGGTTTACCGCTTCCTTGTTTTGTATAATAAATTCGTCCAAACCTCCATTGATAGAAATGGTGATTGATTGATGATTTGACCAGGTTTTTGTTGGATGCAGATGCGATGATACTTTTGTTTATAAAATGAATAGCCCCTGTTGCGATGGTGAATAAAATGGCAAGTGTGGATAAATTGCGCCTGTTTTTCTTCATATCAATTTCTCCTCAATAACTTTTATATTTGACTTTTATTATACGTGAAACATGCTGGATATACAAGAATAAAATATAAAAATATGCAATGTTTCACGTGAAACATTGGAGTGTGTTTGAAAATTGTCTTATGCTAATCCTATGTAATGATTTTTATGTGAGAATAGATGCAAATATTTTTTGGCATAAATGTTGATAAACTGTTACAAAATTTCCAAAATGTTTCACGTGAAACATTTTATTTTATATAGATATCCTGGTGAAAAAGTGTTATAATGACTTAAATACAAAACTAATAAATATTGATTTGTGAAAACCTTGCATTCTACCTGGATAAAAAAGCATTAGAGCATAAGATAGTGGCGGTTTGGTAATAAGTAGTAAGGAGACAGCAAATCAGTATACAATGCAGATGAATTAATTGGATGAAAACATGCAGTTAATTATGGGCAGTATGGTGTTCCATTGATTTATAGTTACAATTGTTTGAATTGATAGATGCCATATTGGCCTCCAGACAGAGGAGGGATCATAGTTTGGGAAGAATTATAGCGATTGCCAATCAAAAGGGCGGCGTTGGCAAATCTACAACTACAATTAATTTGGGATCTTGTCTCGCTGAAATGGGCAGGAATGTGTTGGCCATTGATATAGATCCTCAGGGAAACACTACAAGCGGACTTGGCGTTGACAAGAATGAATCAGAAAATACATTATATGAATTGCTTTTGGGGGAAGCGGAAATTCAGAAATGCATTATGCCGAATATCCAGGAGTCTTTGTCCTTAATTCCGTCAAATATGGATTTGGCCGGCGCAGAAATTGAATTAATTGGGATTGATAACAAAGAATACATATTAAAAGACGCGGTGGCAAAGATCCAAAATGATTATGATTTTATTATTATGGATTGTCCCCCTTCTCTGAGTATGTTGACAATTAATGCTATGACTGCCGCTGATTCCATTATTGTTCCCATTCAGTGTGAATACTATGCATTAGAGGGATTATCTCAATTAGTTCACACGATACAATTGGTTCAGGATAGATTAAACCCAAAACTTGAAATTGAGGGAGTAGTCTTTACTATGTATGATGCTAGAACAAATCTGTCTTTGGAAGTTGTGGAGAATGTAAAAGATAATTTGAAACAAAATATATATAAAACTATTATACCGAGAAATGTGCGTTTGGCGGAGGCACCCAGCCATGGAATGCCGATCAATATTTATGATGCAAAATCAGCAGGGGCGGAGAGTTATCGGCTTCTTGCGGAAGAAGTAATCAACCGGGGAAATTAATAAAAGGGAGGAGAACATGGCTGTTAGAAAATCCGGATTAGGGAAAGGATTGGATTCTTTGATTCCCGATCATCAATCTGAAAAAACAGGGCTGCATACGGAATCTGAAGAATCCGGGAGTAATGATGGGGTTGTAATGGTCAAGATCTCAAAAGTCGAACCAAATAAAAACCAGCCCAGGAAGCAATTTGATGAGGATTCTCTGCTGGAGCTTGCAGATTCTATCAAATTGTATGGAGTATTACAGCCTTTACTTGTCCTTGACAAAGGAAATTATTATGAAATTATTGCAGGGGAGAGAAGGTGGAGAGCTGCCAAGCTGGCAGGTATAAAAGAAATACCGGTCCTTATCAAAGAATACACGGAACGGGAAATTGTGGAAATTTCCCTAATTGAAAACATTCAGAGAGAGAATCTGAATCCAATTGAAGAAGCTATTGCATACAAAAGATTACTGGAAGATTTTAATTTAAAACAGGATGAAATTGCAGAGAGAGTGGCGAAAAGCAGAACAGCAGTCACCAACTCCATAAGATTGCTGAAGTTAGATGAAAAGGTCCAGCAGATGTTAATAGATGAAATGATTTCCACAGGACATGCAAGAGCACTTCTTGCCATCACAGAACCTCAGGAACAAGTGAACCTGGCAAATCAGGTTTTTGACGAAAAGCTGAGTGTACGGGAAACAGAAAAATTGATTAAAAAACTGCTGGAGCCGGCAAAGAGGGTGGAGAAGAAAGAAGAACCAGCATTGGATGCCGCATATGAACAAATGGAAGAAAAAATGAAGGGGATTATAGGAACTAAGGTAACCATTCACAGAAAGAAAAAAGACAAAGGGAAAATCGAAATTGAGTACTATTCCCAGGATGAATTGGAGCGAATCATAGATATATTTGAATCCATTGGATAGGGGAGATACATATGAGTGAGTTCTTTTTAAGTATTGGAATAGATCCGGCTGTTATTATTCTTGTACTGGCTGTATTTATCGTGATACTTTTTCTGATAGTATTTCGTATGGGTATGCGGATAAGGAGGTTAGAAAGAAAATATAAAGGGTTTATGAGGGGAAAAGATGGGCAATCTCTAGAGAGGATATTTGCTCAGCGCTTCCGGGAATTGGAAAGACTATCTGAGACCAACGATATTCACAATCAGAAGATAGACATATTGGACCAGAATTATAAACGTCTTTTCAGCAAATATGGAGTAGAAAAATACGATGCATTTGATGACGTTGGCGGAAAAATGAGTTTTGTACTGGCAATGCTGGATAAAAATAATACGGGAGTCATTTTAAACGCCATACATAGCAGAGATAATTGTTTCCTATATTTAAAAGAAATTGTAAAAGGTGAATCTTATGTTATGTTAAGCCAGGAAGAAGTGGAGGCATTGAGAAAGGCTGTGAATTTTGGACTGGCGGAGAGTGTTCAGCAGGGGTCAGAGTAAGGAGCTGTAATAAAATTAGATAATTTTGTAATTCGGTTTTGAAATATCTATTTACAATTGCTATGAAGGAGAGAAAAACGTGTTAGACATAAAATTTTTAAGAGAAAATCCAGAAGCAGTAAAAGAAAATATTCGGAAAAAATTTCAGGAATCAAAATTGGAGCTGGTGGACCAGGTGGTGGAATTAGACCAGGAAAACCGAAAAATTAAGCAGGAAGTTGAGGAGCTGAGGGCAAACCGCAATAAAGTATCTAAACAAATCGGCGCACTCATGGGGCAGGGAAAGAAAGAAGAAGCAGAGAAGATTAAGCAGGAAGTAGCTGCCAGCGGTAAGAGGATAGAAGAATTATCCGCCAGGGAAAAAGAAGTGGAAACAAAAATCAGAGAAACTATGATGGTAATTCCCAACATGATTGACCCTTCTGTTCCCATAGGAAAAGACGACAGTGAAAATGTGGAAGTGAAACGATATGGAGAGCCGGTAGTTCCGGATTTTGAAATCCCTTACCACGCAGAAATCATGGAGAGTTTTGAGGGTCTTGATCTGGAAAGCGCGCGGAAAGTTGCCGGAAATGGATTCTATTATTTGATGGGGGATATTGCCAGACTTCATTCGGCTGTAATCACCTATGCCAGGGATTTCATGATAAACAGAGGATTTACCTATTGTGTTCCTCCATTTATGATTCGCAGCAATGTGGTGACAGGAGTCATGAGCTTTGCAGAAATGGAAGCCATGATGTATAAAATAGAAGGGGAAGATTTATATTTGATCGGAACCAGCGAACACTCTATGATTGGGAAATATATTGATACCATCATACCAGAAGAAAATCTTCCGCTGACATTGACCAGTTATTCTCCATGCTTCCGGAAAGAAAAGGGTGCCCATGGCCTGGAGGAAAGAGGCGTATACCGTATCCATCAATTTGAAAAGCAGGAGATGGTTGTCATCTGCAAGCCAGAGGAAAGTATGAAATGGTTTGATAACCTTTGGAAAAATACAGTAGATTTATTTTTGTCACTGGATATCCCTGTGCGGACCTTGGAATGCTGTTCCGGAGACCTGGCTGACCTGAAAGTCAAATCCGTTGATGTGGAGGCATGGTCCCCCAGACAGAAAAAATATTTTGAAGTGGGAAGTTGTTCCAATTTAAGCGATGCCCAGGCACGCCGTTTGAAAATCCGTGTAAATGGAAAAGAGAAAAAATACCTGGCGCATACGTTAAATAATACTGTTGCAGCTCCACCCAGAATGCTGATTGCTTTTTTGGAAAACAATCTGAATGAAGACGGCA
The DNA here is from genome assembly GCA_910588825.1 of uncultured Lachnospiraceae bacterium. Taxonomy (GTDB): domain Bacteria; phylum Bacillota; class Clostridia; order Lachnospirales; family Lachnospiraceae; genus MGBC164599. Next base: position 36,949 of record CAJURF010000020.1, read on the forward strand.
GTGTAAACATTCCGGAGGCTCTTCGTCCCTATATGGGGGGGATGGAGAAAATCCAGATTCCCAAAAAACAGTAAGGAACTGCTGGTCATTAACTTTGCATGTGACGCAGTATAAATAAGATTTTTTATGCGAAGCGGGGGAATGAGGCGTATTATGGGATTTCTTTGAGTGTATCCGCTCAAAGTCAAAGGCGCGTAGCGGGTTGTGTAACTGACTTTGGGCGGCGATGTTAGAGAAAAAGCCCCGCCACAGCCCCTTGCGCCTGCCTTTTTTGTAATGCACTCTCAAAGAAATGTCCTGCGCGGCGCCGCATCACTTATTTTGCTACAGTTCCCAAGGAGGTGAAACATACATGCATAAATTTTTAAAATCAATCGGATTTTCCAAATTGAATAAAATCAAAGACCTAAATAAAATTCTAAATGAAGTGGTGAACGCTTACGATGAAAAAACAGTAGTTGAATCCTATCAGGACTGTCTTTTTGCGGAATTTTCTAAAAACTATGGATGTGACTGCGGTATCACTGTGTGCGGCGAATATGATGAAAACAATCAATTCCACATGGCATATTATTTTCCGTTCTTCCGGGGAACAGGAATCACCACTCAGGAAAAAATCATTGTTGAAGAACATGCCGCAAAGAGATCCTTCGCCGGTGTCTGCGATGATATCCGGGTGGGCGTGACTTTGATTTTCTATATGCAGAATGCAGGAGAATATCTTTCAAATTTATCTAAGAAAGACATGGTATTGGAAAACACACCTGTCACATTAGCCGGCCTGGGCAGTGAGGGAAAAATACTGTTTCCCGTGAAAAAAGATAAAGAACAGGTCCGCATTGAACAGGAGGCTTCCCAAAATAGAAATCAACTGATCGCGGATGCCCGCAGGGGCGATGAAGAAGCTATGGAAAATCTCACCATAGACGACATTGATATGTACACAATGATTTCCCGGCGGATAGAGACAGAAGATATTTTCACAATCGTAGACTCTTATTTCATGCCCTTCGGAATAGAATGTGACCAATACAGTGTCCTGGGAGAAATTATTGAATGCATGTCCTTTGAAAATACTATGACAGATGAAAAAATATATCACCTTACCATAGAATGTAATGATATACAGTTTGATGTGTGTATCAATCAAAAAGACCTGCTGGGAGAACCGGCAAAAGGGCGGCGGTTTAAAGGAGTAGTCTGGCTGCAGGGAGAAGTGTATTTTTAAAAAATCAATAGGAGATGAATATATGGGAACTTACTTAAATCCAGGAAGAACCATGTTCCGGGGAAGCCTGCGTTCCCAGATTTATGTAGATAAAAGCGGATTAATCGAAAAAACAAATGCAGTTATCAACACAGAGCAGAAGTATATGTGTGTAAGCAGGCCACGCAGATTTGGAAAATCAATGGCTGTAAACATGCTGGCTTCCTATTATGGAAAGGATGAAAATACAGAGGCACTATTTCAACATTTGAAGGTCAGCCGGTATCAATCGTATAGAGAACATATAAATCAATACGATGTGATAAGGGTTAATATGCAGGACTTCCTGAGTGTTACCAACTATATAGATGAAATGCTGAGTATCCTGCAGACACGTATCATTGGGGAGTTGAAACGTAAGTATCCAGAATACACAGAAGAAAGTTAAGAAAGTCATCTCATATTTGTGATGCAGGATATTTTCTCTTTTACGAAACAGCCTTTCGTCATTTTGATAGATGAATGGGATTGCTTGTTTCGGGAATATCAGCAGAATTGGCAGGCACAAAAGAAATATCTGGATTTTCTGAGGGCGTGGATAAAAGATAAAGAATACGTGGCACTTGCCTATATGACTGGCATTCTTCCGATCAAAAAGTGTGGATTACATTTTGCATTGAATATGTTTTCAGAATATTCAATGATAGATTCGGGAGGTATGGCAGAATTTTTTAGATTCACGGAAGATGAAGTAAAAAGATTATGTGCACAATATCAGATGAATTTTGAGGAAGCAAAGGCATGGTACGATGGATATCAACTGACAAATCACCATATTTATTGTCCGAGATCAGTGGTGGAATGCATGCTTCATCAGAAATTTTATACCTATTGGAACCAAACGGAAACTTATGAAGCACTTAAAGTCTATATTCAGATGGACATGGACGGTTTGAAAGATGCAGTTGTGGAAATGATTGCCGGAAACAGTGTCAGAATTTCTACCGGAACTTTTAGCAATGATATGACCACCTTTACAGGAAAAGACGATGTCTTAACATTGCTGGTACATCTGGGATATTTAACATATAACAGCAGTGACGAAGCTGTATCCATTCCCAACAGAGAAGTGTCACAGGAATACATCAATGCAATTACTACCATGGATTGGCAGATATCTGTCTGATACCCAGAAAACTACACATAGATAAACCCGCTGTTATCATTGAACTGAAATGGGATAGAAGTGCAGAAGGAGCCATATCCCAGATAAAGAATAGAGAATACGTAAATGCATTAAATGATTACAAAGGAAATCTGATTCTGGCAGGAGTCAATTATAATCGTAAGACAAAAAAGCATACTTGTGTCATAGAAAAAATTAAAATATAAAAGAGTAAAATATAAATATAAAGTGAATACAATGAATATTAAAGCCGGCCTGAGAAATGGAAAATATTATAGAGGAAAGAGATGGAAAAGAAAAGATTGCGTCTTTCCATCTCTATTTTTTTAGTCATCAGATCCAATGAGGATTTCTTTCCCAGAAAAAGCAAAGCCATATTTGCGTATGCGTTCTTTTGAAATACCTTTTGTGAGAAAAAATGTCTCGTAATGTCTGTCATTGATTTGCTGCAATGCGGATTTCACCGTATCTGCAAGAGTATTTTCTTTTCTCGGCTGAAATACTTTGAATTCTAAAATCATGGCATCGTCCTTCTCATGCAGAGGCTCCAGCATCACATCATACCTTCCAAATCCGCTCTCCCTATTTGAGGTCAATACATATCTGCCCTGCAATTCCACCATAAGACCCAAGACAAATCCATGGTAAAACCGTTCCGGCTGGTCCCTGGAAGGGTTCTTCCCAGTATCAAAATAGCTGAATACAGACTGTGCTACACTATTCATATAATCATTCATTGCATCCACATCGCCAACAAGCAGTGCTTTGATAAAATCGTTATAATCAGAGGTATTTTCCTGAAACCATCCTCTTATTATGGTGTAGAACATCAGTTTTACCTCAAAATTAGTCAGGTCCAATTCGTATGCAGATTCCCTCAACCCATTGCCAATGTTTTTAAATTTATCCAATCGGACAATTTTCAAATAGCCGCTGGCAAGAAGAAGACTCCAGACCGCCATTTCGCTAAAATCCAGCTGGTCATATACAATCTGTTCATCAAGAGAGATATGAAGATGTTCCCCGGAAAGAAGTTTCTCAAAATCTTTTTTTACTTCACGGTTTCCCTCTCTAATTAATTTTCCGGCCAGACTATTGGAGCTGGTATTAGCCCAGTATGTGTCAAATTCTCCGGTATCTAAAAAGTTGATAATCGACCAGGGATTGTAAATGTCAGTACACCTTCCAAAAGTAAATCCGTCATACCATTTTTTAACTTCCATTTTTTTATCAGACATCCCGAATTCATCCAATGCCTCAAAGACTTCGCTCTCTGTAAATCCAAAACAATCAGCATATTCTGCGGAAGAAGTGGTGATTACTTTGGGATGATTCAAATCAGAGAAAATAGATTCCTTACCAATTCGTGTAATTCCCGTCATAACGGCCCGCTCCAGATAAGGATTTGTCTTAAAAGTGGAGTTGAAAAAACTTCTGATAAACTGAAGCAGATCATCCCAATAACCATTTATATAAGCTTCCTGCATGGGAGTGTCATATTCATCTAAAAGTACAATTACCCTTTGTCCGTAAAATCGGGAAAGGAAATCTGACAATTTATGGAGCGTCCATATGGCAGTGGTATCATCTATATGATTGGTAACGCTGAGAAAAAAGTCCTTTTCGTTTTTCGTCAAAAGCGGACTATCCAGTAAAAATATATGTTTATCGTACAAATCAGACAAAATTTGAAAGAGGCATCGCTTGGCCGAATACAGATTCGGTTCTTTCACATTGGAAAAGGAAAGACTTATCACAGGATATGTCCCCTGCAATTGCTGGTATTTGTCATCCTCCCATATGGAAAGACCTTCAAATAAATTTTTCTTCTCTTTGTAGTTTATTGAGAAAAAATACTCCAGCATACTCATATTCAAAGTCTTTCCAAAACGGCGGGGACGGGTAATCAAAGTGACAATATCATTGCTTTCCCACCACTCTTTTATAAAAGCAGTCTTGTCAATATAAAAATTGTCATTTAGGATTAATTGTTCGAAATTCTGATGCCCGATACCGACGGTTTTTTTCAGTGAATCCACCTCCCCTGCAACATTGCCTTGCAAAATCTTTTACTCAATTTCATGATAAAGATAAGCATTCAAAATATTCTGCGGCGCATCATAATAGAAACTGCTGTTATAATCATCAATTTTATCGCTGACAAAAGAGTCATAGGCGGCAAACAGAGCATCAATAATATCCAGGTTATGTTCCCGCGCAATGCCGAGAATCAGTCTTTTGTACACTTTCCCAATATCCCAGTGGCTCGGCACTGCATATTGAGCATCTTTCACATTATCAAAATTTCCTGTTTTAATTTTAGCGTATTCAATAAAATCATCACTGACACGGTCAATGTTATCACTGTGATAGACATCTGCCAGATCATAAATTTTAGCAATAGAATTTCTTCCAAGAGCGTGAACTACGGCTGCACGTTTATTCTTGGTCTTTCTTGCGATATAATCAATTAGGCTGCAGGTGAAAAATAAATCATTTTCTTTTTGGTCTTCTCGTCCATTCACTATTTCATAACCTCCCCGCTTGATACAAATTTCAGGCATTTCAGGGCAGCATCTGTACAGAAATTGATTTGATGAGTGGGATATTTAAACTTTGCCATAACCCAGAACTGCTCTCTGGTGAGAATCCCATCCATATAGTCAGCAATATAATTATAGATTTGATCATTTGTCATAGCCCCGATTACCAAATCATAAGTGTGTGGTTTTCCATAACGACAGGAAATAATGAAATCAAGCCATTCCTCAGTCATTGTTTTAAATTCCAGTATTTTTAATGTAGTGTCAATGCAGACAGTATAAGTATTGAGGATTGGTGTATTGTACCGCCTTGCCCATCGCTCGGCCTGTTCTTTTATTAGAGTGCAATAAAAACCAGAACCAAAGTCTTTCGTATTTCTGCCATTGAGGATTTTTGGATTTTTTACAGTGGTATAACTGCCATGATATACGGTCATTTTTCCCATTGGTTAGGATATGCTCCTTTAAAGTTTTCACTTATGGATTAATCATATACTATTATTATTTGAAAGTAAACACTTGGAATGTTAAAAGATTATAAAATTAAAATAGAAAAATGATATTATTGTAGATTTTTTAATCATATTAGAATCGGAGATGATACAGGGTTGTATCTTATATATGATATTGTGAATTGATTAAATATAGCCTTCTCAAACACGCATTAGAAATTCACAAGGATTAATTGCCACAATTTCTGAATCTGCGAAGTCTTTTTCATTTATAGTTATTATATAATCTGCACCCACTTCTTTGGCGCATTTGTCCTGCAGACAATCCTCAAAATCAGAAAAAGTTGCTTTTTCTATTGCATCTACTATTTCCGTCTGTGATGCGGATGCAACTGAAAAAATCTTACAAATATCTCTTAAATAATATCTACGCTCTTTGTCAGGCTTCTTTCTCAATACATACCATAGGGTAGAAAGCGTGTGAAACGCTATATAGCCATTGAGCTTTCCTAAAGCACAGAATTCAACAATTTTAATAGACTCATTAAGGTATTTGTCATTTCTATTTGTGATATAGTTAAGCAGGACGTTGGTATCAATCAATACTGCCATATTTTTCATTCATAGATTCCTCTCTTTCTACATCATATTCTATTGAATCGGAAAAAGATTTTCTGGATGACTCCAATCTTGCAAATGCTGCTAATTTATCACCTTCACTGACATTTTCCGTATTTGCCGGTTTAGAAATGATAAAGGGCATGCTCCTTTCCCTAAGTACAGTTCTAGTAAAAGACTCATAAAATGTCTGCTTTGTCTGTCCCATTGCGTTAAGCATTTCGCTTAATTCTTCGTATATTTCATCTTCCAATTTAATATTTATAGTTTTCATACATATCTGATCCTTCATTTTTCTTTTATTATATACACAAACAAAGTATTTATCAAGCAATAGTTTTCAATTTAATATATTGAAAAAAATGATAAAAATAATTAACTTTTAGATATATAACAGGAGGTGCTGTTCCTTTAGTGTAAATATGTGAAATTATAAGGATTATACAAGAGCATGTCTTGACTAATATACCCGCAGTGTCCATAATATAAATAGAAGAATTTCAAAAATATAAAAAATAGATACTTATTAAGGTGGACATAACTATGGGAAAAATTATTGAGATAAATACAGATTATATGGAACAGCCGAAAACAGAAGGAGACTTATTCCAAAACAGGGCTTTGTTAGCCGATATGCATCAAAATGCGGCGGAAGTATCCATTGTGGTTGTAGCATACAATCGTTTGGAAAAGACCAGACGATGTGTGGAAAGCATTTTGAAATATACAGTCAATGTGGATTATGAATTGATCCTGATAGACAGCGGTTCGCAGGATGGAACATTAGAGTACTATGATTCCGTGCAGTTTCACAAGAAGAAAGTCATTCACATTACAAAGAATCTGGGAGCGGCATTTGCCTATTCATCTCTGAGTTTACATGAACTGGGCAGATTTATCTGCATTGTACAAAATGATTTGATAGTCACTTCCCATTGGCTGGACAACCTTCTGGCCTGTATAAAATCCGATATGAGAATCGGCATGGTGAATCCTGCCACATCCAACGTATCCAATAGGCAGTCTATAGATTTTGCTTATGAATCTTATGATGAAATGCAGCAGATAGCGGCCCAGTACAATAAGACTGACAAGAAGAAATGGGAGGAGAGGCAGAGGATAATTACTCTGGGCACATTGTATCGAAAAGAAGTGTTTCTGGCGGCAGGGTGGCCTATGGGAGATATGGGATTTTTCCATGATTTCTTTGACGATGATATCAGCTTTGCCATACGCCGTCTGGGTTATCGTATCGTTCTGGCAGGAGACACATGGATCTGCCATGACCATGATTTTAGAAGTGGTGAGGGAAAAAATCTTGCAGAATATCATAAGTCACTGGAAAACGGAAGGGCTAATTTCAGTGCAAAATATTACGGGGTAGATGCCTGGGAAGATGTAAATAATTCTTATATGCCTTTTGTTGGATATATACCAGTGATAGAGGAAAGCGAACCCGAACCAACTCGGGTTTTGGGAATTGATGTGAAGTGTGGCTCACCTATCCTTGATATGAAGAATTATCTGAGAAAAGCAGGGATTTTCAGTGTGGAACTTTCAGCCTTTACCCAGGATCCCAAATACTGGATAGATTTGAAATGTATTTGCAAAGGAGGGGGGGTTAAATGTGATAGAGAAGAATTTTTAGGCGAGGCTTTTCCGGCAGAGCACTTTGATTATGTAATAGCAGATTTTCCGTTTAACTGCCGCCAGGACCCCCAGGGGATTTTAGAAGCTTTATTTACTCTTTGCAGAAGGGGAGGTATCGTAGTTACGAAATTTCATAATTCATTCTCTTACCAGGAAAATAGTCATTTGCTGAAACAGAAAAATGCTTATGGCTGGGAGTTTTTCTATCAAATTTTTTATCATATTCCCTGTGAAACAGCCAAGGGGTCAATGGAAAAACTGGGAACTGTGAAACATATGGTGGATATACCTTCTGAATTAGATGAAGAACAGAGGCAGTTATTAGACAGTATCATTCCAGCGGATTTTTCACAGGAGCAAAAGGGGGAGTTCTTAAAACGGATGTCGTGCAGAGAATATCTGATGGTGGTGCAGAGGCTTTAGTGGTAGTTTTTAATATAATGAAAAATACCCCGGATATAAAATATCCGGGGTACGACTATCGTGCGCTATAGTGAGATACACACTAATGAAGTGCTCTTATAAGAAATTGTTTATTTCATCTTCCGTAAGATTATACTGTTTTATAAGTATCGATTTTATTTCGGAATCTGAATGTTTTAGATTCCGAAGAACTTCTACTATCCCCTGAATCCTGCCTTCTTTACGTCTCTCTTCCATTTTGGGTTCCATAATTTCCATCAATGCGTTGCACATAGCTTCATCTCCCATCAATTTTTTAATTATCTGTTTATTGGCATTTACGCTTACTTCCAAAACGGAATCTGCCATTTCCCTTTCTGCTTTTCCTGTCAGCCGGTTTGTATTGGCCAGGAGATTTTTAATGTCTTTCTCATCCAGTTTCTCTGATAGAGCCCTGAGCCATGTATGTGCCTTAGGGGCTAATTCTCTTGTAACAATAATCTGGGCCGGGAATGGGAACGGCCCTCCCCTGGTTCAAAAGTTTAATGCGATCCCGGAGGCAGAAGGGAAAGGGGATATTCTTCCATGCAAATCTTCCGATATTTGTTATAATCCCAAAGACTTGCAGCCACCCCGTCATCATGAAGGCACCAAGGACAGTTCTGTCCCGGCACTGCAATTTTAAGTCCCCGTTTGCGGAACTCAAAGCTCTGGGACACGTCATAAAAATGCCACCCGTCCAGCAGATCAGTGCGCCATGGAATGTCGTATGCTGTAGCCATCAAAAAACCATCTATTACATCCATCATGCTGAGTCCATGATTCAATTCATAACGGTAAGTGCGGTAATCACAAGGGGTTACTCCCTTTCCGTTGTAATAATAATCTTTATAATGACTTCCAACTAACTGACTCGACCACATAATATAATCTGAAGAAAAAGTAGGCGTTCCCACCATACCAATCATGCCAATTCGCGAATACAACTGGAAAATCTGGATCAGGCTGTCCAAAAAATAGGGATATAAGATGAATACATCCTGATGCATGTAAATCTTATACTTGGCGTCGCTCTCATTCATAGCCGTCTGATATCCCTGGGTTATGGATGGGGCGTCCGAAATTGTCAATAAATCTGTGGAAAAACCATCCGGCACATGTAAATTCTGCAGATATACCAGACATTCCTCCAAATATACCTCTTGATTATAACAGATAATAAAGCAAATTTTTTGATTGTCTAATTTCTTATCCATATTTATTTTAAAATTTCTCCTGCCAGTTTCATTTTCAATATCTCATTGTATTTATTCTCTTTATCAGCAAAAATTTCATAATCTATGACTTTAGAAAGAGCACATATAGACACCTGGTCCGATGTAAGCATATCAGCGGCTTCCTGCAATGCTTTCTCTGGAAGAGAAAATTCCAACCGATGCAGAAAAAGTTCAATTCGTATATATTTCTGTATCAAATCATCAAAAGTATCCACCTGCTCCAGAAAAAACAATCTGCCTCCAGGCAGATTGTTTTCTTCCATAAGAATCTTACAGATAATAGACAGCCTGCGCATATCAGCATCTAAATCTTGAAGTTGTATAAACTGTTTCCTGTCTGCGTCCAACTGGGGAAGATACTGATCTTCTATTAAAAAACAGGATAAAATTTTTGGTATGTAAGATAAATCTTTACTCTGAATCATCTTCTCCGTAAAACCAATCGCCTGCCGCTTTTGCCGGAAGAATTGGTCTTTAATACTGGATAAAGTGTCTGTAGCATAGAGAAAATATGGATAATTAGGATAGATATCTTGTTCATTCATAAATCATTTCCCACCTTATACATATCGAAATCATATTATTATCACAGCTTTCCCATAAGGATTTCCTCAAATAATCATGGCTATGGGTACTGGGAAAGTAACTTCAATGCTTTGCAATTCCTATTGCAGTATTGAAACAGTGCTGCCAGTTGGGATATTACATCACAACTGACAGCATTTCATTCAAACGGACTTCAAAAGTATGCTCCCGGGTTATTTTTTCTAATGCGGATTGACTGATGCGATTCCTTTCCTCATCATGAGAAAGATAATAACCTGCCTTGTCCAGCATTTCCTCAAAGCTGGTGTAATAAACAAAGTCCACATCCGGTTCAAAATGCCGGAAGAAATCCTCCTGGAAATTTGTCAGAAGGAACCCGCCGCATCCCATAATATCCATGGCCCGCAGGGGAATGCCTGTGTGGATGCTCTTTAAGGTTGCATTGATATTGATTTTGCTGCAGCGCATAACCTTGGGCATGACTGTGGCATAATCGGCAATGCCTTTATTTATGGCTTTCCCCACAGCGGCATGTTCATTTAAAGTATAAAAATGTGTCTCAAAAGATTCTGACAACAGCTCCAGCAGTAAGATGCGCTCTGCAGAAGTTACCTTCCGGGCCAGGTAGTAATTGGCATAAATATGGGATGCAGGGGCCAGATATCCTTCGGGAATATCATAAGGCATGTACTGATCGATCAGCGCTGAGATATCTTTTGTCAGACATTTTTCTATCAAATCACATCCATAAATATCCGTTTGGGCCATGACCAACGCCTGAAGATAACCAATCGTATAGGCATCTGCTTTACTGCAGAGTCTTTCAAAAAAATTGTGTTCTTCATTATACAGAGAGCCGATAAAGGAAATTTCTGTACCGTAAGTTTCCTGGTCACTTTTCGAAATAGGGAGAGAGCGCATACGCTGGGGATTGGCGGCCAGCGGCGCATAATATACAGTCTCTGCCCCCTTGTTTCTCAGATAGTTAAGTGTATACGAGTCAAAGGTGAAGACAGTATTTGTCTCGTATAGTATCTGTGGATAGAAAATATTACTGTGAGGACTGTCATAAATCCAGGAAAAATATTTACATTTTTCTTCCCAGCAGGCTTGGGCGATAATGGGAAAGAAATTAAAGGAGAATACAAAATCTGCCTTCGATTGTTTTATATGATATTTTAAGTCTGATAAATATTGTTCTTTGTTTTCTGGATATCCTCTATCTTTTAATGGAAATGTGGCGATCTTATAACTTAACTTATAAAAAGCCTGTATCATATCCTGTTGGCCAAAACATCCCCATGTGATAAATAGTACAGTTTTCATTCTGTATCATTCTCCATTTGACTCCATAATTCTTGTCTCAGGCGAACAACTTCCAGATCCTTTGGAAGCAGTGTGGATAACTGCTGGATAAATGGCTGGGCATCTTCATAGCGTTCTTCCTGTATCAAACTCCGGACAATATTTTTAACCTGCGTTCCTAAAGCAAGAAATTCCGGATTTGCCTGTTCTGGTTGATTAATTTCATCTGAAATTATAGACAGCATGCGGCGGATTACTCCGCAAAAAGGCTTATAAATATAAATGGTTTCACGCAGTCTCTGTAAAACCTGCGGGTAATTAGACTTTTCTAAATCTTCGAAAACTTTTTCCATCTGCAGGGTGAAACGGTAATTGGGAGGTAAAAAGGCGTCGTTGCAGGATGAAAGGAATTTTTCATTGTAAATAGAGGTAGTATATGATTTTACCCACTGACAGTATTGTTTTATTTCTTGGAAAAGGTTATTATCCTCAATTTCCAGGACTCCTTCGATTAAACGTTTTGCCTGAAAAGATATCAAAAAATGAAGCGACTGTATAGGAAAATCTGATAGAAAAGGTTTTATCAGATGAATCCATCGAGGTAATTTTTCGGCTTCTGTATTACTTATTAAATAGACAGATATATTTTCTAACTGTGATATATCAATATTGACTAATATTGGTTCTAACGGAACTTTTCCTTCGGATTGGAAGGCAAGTAAAGCGGCTTCCCTTAAAATATGAATATCATGGCTTTTTATGGTCAACTCAAAATATTTTTCCATTTGCTCCTGCTTTTTGTTTTTCCAGGATGCTATGGATTTAATTATATAGAAAAGAGGGTCAGAAATATCAAGTTTTTCAAACAATTCCAACAAAAAAAATTCATTTTTCTCCTCTTTCAACATTCCTAAAAATACAGAATAAAATTTTTCAGCACCACTATTCTCCCATGGAAGAGATTGAATAAAAAAGACAGATGATTCGAAATCTTTAACTTGAACAGCGGATTTAAAGCCAAGAATATATACCATATCTTTGAAACTTTTAATAAGATGCTCTCCCAGAATTCCAATTGATTGTTGTGGCCACCGTTCTGGATGAGAATCCATCTGGTGCAAATATTGGTGATATGCTTTTGCATAAATTATAATATCTTTTTCATGGTCATTTAGGTGGGTACAGATATCGATTAAATCAACATAAATACGAAGTGATGCAGTTTCTGTACACAGAGGATGGCGTAGCATCTTTTTTCCTTCTTCCCAGGCTCTCTGATAATTCTTTTGCTTTCGTATTATATAAGGAAGATAAGCAACGCACCAGCTTTTTCCTAAATCATCACGGGCATATTCGATATCCAGACATTTTCTCGCATACCTTTCTGCTTTTTTGAATTCATTAGTAGATATATATTCCTGGGCTAACTGCATGCAATTATGGATAGTGGGTGCATGGTCAAGCAGTTCTTTTTTTATTAGAGGAATATTTCTTTTTGTTTTGGAATCCAGGACTTTTCCAGTATAGCCATAATGATGTACATATGCAGAAAATATTTTTATAGGTTCTGAAAACGGGAATAGATATTCGTGTATAGGATTTAAAAATTTTGTTTCTGGTGTTAAACGGATCATGCGATTAAGAGGAGCGTCTCTGTAATTAGATCCCATCCAGTCAAAATAATTGCGTACAATATAACATGCTGCATTATATTGTAGGTACTCTCCACTGGTAAAGAAAGTGATGATTTCACTGGGATCTTCGAACCATTCATCATCATCTATAAACAGGAACCATTCACCGTGAGCCATTTGCATACCTGTATTTCTTGCTTTGGAAAAGTCATTGCACCAGTGGAAAGGAATTACATGAGGGGTATATTGCAGAACTAATTCACGGATGTAATCTTTTTCACTGGTATCTACAACGATCAATTCGCTGGGAATGCTCAGAAGAATTGGAACCAGGGAGTCCAGGCACTTGCGAACAGCATGAAGTTGTTTAGAAGCTAATAACGATATTGTTAATTGCGGTTTCATGGATTTCTCCTTCCTATTATGTCAAGCCCTAAATGTAAGTTTTTTGCGGGCTTGACGTGTTTTTGAACCTCTTAAACAAGAGCCAATAGTGATGGATATCATCGTATCTG
>CAJURF010000021.1 GCA_910588825.1 uncultured Lachnospiraceae bacterium
GCAAAATTTTGCGTGCTTCTCTTTTATTTGTTTATGGAAATGGTTGTTTTTCTTGCTGTCTTTATAATAACAGGATTGATTGCAACGAACAATGCAGGAATTACAGAAACATTACCGATCACGTATTTATTGAAGTGGTGTGCCGGATTATTTTTTACTATGCTCCCCAGTGTGGCGGCAATGTGGGCGATTACAGTACTATTTGAAAAACCATTACTATCCGCCGGCTTAAACCTGCTTCTTGTTATCCCCGGCGTATTAGCAGCAAATACACCGCTTTGGGTTGTTTACCCTTATTGTTATAGCGGTTATTTGGTTTCCTGCTCCCTGCATGATTTTACAGCAAAGGGCGTCAGCACTGGTTTTAACCTGTTCCCGTTTCTACCATGTGCAATTCTGGTTTTTGTATTGGTACTTACAGTAGCGGTGAAACAGTTTGGAAAAAAAGAAATGAGGTAAGACATGGAAAATACAAGATATGTGGTCGATATATTACATCGACCACATATCTTGCGGTACAAATCTTCAAAAAATTATTTCATCTATGAAAATGGACTTTTGACACTCTAATCATTAAAAACAATTATTACAAGGAGGATAACCCTGTTGTATCGCTTCATTTAGAGTCACTTGCCTGGCTTTAGCCGGGTCCATTTTGCCGCAATTAGGTATTTTGTGGTACTTTTCCCCTGTTGCGGATAACCATACATAGCTGGGAGCAGGAGTAACGGTAACCGATTGAGTAGGTCTTGGGGTAACAGTAACCGATTGAGTAGGTCTTGGGGTAACAGTAACCGATTGAGTAGGTCTTGGGGTAACAGTAACCGATTGTGTGGGGCTTGGGGTAACGGTAACTGATTGAGTAGGTCTTGGAGTAACGGTAACCGATTGAGTAGGTCTTGGAGTAACGGTAACCGATTGTGTGGGGCTTGGGGTAATGGTAATTGTCTGCGTAGGGTTTGGGGTAATGGTAACGGTTTGTGTAGGCCTTGGGGTAATAGTAACTATTTGTGTAGGTCTTGGAGTGTTAGTAACAAAATCTGTAGGCACTGGAGTAAACGGGGGAGTCAGAACAGGCGAAGGAACGGCGGTAATACTTTGTGTAGGCGTAGTGATAATAACCGATGCCGGCACTTTAATGATATAAATATAACGGTGAAAATTAACTGTAGCCGTTACTTCACACATACCTGGATTAACGGCTTGGATTAATCCATTTTTAGATACTTTAGCAGTCTTATAGTCTGAGCTTTTCCAGTTTGCCTTTTGTCTTAATGAAATCGTTTTACCGATTTCTAGGCGAAAGCACTTTTTGGTCAGCCCGCTATAGGGTTTTACAGTAATTTTGCATTTATAAGTTTTCTTTTTGTTTTTTGCCGTAATTGCAACAGTTCCTTTTCTTTTAGCGGTTACTTTCCCTTTTCCAGTGACCGCCGCCACGTTTTTGTTTGATGATTTCCAGACTATTTTTCCTTTGGCTTTTTTTAGTTTTAATGAAATCGTCTGTCCAACTGCCATCACCGCCGTCTTCTTGTTTAATTTAACAGTGGCAGCCTTAACAGCAGTTGGGCTAGTTGCTGCAAAAAGAGAACAGATCAAAATAATGGCAGTCAGAATGAGTGTTAATACTTTTTTGGACCTTTTCATGTTTCGACTCCTTTATGTATTGGTAGTTAATTATATATATACCCGCGAGCCAAATGATTTGCCAGCAAGTCTTTAATGTTTCAAGCAAAACAGCAAATCATTTGGCAAATACGTATGCTCTTGAGTATAAATTTCCTTCATGTGCGCTCTATTCCAGCAGCACTGCAAGGGCTTTCCAGTTTTCTTTTATTTCATAATACACACAGCGGCCCTTAACCTGGATGGATTCCCACTGTTCTGAATATATTTTCACAATTTTTTCCGGGCAGGATTCAGGCAGGGGAATCTGTATTTGTTCAGGGGCTGATAAGTCAAATACATGGAGAACCAGACAGGCCCGTCCATCTGTCCCTGTACGCAGAATGGCCTGCCAGCCTTTCGGGTAACGCATACTGGAAACCGCAGGGCCGAAGCGGCGGGTCTGGCCGTTTCGGATTATGGGAGCGATGCAGCGGTAGAACTCCATGCCGGAATCAATGATCTTCCACTGTTCAGGGGTCAGGTCTGTCACATCTCCGGAAATACACATTCTGCCCAGAAAAGTGCCTGCCAGAGAGTATACAATTCTCTTTAACGGGTCATGTTGGCGGATTACTGCCCAAATCTGGCTCTGTGCCGGGTGGATGACACGATGCAGGTTTGCAGCGATGATGGGGATTTCAGGACATTCGTGGGCATCTGAAAAAGAGGCCATGCTGGTCAGACCCATCAGCCGGGGTTCCAGGCGGTGCCCGCCGGAGGCGCAGTTTTCCAGGACGATTCCTGGGATTTCGCGTTTTATCTTTTCCAGAAAGGCACAGGAGGCCTCCATATTCTGGCGCAGACCTTCGCCTAGGGATTCGGTCCCGTCACAGCCTATGCCGATAGTCTCGTTGTAGTCGATTTTCATATAACCGAATCCGTATTTCCTTAAAGTTCCGATTACCTTCCGGGTGAGATAATGGTCCACCCAGGGGTCACACATGTTCCAGAAACGGCGGCAATAGCTGGTGAGCGTTTTTTTGTCTTTGTGCAGCAGGTGTTCTTCCATTTGATAGGCTCTTGACGCGTTTCCCACGTTTTCAATCTCGAACCAGATACCCGGAATCATTTTGGCTTCTCTGATTTTTTCTGTAGTTTTTTCTAATCCCTGGGGAAATAGAACCTTCGATACTTCATAGTCCCCCATGCTTTCATCCCAGGAAACTCCTTCTTCCTTATACCAGCCGGCATCAATTACAAAATACTGGAATCCTTTGTCCTTGATACAGTCCAGAATTTTACAGATATTTTCATGGGAGGGATTCCCCCATGTGGTACAGTATTCATTAAAAATGATTGGCAGGGCATGTTCTGCTTCAGGAACGGTCTGCAGTCCTTCTTCGGCAGCCTCTGTCAGTCTTTGGGTGAAGATATCCAGAGAATCGGTGTGGGCTGTGCTCACAATGGCCTGGGGAGTCTGAAAGGTCTCTCCAGGACGGATACGCTTCATCCAGTGGCCGAAATCCCGGTCCGCCAGTCCGCCGCTCATGGCCAAAGCGTCGTCCTTCCGATATAACTCGATTTGCCAGGATGCGGGATGAGCAATCTGCATTCCCCAAAACACATGGTTTTTCGCATCTTCTATTGCCGCGAAAGGGAAGAATCTGTTGACAGGCATGGAACCGGCCTGTCCGAATCTCTCACAGCGCACAGCATGAGGATTCCAGGCCGGTTCTAACTGGAGAGCTTCCAGAGGAATCCTTTCAGCGTATCCTTCCTGGCTCCATACACTGCGGATGCGGTGCAGGTACATCTGTCCGTGGCCGTCTCCTTCCAGATAAGGGGAGAGACCGCCTATAGAGACGCTCTCAAACATTTCCAGAGCAAATTCCTCCTGACCCAGATTCTCCAGTGAACAGAAAATCTTTATATAACGGCTGTTTTCTCTCCACACCAGATAATGTGTTACCTGGTACGTCTTTTCGGCAGTCAGTACCGTTTTGATTGTGGTCTGGCCATGATTTCTTTCAAGAGACTGTTCCTGATAAGCCAGCCGCCGTACCGTTTCGCTGCTTCGCATGGAATTGCCCAGAGCGTACGCGTCGTCATAGGCATCGCCGGTGATTTTTAGCTGTACCAGGGAATCCAGCTTTTCATTTTTTTCCAGGCTGGGGGCGGGCATACCGGCTGGCAGTAGAATCAGCCCCACTTGTTTTTGCATGTCATCAGTCAGATATCGGGCTGTCATATCACCTAAATGGTATTCATTTAAAATGCGAAATAACGGCATTTAGAGCCTCCTTTAATTAGTATGGGTACAGCATAGCATTTAGCGAGAAAGACTGTCAAGAAAAAAGATATTATTATGGAAGGAAAGGCGTGGGGCAATCTTGCAGAACGCTGCTGTGACTTTAAACTTGATGAACTAAGGTGTGGGTCCTGCTGCAAAGAGAGGAACCTGTCCCCGGTTTAATATTAGAAAACAAAAGAAACAATGTTGACAAAAAACATCAAGTACAGTAAAATCTCACTATATATACTCAAGAGCATACGTATTTGCCAAATGACTTGCTATTTTGCTTGAAACAGTGAAGGCCTGCTGGCAAATCATTTGGCTCACGGGTATAATAAGCGCGTATTTGGAATTTCGAATAAGCGCTGGACAACCAAAGACTATGTGATAATTTTAAGGAGGGAATGAAAATGAACGAGTGTCATGGATGCAACACCTGCAAAAGTGCAGACAAACCGTTAGAAGAATTTATCGCAGGGCTTCCAATGGAGACATCCCATCACCGGGTGGACAGCCAGAGCACCAAATGCGGATTTGGTCTTCAGGGTGTGTGCTGCCGTCTGTGTGCCAACGGTCCGTGCCGGATTACGCCAAAATCACCCCGCGGAATCTGCGGAGCTAATGCAGACACTATCGTAGTCAGGAATCTGTTGAGAGCAGTTGCTTCTGGGTCTGGCTGTTATATCCATGTGGTAGAGAATACCGCTTTAAACGTGAAACATATTGCTCAGACAAAAGGTGAGATCAAAGGTGTGGACACACTGAACCGTCTGGCTTCCATTTTCGGCATTGAAGAGACCGATGTACATAAATGTGCCGAAGCCGTGGCTGACGCCGTGCTGAAAGACCTGTATCTGCCGGAATATGAGAAAATGCAGCTGACTGAGAAGTTGTCCTATGGCCCCCGCTATGAGAAATGGAAAGAGCTGGGAATTCTGCCGGGCGGCGCAAAGTCTGAGGTATTCCACGGCGTGGTAAAATGCTCAACAAACCTGAACTCTGACCCTGTGAACATGCTTCTCGACTGTCTGAAGCTTGGTATTTCCACAGGAATCCACGGCCTGGTGCTGACCAACCTGTTAAACGACGTGGTTCTGGGAGAACCGGAGATCCGCACAGCGCCTGTGGGACTGAGAGTTATTGACCCGGATTATATCAACATTATGATCACCGGACATCAGCACTCCATGTTCACCTTCCTTCAGGACCGCCTGACAGATGAGGATGTAAAAGAAAAAGCGAAAAAAGCCGGAGCAAAAGGATTTAAGCTGGTGGGCTGTACCTGTGTGGGACAGGACTTGCAGCTGCGGGGTGCACACTACACAGAAATCTTTGACGGCCATGCCGGAAATAACTATACCAGTGAAGCGATTCTGGCAACAGGGGGAATCGACGCAGTAATCTCTGAGTTCAACTGTACCCTTCCGGGAATCGAGCCCATCTGCGATGAATTGAAGATTAAACAAATCTGTATTGACAATGTGGCAAAGAAAGCCAATGCAGAGCTGAAAGAATTTGACTTTGAAAACCGTCCCGCTGTCACAGAAGAAATTATCGACGAGATCGTGGCTGCATACAAAGAA
The DNA here is from genome assembly GCA_910588825.1 of uncultured Lachnospiraceae bacterium. Classification (GTDB taxonomy): domain Bacteria; phylum Bacillota; class Clostridia; order Lachnospirales; family Lachnospiraceae; genus MGBC164599. Next base: position 5,485 of record CAJURF010000021.1, read on the forward strand.
CGCCGGGGCAGTGTGCCAATGAAATTAATGAAAGACCACGGCAACGACAATACCCTCACCGGAGTCAGCGAAGTATCTCTGAAGAAATTCCTGGGCGGTAACTGGAAGCCTCTCATTGACCTGATCGTATCCGGAGATATCAAAGGTGTTGCCGGAGTGGTAGGATGTTCCAACCTGACAGCAGGGGGCCACGACGTTTTAAGCGTAGACCTGGTAAAAGAGCTGATCGCCAAAGATATTATCGTGCTCACAGCAGGATGTTCCTCAGGCGGAATCGAAAACTGCGGTCTTATGGTTCCGGAAGCAGCAAAACTGGCAGGTCCCAAACTGCGCGCTGTCTGTGAGAAACTGGGAATCCCGCCGGTATTGAACTTTGGCCCATGTCTGGCAATCGGACGTCTGGAAATCGTAGCTACAGAGCTGGCAGAAGCTTTGAATGTGGACCTTCCGCAGCTTCCTCTGGTACTCTCCGCCGCACAGTGGCTGGAAGAACAGGCACTGGCAGACGGATGCTATGGACTGGCACTGGGACTGCCTCTGCATCTGGGACTGCCTCCGTTTGTAACAGGAAGCAAGGTTGCCGTACAGGTACTGACAGAAGACATGAAGAAACTTACCGGAGGCCATGTGATCATCAACAGCGATGCCAAAGAATCTGCGGATATCCTGGAGAAGATTATCGAAGAAAAACGGCAGGGACTTAATATATAAGAGGAAGGGGTGGTGCATATGAAACGCATCATGATAGATTATCAGAAATGTGATGGCTGTAAGAACTGTTCCATCGCCTGTATGCAGGCACACAGAGAGACACAAGGGACAGTCTACGACCTGGATCTGACAGACCCCCGTAATGAATCCCGGAATCGTATTTTAAAAGATGCTGACGGACAGTACAAGCCATTGTTCTGCCGTCACTGTGACGATCCCAAATGCGTAGAGTCCTGTATGAGCGGGGCACTTTATAAAGATCCCGAAAGCGGTCATGTGTTCTACGACGAGACCCGGTGCGGTTCCTGTTTCATGTGCGTGATGAACTGTCCTTTCGGAGTAATTAAGCCGGATGCAGTGACCAAGAGCAAGGTTGTAAAATGCGACTTCTGTGTCAACGCAGGAGGAGAGCCGTCCTGTGTGGCCTCCTGTCCCAAGCAGGCGATTTATGTAGAGGAGGTGTAAGGGATGAAATATGTAATTATCGGCGCCGGAATTGCCGGAGCACAAGCGGCGAAAACCATCCGTGAGAAGGACAATGCCGGGGAAATTGTGATGATTTCCGCAGACACACATGTACATTCCCGCTGTATGCTTCACAAATTTATCGCAGGCGAACGGGATGAAAAAGGGCTGGATTTTACAGAAAAAGACTTTTTTGAGAAGTTTAACATTGACTGGAAAAAGGGTGTACGGGTAGAACAGGTCTGTCCCCAGCAGAAAGAAATCGTCTTGGATAATGGGGAGAAAATCAGCTATGACAAACTTCTCCTGGCCAACGGTGCGGACAGCTTTATCCCTCCTGTGGGAGAATTGAGGAAGGCCTCCAACGTATACGGCCTGCGGAATCTCTCTGATGCACAGGCAATCGTAAAGGAAGCGGAGACGGCAGAGAACGTACTGGTGATCGGTTCCGGTCTGGTGGGTCTGGACGCGGCATATGGTCTGCTGGAGCGTGGCAAGAAGATTACCATTGTGGAAATGGTGGACCGGATTCTGCCGGTGCAGCTGGACGTACACGCTGCCAATGCTTATCAGAAACTGTTTGAAAATGCCGGAGTGCGTTTTGTATTGGGCCAAAAGGCATCGGAAGCTGTGTGTGAGGCAGACGGTAAAATACATAAAATCACTCTGGACAACGGGGAAGAGCTTGCATGCGATATTGTGATCGTTGCAGCAGGGGTACGCCCGTCCCTGGCCTGTCTGGAGGGCAGCGGCATCCAGTGTGACAGAGGTATCACCGTGGACGCTGGTCTGAAGACATCCCAGCCGGATATCTATGCCGCCGGGGATATCACAGGATTGTCCGGCATTTGGCCCAACGCGGCCAATCAGGGGAAGATAGCCGGGGAGAATATGTGCGGCGGGTCGGAAACTTACATTGATACCTATGCAATCAAAAATACCATCAACTTCTTCGGACTGGTAACCCTGTGTGTGGGACGGATACAGGAAGAAGAAGGGGATCAGATTCAGATTAAAGAGGATAAGACACAGTATAAGAGGATTATCCTGAAAGAAGGCAGAGTGGAGGGAGTGCTTCTGCAGGGAGACATTTCCCACGCCGGAACCTGGCAGTATCTGATTAAGAATAAAATTGATGTGAGCAAAATTGAAAAAAATATCTTTGACATCAACTTTGCGGATTTTTATCATGTGGATGAAAAAGGGCAGTATGAGTGGGTGTCCTGAGAAAAAGCTATTTATATAGAAGAAACCCGGTACAGCCATTGGGGCGATACCGGGTTCTTTTTCTTCTAATCTGCTGTGTCTGACTCTTTTGTGCTGCTGGAGGTCATCCCTCTGTCAATTCTGCGAATGCCGTTTTTGATCACTTCTTTTGCTTTTTCCGTGTTGTCTGTTTCCAGTAAAGCTAAAATGGAATCTAAAAGAATACATAATTCCTGGTTATTCATGGCACCCTCCGTAATCTGCATTGCTTTTTCCGCCAGTTTCTATATTTTTATTATAATAGATTGCCATAGAGATGTAAAGTAAGGAACTGTCCACAAATAACTTTTAATATTGCTTGTCTTTTTCTCCGATAGCGCTGCTCAAAAATCAGTTACATAGCCCGCTATGCGCCTGATTTTTGAGCAGCACTCTCGAAGAAAAATCCTGCGCACTATTTAAAAGTTATTTATAGACAGTTCCTAAGGAAATATTTGTTGCGCAATCCGCTATTTTCCATTAAAATATGCATAGTAGAAACTAAATTTTATCAAGGAGCGGGCGTATGAAGATAAAAAAAGAAACAAAAGGCAGTCCGGCTGTGGGAAGCATGATGCGCAAATGGGGTGTGACAGCAAAACTGGCAGGGGCAATTGTGATTACCATTGTGATTATGGTTGTGGTACTCTTATCTGTTGTATATAACAAGGTTTCCGGCACCCTGTTGGAACAGAGTGAAAAACTTCTGGAGCAGACCACTGATAAGACAGTACAGGAAACCAGCGCGTGGATTAATAAAGCGCTGACTATGCTGGAGATGCAGAGAGATACCATTGAGTATGAGAACATGGATGTTCCCGCCATGACGGAATATATCCGCCATACGGTGGATCAGAACAATGCCTATCCGGCCGGGCTGTATGTAGCGCTGACGGATGGTTCCCTGTATCACTCCTCGTTTGTGCCGGGGCCGGATTTTAATGCTCTGGAAAAATCCTGGTATCAGGACGGCATTCAATCAGAGGATTTTATCATGGGAGATGTATATTTCGATGAAGACAGCCAGTCCTATGTGGTGGGCGCGTCCGGTGTGCTGAAAGACGCGGAAGGGAACACCCGCGGTGTGGCTGCGGCAGACGTATATCTGGATTCCATCTCTGACATAGTAAAAGGCATCCAGCTGGAGAAAACAGGAGGGATTTTCCTGGTGGATACCCGGACAGATACTATCATCGGGCATCAGGATAAAGAGATGGCCGGAAAGACCCTCAGTGAAGCAGACGGGGAGATCTATGCATATGCCGCTGAGCAGATACAAAAAAACGTGTCAGGTCTGTCTGTGCGCGACAATATGTACATACAGGTGGAATCTGTGCCGGACAGTGACTGGCAGGCAGTGGCATATGTGTCCAGGAGCGAAGTGCTGGCCAGCCTTCGGGCATTGACAGTCATTATGACGGTGGTGTCTATCCTGGCAATTTTGATTGCCATTTTCCTGACTATCCTGCTGGTGAGAAATATTATAGGAAAACCGGTGGCAGAATTAAATCATGTGGCTGCTAAGATTGCAGACGGAGAACTGGATCAGGTAATCAGCCATAGTTCCAATGACGAGCTGGGAGAACTGGCAGATAATTTCGGACAGACGGTGGTGCGTCTGCGGGATTATGTGGACTATATTGATGAGATTTCGGAAAAGCTCCATGATATTGCCCAGGGAGACCTTACATTTACCCTTTCCCATGAGTATATCGGTGAATTTGCCAAAATCAAAGAATCATTGGAAGGGATTTCCATGGCCTTCAATGAGACTCTGGGACAGATTAACATTGCGGCAGGGCAGGTGGCAGAAGGCTCCGGGTATGTCTCTGACGGCGCACAGACCTTGTCCCAGGGAGCGGTAAAACAGACCGATGCGGTGGAGGCGCTGGCTGTACATATCAATGAGGTGTCAGAAGGGATACAGAAGACAGCAGCAGGGGCAAGAAAAGCCAGCCAGATTTCGCAGGATATGGGAAGCGGCATCTTAGAGAGCAATGACAAGATGCAGAATATGAATCAGGCGATTCAGAAAATCAGCGCCAAATCAGCGGAAATTCACAACATCATCAAAACCATTGAGGATATTGCGTTTCAGACCAATATTTTAGCTCTGAATGCTGCCGTGGAGGCGGCGCGGGCAGGGGCTGCGGGAAAAGGATTTGCAGTGGTGGCAGATGAAGTGAGAGACCTGGCAGGAAAATCTTCGGAAGCTGCAAAGAACACCACCACTTTAATTGAACAGACTGTTGAGGCAGTGGAAGATGGAAATAAGGCCGCGGAGGACACCACGGCGGCTCTGATGGCAGTGGTAGCGCAGACAGAGGAAGTGACTGAATTAATTGAGAAGATAGCGGATTATTCAGCAGAGCAGGCAGATGCAGCAGAAGAAGTGATCCATGGAATCGACAGGATTTCCGATGTGGTGCAGTCTAATATGGCCACTGCGGAGAAAAGCGCGGCGGCCAGTGAGGAGCTGTCCAGCCAGGCAAATATGCTTAAGGAGCTGGTGGCAAAATTCCGGCTGAAAGACTAGTACAGCGTTGCGTAAATATCGGTGAATAATGTGCCTGATATTTTTGTCAGGACAAGGCGGAGGAATGAGGCGATGCGGTGGCATCGTCGATTGACGACAACGCAGTACTGGCAGAAATAGCGGGTACAGAATTCACTGGTATTTATGCAATGTTGTACTAGTAGAAGGCATGTTTTGGCAGAGAGGAGGAAGAAATGCAGTATAAAGAGTATAAAAATGGGATCAAATTGTCCAGGCTGGGCATGGGCGCCATGCGGCTTCCGGTGCTGAATCAAGACGAGGCACAGATAGACTATAACCAGGCAGAAGTTTTAATCGACCAATGTATGAAGGGTGGCGTTAATTATTACGATACGGCTTTTATCTACCATGAGGGAAAATCTGAGGAGTTTTTGGGCAGGGCGCTGGCAAAATATCCCAGAGATACGTTTTATGTGGCGGATAAATTTAACTTTCAGGCTGATCCGGATTACCGGGCACAGTTTCAAGAGCAGCGAAAGCGCCTTCAGATGGAGAGGATAGACTTCTATCTGCTTCATGGAATACAGGACCATTTTGCAGATGACATTACTGGGAGCGGCTGTATCGAGTATTTTGATCAGATGAAGCATGAGGGGAAGATTAGGTATCTGGGATTTTCTTTCCACGGAAGCGCTGATGTATTATCCAGGATTCTGGACATGTATCCGTGGGATTTCGTACAGATTCAGCTGAATTATTATGACTGGTATTATGGAGATGCGAAAGAATTGTATGAGATTCTCACACGGGCTGGGATTCCTGTCATTGTTATGGAGCCTGTGCACGGGGGGATGCTGGCAGACCTGACAGAAAAGGCGGCAGAAGAATTAAGGGGGGAAGCGTCACAGGCTTCCTGGGCCATGCGCTGGGTAATGGGACTGGAAAACGTGCAGGTGGTTTTAAGCGGGATGTCAGATGACGTGCAGGTAAAGGATAATCTGAAAACTTTTTCTGAATACCAGGCCCTTACAGAAGAAGACCATAATAAAATAGAAAAGGCGGCAGAGATTCAGTATTCCACCGTAGCAGTGGCATGTACAGGGTGCAGGTACTGCTGTCCTGACTGCCCGCAAGGTCTGGATATTCCGTTCCTGCTGAATGTTTACAATGAGGCAAAAATCGGAGATGCGTGGAGGCTGAATAAACTAAACGGGCTTTCGGAGGATAAGAAACCCTCGGCCTGCCAGGACTGCGGCACCTGCAGCGGCCATTGTCCTCAGGGATTTGATATTCCAGGATACATGAAAGAAATGCAGAAAATAATGAAAGAATTATAATAGCCTTTGGCAAAAATATCATAATGTAAAGAGCGGTAATTGTACAGAGATGGAACAGTTACTGCTTTTTTGTTGAAAAAATGTGGATGGGGTGGTTTAATAATACACTCTAGACGCTGGATTTTATTGTCGCGGTAATTGCGAAGCTGGGTCCTCTGCATTTCCGCCCGGAAAGAAAGCTGATTGTTGTGTCTCCTGCCAGCCAGCACAAATGAGGGTATACTGTCTGGGAATGCAGGTGTGACTGCTGCGGCCGGATGGTTTTTCTTGAAATCAGATTTCCCAAATGATATGATGAAAGGAACAAGACACGCTCTAGTACATCGGCCATGGTAAGACTTTAGAAAAAATTTATTCAATATTTATCCGGTCTATATGATTTGATGTTTACATGCTGCAAAAAAAACAATATAATAATATGCAAAAATGTCAATTGAATTATTTTGATGAAAGGAGAATATGGATAATACAATTTTTGATGATGTATTCCGGACTATGGTGGAGAAGATGCCGGAACTTACAGTGCCTCTGATTAATGAAGTATTTGATACAGACTATGGATACGAAGTGGAGATGGCCCAGCTGAGAAATGAGCATCAGGATGAAAGCGGGGAAGTGATCTGTGATTCGTGTCTGCAGATAGGTGAAAAGCTGTACCATATAGAGTGTGAAAGCACAGACGACACCACGATGGCAGTACGGATGATAGAATATGATTTCCGTATCGGAGTGGAGCATGCGAAAAAAGAAGGGAGAAAATACTACATAGAATTCCCCAGGTCGTGTGTATTGTACCTGAGAGACACAGCGAACACGCCGGATTACCTGGAGGCAGAGGTGCTGATGCCAGAGGGGAATATCTGCTGGTACCGGATACCCACTATCAAAATGAGCAGATATAAAAAGGAAGAACTGATAGCAAAGGGCCTGGATATGCTGCTGCCATTTTATGTTATGAGATATGAAAAAGCGGGGGAAGAACTGGAAAAGGATGAGGATAAACGAGGGGAGCTGTTGGAAGAATATAAAGAAATCTACGGGCATCTGGAGAAGAAATACAAGGAAAAAGAGTCGGGCCGTCATACAGACATGGTGTCGCTGATAATGAGAATCGTAGAGTATATTTTTCGAGAAGAAAAAGAAGTGAGGAAAGGAATAGGTGAAATAATGGGAGGAAGAGTTTTACAGCTGGAATCGGAAAGGCTTAGGGAGGAAGGAAGAGAAGAAGGAAGAGAAGAAGGAAGAGAAGAGGGAATAAAAGTATTGATATTAGATAATCAGGATGAGGGTATATCAGAAAAGAGGATTATAGAGAAATTGCAGAAGAGATACGCCTTGAACCGAGAGCAGGCAGAGGTATATTACAGAAAATTTTCCGGATGTTGACAGTTACGCAAAAACACTGGAGATGAAGCATTTTAGAGTTTGAATCAGATGAATGAAAAAACGGGAATCTAAACCAGATTCCCGTTTTGGTTTTTCTTATAATTTCTTCCCCAGCATCTCAGGATTGGTGGCATGGGTCAGGGCCGTATCCCGGTCGATGATGCCGCTTTTATAGAGTTTTAAAAGGCTGGAGTCCATAGAGATCATATCATCTTTTGCGGAGGAATAAATAATTCCGTCGATCTGATGTACTTTATTATCCCGGATCATATTCCGGATGGCCGGGGTGACGGTCATGATTTCAAATGCGGGAACCATGCGTCCGTCCACTGTGGGAACCAGCTGCTGAGATACCACTGCGTTTAGTACAGTGGACAGCTGGATGGCAATCTGCCTCTGCTGATTGGCCGGGAATACATCGATGATACGGTCAATGGTGTTGGCGGCGCCGATGGTGTGCAGAGTGGAAAGCAGCAGATGACCAGTCTCAGCGGCTGTCATGGCCACGTTGATGGTCTCATAATCCCGCATCTCCCCCAGAAGAATTACATCTGGGCTCTGGCGCAGTGCTGCCCGCAGGGCAGTTACGTAGTTTTCGGTATCCACATTGATTTCCCGCTGGCTGACAATACTTCTGTTGTGTCTGTGCAGGTATTCCAGAGGGTCTTCCAAGGTGATGATATGGGATTCTCTGGTTTTGTTGATGTGGTCGATGATACAGGCCAGGGTGGTGGACTTTCCGCTTCCCGCAGGGCCTGTCACCAGTGCCATGCCGTTTTCGGCGCTGCCCAGCTGGATAATGTAGTCAGGAATCCCCAGGTCGGCAGGGTCAGGCAGATTGAAGGTGATGATACGGATCACCGCGGACAGCGTGCTTCTCTGCCGGTAGGCGCATACGCGGAACCTGGAGATTCCGGGGATGGCGAATGAGAAGTCATCGTCTCCGTTTTCCTCGAAGGGTTGGATTTCTCTTTGGCCGGCCAGCTCATAGATCTGCTTCACCATAAGTTCTGTGTCCGCAGGAAGCAGGCGGTCTTCATTATATCTGTGGATAACACCGTTTTTCCTGAATGAAATAGGAAGTCCGGCTACGATGAAAATATCAGAGACATTGTCCGATACGGCTTGCTGCAAAATTGATTGAATATCCATTTCAAAATTACTCCTTAAACTGATTATACGCTGTGGTATTCTCAGATGGCGTGTCTTAAAAAATCATTTCTGCCATCTGTAAGTCCTCCTTAGCGTGAGAACTGTGTGAAATTCGGTGAACATAGCCCGCTGTGCCGCCCTACCTGGCATATTATACCTGTTGGATGCCAAGTGGGTCATACATCCGGCAGACTTCAATTTTCAGCCGGATGGAGTACTGGTACTCCATCCCCCAAAATAGAGTTTTCATGACAGTTCCTTAATTCTGTAACGAAGGTACAGGCATCAGGTTCAGCGTGTCATCACTTTCCCATTTTTCTGTGTTTACGGTCTGCCACTTTTCAATCTGGTAGTAACCGGATTGGGCGGTATCTTTTCCTGTGTTCAGCGCCAGCACCACATCCAGGGCCTGCTTTTCATTGATGGGAACCTGGTAGGAGACGGCAGTGTTGACCGGATCGTAGTGGATTTCGGGGCTGATGCCGCTGAAATCCAGTGTTTTCTGGGAATTTTGTCCTCCTTTTGAGGCGGTTTGCTCCAACATCTGGTCGATTTGTGCCAGCAGGTCTTCCGCTTTGCCGGCGGCCTCATAATATTCAGTCTTTCGGTCTGCCATTCGTCTGCTGAAAGATTCATCGCTGCGTGCGCTGGACAGGGAAAGGGTGGCGAATGTGACCAGGCACAGGACCAGGAAGATCACCAGAAGCAGAGATGAGCCGATATTTACAAATGGCGCTTGTCGTCTGTTGTTATCCATCAGCGGCCCTCCTTTGCAGATAATGTCTGACGGTAAGCTGGTAGAATGAACTATCCGGTTTCGTCTCTTCCATAGAGATGTCAGCGGTCAGCATGTGGTCGTCTAACTGCAGTGCAGTTTTTAAAATGAATGTTTCTTGCCCTGTTTTACAGGGAGTGAAGTTTTTGTCGTAATAGATGTTTACAGTGGGGGAATCCTCCCCGCTGATGTCTGCTTCTTGGTAAATATCCTGTATGACCGCCAAAGCGCTGTCCATGCTGTCTGATGAATTTACGATTTCTGCAATTCCGGAACATTCATTTACAGCGTGATTCAAATTCTGGGCGCCGCGGCTCAGCAGACGGGATTTTACAAAAAATTGTACGCAGACAGCACTTGCAAGGGAAAAAAACAAGATTGCAAGGATCAGCTCCAGGAGAAATAACGTGGAGGACTGTGCCCGGTTTTTGCGATTCATAACTGTTCTCCTTTCTGCATGGCCGGTTAATGGCTGCTGTGGACTCCCACAACGGTAGAGGCGGTCTGTCCGTCAGAATCTGTGCAGGAAAATCTAAATACCCCGTCTTTCACCATATCCATGGAGAAATCTTCTACGGAGAGAATGGTTTTTCCTGTACTGGCGGGAAATTCGGCTTCTTTTTTTGCAAATAATTCTTTTAATTCATTTTCATATACATAGATGTAAGTTCTGTAGGCCGCCTGGTTGTACTCCTGCTCCAGAATCAGGGCGTCACAGCCGTCATAAACACCGATGGATACGTCCCCTCCCGTGTCGTTTTGATGGATTTTCTCACTGATGTAGGACAGGGAGGTGCGGGCGGTATAATTCAGGGAAGAATCTGCTGTTGTGGACCGGTAAATATCTGCTGCCAGCAAAATAACAGCCAGGGCGGAAACTGCAAATACAAATAACAGCGCTACCGGAAACAAAAAGTCAATCATATGATTTTGACGTGTTCGAAGCTGCATGTTCAATCCCCCTTCTCAATAATCGTCACATCGGGCAGGATGTTGGACCCCATGACCTGGTAATCTACGAAAAAAAGGTCTTCATCATACATGAGGCCATAGTATTCTTTCAGATAATCCAGGCTTTGGGGATAGGTTCCCTCCACCGTATAACAGTATGTAATGCTGCGGGTCAGGGCATTTTCCAGGCTCTCCTTTTGTCTTCTTTTTGTGCTGGTGGAAACAGACTGAATCCCCTGGTAGAAGATGCCCACGATCAGCAGGAATGCGCAGAGGGACAGTACAAATTTCCTATATGTATGGGTCTTTTTCTTATATTGGAAACGTGCCATGAAACCTCCTCCTTACAGGCTTGACATGATACCGGTCAGCGGAAGCATAACGGACAACAGAATCACGCCCACAATCAGCGAAAGAACAATCACAAGGGTGGGTTCCAGCACGGCCAGGGCATTGTTCATGCGGCTGTCGATATCATCCTGATACAATTTAGCCAGGCGGCTCATTACCTGGTCCATGGAACCTGTCTTGGAACCGATGGAAGCCATCCGCGCATAGACGCCGGAGAAGATTCCGGCGGCGTGGAGTGCTTCTGACAAATCTTCGCCGTTATCCACATGTTCCTGGCAGGTGTTCAGTTTTTCCAGGAAAAAGGGGTCGTCGCTCAGTGCATGAACCAGTTCCATGCTTCGTTCCGGGTTGAGGCCGCTTCTCAAAGTCAGGGCCATTCCGCTGGCAAAACGGCATGCGGCGATTTCTTCATAAATGGGCCGTATGAATTTCAGACGGTAACCGGCTGTGCGGAAAAATTCACGTCCTTTTTTTGTGCGGGTACAGAAAACGATGGCTCCGGCGGCTGCCAGCAGCAGTACAATCAGTGCGATGGAGTAACGGTTGATGATATTTCCCAGGTCCATCAGCATCCGGGAAAATCCTGTCATTTCGGTGCCCAGCTGAATAAATACCTGATTGAAGATGGGCATAACTTTTACCAGGAGCACAATGATGACAACCACCATCATCCCGCCCATAATCATGGGATACGTGACTGCATTTTTAATACTTTTGCTGATATTTTCTTCCTGTTCATAGTGGACGCTTAAGGATTCCATTACTTCATCCAGAGTACCTGTCTCCTCGCCGATTTCCACCATATGGAGCATATAGGAAGGAAACAGTCCGCTCTCGGTCAGCGCCTGGCAGAGACTGCCGGATTCCTGCATCTGCTCCAGTATCTGCTCTAAAATTGCTTTCTCCTCGCCGGAGGCAGCATCCTCCAGCATGATGGTGATTCCTTCCATAGAAGAAATACCTGATTTCAAGATCAGGGAAATCTGTCCGCAGAAAGCGGAAATTTCCATATTTGAAAATGGTTTTCCCTGGGATACTTTCTTATTCATAGTCAACCTCCCCCTTAGAAACTGCATAAAAACAGTTTCTCAATAAGAATATTTTACCATATAGTTGCTTCCGTCGCCGATGTACTGTCCCACGGCTGATTTGTTGTTGCCGGCTGCCAGTGTGGGGTCCATCAGGGACCAATTGATGCCGTCAAATTCTATGATTTTGTCCACCCAGCCGGTTTCCTTCAGGTACACGCTGATCCACGCGTGGTAAGCCTCACCGGAATAGCCCACTTCCAGTTTTGTGGGAATGCCCTGACAGCGCAGCATAGATGTCATCAGCGCGGCATAATCGAAACAGATGCCCTTGCCGGTGCGCAGGGTTTCGTCCACGCTGGGGACGTAATTCAGCGGGATATCCTTTGCCAGCGCTTCATCGTAAGTAATATTTTCGATAATATAATGGTAGACATTTTCAACAAAGTTCAGGTCATCTGAAGATTCTTCCGATAACTGGACTGCGCGTTTTACTGTCTCGCTGTCCTGGGTATACCAGGAGTATTGATTCGGATATAGAAACGGTTTAAACTCATCGTTTAAGGTGATTTCTATATCGTGGGCAAATGCCATGGCGTACATGTCATCGTAAGCGTGTTCCAGCACCTCAATGTGGTAGGCGCCGTTTCCCCCGGTAAGGGGCAGTGTCTCATAAGTGCCGCCGGCAGTCAGAGTGTACGTATACTGGGTCAAATCAGGTATGGTAATCTGTACCTTTACCTTGTCCGCACCGCCTGCATACTGGACCATGATGTAGCCTTCTCCTGTATTGGATGCATCAATGGAGATGGTTTCATTTCCGTATACAACGGTGCCGTCTGCCGCAGGAAGCAAAAATTTCCGGATGCTTTTTCTTTTTTTGCCAGAGTCAGATTTTTTAGTTTCTTCTGCCGTTTTTCCGCTTTTCTCAGAAGCGGCGGTGTCATGGCCGCATCCTGACAAGACAGAGGATGCAATGAGAATAAAAAGCAGCGTGCGGATTACATGTGTTTTTCCATTCATCTTCACAACCTTCCTTTTTTCTACAAGACCAGCCTGACTAAAATGGTGAAGTTTTGGGCAGGACTGATCCTATGATTTCAGATTTATGAAGCACTGTGCTGGTGCCGATATAATGATTAGAGTGTGGCTCTAGAGTGTCAAAAGTCCTTTTGACAGGCTGATCATATTAATGATAATGGAGCACTGGTTTTATTTTGCCATATGTGAAGTGATTTATCAAGAAGTTTTTATGCTGCCGGGGGAGGGGGAGTTATGGTTTTTACATGGATTGGAGATGTGGGGCCGCTTTTGGAAGATGCCTGCTATCAGAGGTATTATCAGCAACTGCCGGATTTCCGGAAGGAGAAGGCAGGGAAATACCGTTCAGCTGAGGACCGGGCGCTGAGTGCGGGAGCCTGGATTTTATGGCAGAGGGCCAGAGAACAGCATCATCTGCCAAAGCAGGGGCCTTTTAACTTGTCCCACTCAGGCAGGTATGTTTTGTGTTCCGCTCAGATAGAGGGGGACGGGCAGGTGCAGGTGGGATGTGATGTGCAGCAGATGCAGATTTACCGGGAAGGTGTAGCCAGGAGGTTTTTCTGCCCTGGGGAGTATGGGCATATTCAGAGCCTGGACGGTGAAAAAGACCGGACAGAATTGTTTTACCGTTATTGGGTGTTGAAAGAGAGCTTTATGAAAGCTGTGAGGGAAGGGATGGCCCTGGGGCTGGATTCTTTTGAGTTTCATATGAGAGAGGGGGAATGTCCGGTGCTGAAGAATTGTCCCGGGCATTATAGAAAAGAAGCGTACTTCTTTCGGGAGTTTGATCTGCAGTCTTACCGGGCGGCTGTATGTTCCAGCGACCCGGATATTGATTCCAGGCTGCAGTGGGTGGAGTTTTAGAAAAGACGAAGAGTCACTCTTTTTCTTTCATACAGTCGTCTTCCCGGATTTCCACCAGAATGATGTCTTCGCCGATTTGGCAGATACATTCCCAGGGAATGATGTACTCGCTGTCCCGGCCAAGAAAGCCGCAGATGCGCCCTGGGCCGGGAATGATCAGTGCAGTGAGCTTTCCGGTCTTGGGATTGAATTCTACATCTGTGGGACATCCCAGACTTTTGCAGGTGCAGGTGTTGATTACATCTTTTTGTTTTAATTCACATACACGCATAGAAGGTCCTTTATTTTGAGTGTTGATGTTATACTATATGTGGGGAAGCCGGAAAAGATGCGGGGGCGCACCGTGCTTGACCGGCGGCGGTGTTCTGTATTATCATAAGCTGGAGCACTAAAACATGGAGAGATTGAGGGTTTTATGGAAAATACGGAGGTGCAGCATGAGATGTCCTTTTTGTAATCAGGAGAATACCAGAGTGGTGGATTCCAGGCCGGTGGAGGAGAATAATTCCATACGCCGAAGAAGGCTGTGTGATATGTGCGGTAAGCGTTTTACTACTTATGAAAAAGTGGAGACGATTCCGTTAATTGTGATTAAGAAAGATATGGGGCGGGAGCAGTATAAACGGTCTAAAGTGGAGGACGGTGTGCTGAGGGCCTGCTATAAGCGGCCTATTTCCGCAGAGCAGGTGGCAGAGGCTGTGGACGCTGTGGAGACCAGGATTTTCAATGAGGGGGAGCGGGAGATCCCCAGTTCCCGGATAGGAGAACTTGTGATGGAACAGCTGAAGGCTCTGGACGGAGTGGCCTATGTGCGGTTCGCCTCCGTGTATAGAGAGTTTAAAGATGTGAATACATTTATGGATGAATTGAAGAAAATTTTAGAGTAAAAATAAAAAATTAGATTAAAATAACTATTGCCAAAACCTGTACATGCAGGTACAATGATTGAGGAACTGGCCTGCCGGTTATCTGGCGGCAGTTTCTAAGACAATTATATAATGAGAGAATGAATCTGTATATGCCGCAGTGATAGAAAAGGCGGCAGGAATGGAGGAAATCATGAAGAAGTTTCAGGCACGTATGTTATGTGCAACTGTACTGGCTTTGACTCTTGCACTGGGCGGCTGCTCAGGCGGGAAGACGGAGGCAGACAAAACGGACTCTCCGGCAGAAAGCAGCTCTCAGAACGATTCCACAGAATCTTCTCAGGAAGGTTCCATTGTAGTAGGAATTCCCCAGGACCTTGGGGACAGTCTTGACCCTCATGTATCAGAGATGGCAGGAACCAGAGAAATCCTATTTAATGTTTATGAAGGTCTGGTAAAACCAGACACAGAAGGTAATCTCGTCGATGCCGTCGCAAGTTCCCACACCATTTCAGAGGATCACAAGACATATACGTTTACGCTGAGGGAAGGTGTAAAATTCCACAATGGGGCAGACGTTTCAGTCGACGATGTTAAATATTCTATTGAACGGTGCGCCGATACGTCAGAGGGGGAACCTTTGGTATCGGCGTTTTCTGCTATTTCTGAGGTAAACACCCCGGATGAGAAGACGGTTGAGATTGTTCTGAAAGAGGCAGACACGGAATTCCTGGCTTATCTGACTACAGCTGTTGTTCCCAAGGACAGCGAGGATTTAGACACCCAGCCGGTGGGGACCGGGCCTTTTATGTTTGTTTCCCGTATCCCCCAGGAAAATATTATTGTGGAAAAGTTTGAGGATTACTGGGACGGACCTGCCAAGCTTGACCAGGTTACGTTTAAAGTGCTGAAGGATTCCAATGCGATTTTGACCAGTTTAAAAGGCGGTTCTGTGGATATGTGTTTCCATCTGAATTCTACACAGGTGGCTGAGCTGGAAGACGATTTCCGTATTTTCGAGGGAAATATGAATCTGGTGCAGGCCCTTTACCTGAATAATCAGGAGGAGCCGCTTAATGACGTGAAAGTGCGCCAGGCTCTGTGTTATGCGGTGAATGCCCAGGAAGTGATGGACATGATCTCAGACGGAAAAGGAACTGCTGTGGGAACCAGTATGTTTCCTGCTTTCAGTAAGTATGATGTGCCGGATTTGGCCCATATGTATGACCAGAACATAGAGAAGGCAAAAGAACTGTTAAAAGAAGCCGGGTATGAGAACGGGTTTACGCTGACTATCACCGTTCCATCTAACTATCAGCAGCATGTGGAGACTGCCCAGATTCTGGCGGAACAGCTGAAGCAGATATCCGTAAATGCGGAAATTGAGCTGATTGAGTGGGACAGCTGGCTCAGTGATGTGTACATGGACCGGAAATTCCAGTCCACTGTGGTGGGGGTTGACGCTAAGACGCTCACAGCCCGTGCCATGCTGGAACGGTTTGTCTCCGATAATGACAGCAATTTCATTAATTTTAAAAATCAGGAGTACGACGACTTATTCCAGCAGGTGCTGGAAACTGCGGACGATGCCCAGCAGGTAAAATGCTATCAGAGGATGGAAGAGATCCTGGCACAAGACGCGGCAAATGTGTATATTCAGGATATGGCAGATTTTGTGGCACTGTCGCCTGAGTTTGACGGGTATGAGTTTTACCCGCTGTATGCCCTGGATATGTCAAAAATATATCCGGTGGCAGAATAGATGACTGGAAAAGCCAGGAGGATAGGACATTGAAATATTTGGCGAAAAAATTTTGTACTCTCATTATAACATTGTTGGCTGTCTCATTGCTGTCTTTTCTGGCTTTTCAGGTTATTCCCGGTGATGCGGCTGTGTCTAAACTGGGCACTGGTGCAACTCAGGAAAAGGCTGCCAAGCTCCGGCGGGAAATGGGGCTGGACCGCCCAGTGATGGAGCGGTACGGCAGCTGGCTGAAAGACTTTGTGCAGGGGGATATGGGTGAGTCTTACACATATTCCCTGCCGGTTGCCGGCATGATTAGAGAAAAGCTGCCGGTGACTCTGGCTATTGCCGGAATGTCTTTTTTCTTTATGCTTGCGGTATCTATTCCCCTGGGGCTTTTGGCCGGGAGATATGGGGGCAGGCTGCCGGACCGGATTTTGACAGTCTGTAATCAGATTGTGATGGCGGTTCCGGGTTTTTTTATGGGGATTTTGCTGACCTGCGTGTTTGGGCTGATGTTCCACTGGTTTACACCGGGGGGATATGTGTCTTACCAGGAAAGCCCCGGCGGATTTTTCGGCTATCTGGTATTTCCGGCCATAGCCATCGCCCTGCCTAAGTGCGCTATGGGTGTGAAGCTGCTGCGCAGTTCTGTGATCGGAGAATTGCAGCAGGACTATGTGCGGACTGCCTACAGCCGGGGAAACAGTCCCAGACAGGTGCTGTACGGCCATGTGCTGAAGAATTCTCTGCTTCCGGTGATTACTTTCTGGGCTCTGGCCATTGCGGATATTATGGCTTCCAGTATGATTCTGGAACAGGTATTTACAGCGCCGGGGATTGGCACCTTGCTGGTGCAGTCCATTTCCAACAGGGATTATCCGGTGGTACAGGCGGTGATTGTGCTGATTGCCGGGCTGGTGGTGGTGGTCAACTTCCTGGTGGACCTTTTATATGGAGTGATTGACCCCCGTATTAATATGAGGGGGGAAGGATAGACGTGAAGGTGAGAAAAAATTATAATTTGATTTTGGGCATTAGTCTTGCAGGGGTTATGATGGTATTTATGCTGGCTGGACTGGTCTATACGCCCTATGACCCTGAGGCCATGGATCAGGCTCTTAAGTTTGCACCGGCAAGCCTTGCCCATCCCTTTGGGTGTGACCAGTTTGGGAGAGATGTGTTCAGCAGAGTGCTTCAGGGCAGCGGCACCACATTTTTTGTGGCAGCGGGAACCTTGATTCTGGGCGGAGGGCTGGGAGCCCTGCTGGGACTGTTTACCGGATATTTCGGCGGATGGCCTGATGAGATGCTCATGCGGTTCAATGACCTGGTGGCAGCGTTTCCCGGAATTTTGCTGGCTCTGGTATTTATCAGCATTCTGGGCCCTGGGAAGTATAATGTGATTCTGGCCCTGGGCATTGTGTTTATCCCCAGTTTTGCCAGGATTGTGAGAAGCCAGGTAATCGTCCACAAGGATATGGATTATGTGAAAAGCGCCCGTCTCATGGGATGTGGGCGGATGCGGATTTTATTTGTACACATTCTGCCCAATATTAAAGGAACATTATTTTCAGCGCTGGCCATTGGGTTTAACAATGCGGTGCTGTCGGAAGCGGGTATGAGTTACTTAGGCATCGGGGTACAGCCGCCTGATGCCAGCATGGGAAGAATGCTCTCAGAAGCCCAGGCATATATTTTTACTGCTCCGGGGAGCGTGCTGTTTCCAGGGCTGGTGATTATATTGATGGTACTGGGATTCGGGCTGCTCAGCGACGGCTGTAATATCTGATGGGAGGCTGCGGGATGCTGAAAATGAATCATGTGACAATTACGTTTCAGGACGTGAATCCCCCCCAGCAGGTGGTGGAAGATTTTTCCCTGTCCATGGAGCCGGGGGAAATCGTAGGGATTGTGGGAGAATCCGGTTCCGGAAAGACCATGACGGCGCTTTCTCTCATGGGGCTTTTGAAGCGGGATGCCCATATTACAAAGGGCAGTATGAATTTTATGGGAAAAGATCTGGCTTCTCAGACTCAAAAAGGGTGGGAGGCTATACGGGGAAAAGAAATCAGTATGATTTTCCAGGAGCCCATGACTTCTCTGAATCCGGTTCTCACCATCGGCAGGCAGATGGAGGAGAATCTCAGGCTTCATACTTCTCTGGATAAGAAGACGCGGTATCAGAAAGCCCTGGATATGATGGAGAAAGTGGGGCTTCCTCAGCCGGCGAAACTGTATGGACAGTATCCCCATCAGCTTTCCGGGGGGATGCGCCAGAGGGTAATGATTGGGGCGGCGTTAATCGGAAATCCTAAGCTGATGATTGCCGATGAGCCCACAACGGCACTGGATGTGACCATTCAGGCACAGATTTTAGCTCTGTTAAAGGAGATGAACCGGGAATTTGGGACGGCTATTTTGTTCATTTCCCATGACCTGCGGGTGATACGGTCCATCTGCAGCCGGGTGGTGGTGATGCATCAGGGAAAAATGGTGGAGTCCGGGAATGTGCAGGAAGTGATGGAAGCGCCCCAAAAAGAGTATACCAGACGGCTGCTGGCGTCTATTCCCCGTCGGGACTGCAGCCTGCGCAGACATAGAGAGGAGCGGCTGAGACAGTGAAAAATCAAGAAGAACTGGTATTGGAAGTGCGCCATCTGGAAGCCGGATATGGCAGGGGGCGGAAATACCACCAGGTGCTGTATGATGTGGATTTCTGCCTGAAGAAGGGGGAGATCCTGGGACTGGTGGGTGAGAGCGGCTGCGGCAAATCCACCTTGAGCAAAACTATTCTGGGGTTTGTCCCGGCAAAAAAGGGGCAGGTGGTTCACTATACCAGCCGGCCTCAGATGATTTTCCAGGACCCCTTTGGCTCTCTGAATCCCGGGAAGAAAGTGGGATGGATTCTGGAGGAACCCCTGAGATTCCAGAAAGAAAAATTATCAGAGGGGCAGCGGAGGCAGCGGGTGGAGGCCATGGCAGAGAAAGTGGGGCTGGACAAAAAGCTTCTGGGACGGTATCCCCGGGACTTAAGCGGAGGTCAGAGGCAGCGGGTGAGCATTGCCATTTCTTTGATTCAAGGCTCTCAGCTGATTCTGGCAGACGAGCCGGTGTCCGCCCTGGATGTGACCATTCAGCGGCAGATTATGGAATTGATGCTGGGGCTGCAGGAAGAAATGAATCTGTCTTATCTGTTTATCTCCCATGATCTGGATGTGATCTATCAGATGTGCGACCGGGTGATGGTCATGGAGAAGGGCAGAATCGTGGAATCCGGGCCTGTGGAGCAGATTTACCGGGAGCCGGAGCATCCTTATACCAGGGTGCTGCTGGAGGCTTCCCTTTAAAAGTACCGGCCAGCCAAACTTCAATACGCTTTAAATCCTCCCATGCTGCAGGGAGGATTTCTACTTTACATGTCATGGATTCTCTCCTTCAATCGCTTCCTGGCGTCTGAAATGCTGAGGGTATTTGTACCCTGGAGACGCTCCTGTTCTGCGCGTAACACATTGGACCGGAGCTGCAGCATTTGCTCCCGCTGTTCGAAAGCGTCAATGCTCATGACTACCAAGTCGCCTTCTCCGTTTTTGGTAATGTAAATGGGTTCTTTTGTCTCTTTGGCCAAATTTGAAATGGAAGTGTAATCATTTCGCAGGGCGGCAGATGCTTTTATAATCATTTATGTCTCCTTTATATCTTTATTATAATGGAATTATATCTTATTTTTTCTATATAGTAAAGAGCATGAAAGAATTCTAAATTATTAAATTTTTATTTTTCTATTGTAAAATCCGTAATCTTTCGTTAAAATAATAGTGGTTATACACAGCTTTTGTTTGTCAGAAATTGGCCTTCATTTTGGGACAATTATTTATAGAAATAAACTGACAAGGAGAAGCGGAATTTATGAAGAAAAACAGATATCTATGTGTGGCGGTTGTTATGCTGGCGCTGTTTTGGTCCGGGTGCGGAAGCGATACCAAGGCTTCTGTCTTTGAACTGGAGCAGGGGAAAACGGATGATAGTGAAACGGTATCTTCCCAGGATGGCGCGGGTTCCCAGATGGATCAGGAGGAATGGAGAGCGTTATTGGAGGAGGCAGTGGCCTCCCTCGAGTTAAATCCAGTGATACAGGTTACCTGCAGCTGCACAGGGGAGACCCAGGTGCAGCAATCTGCCGTGGAGCCGTCTATGGTTTTGGGGGCACAGGATGCATCTGAGACGGATGGCCGTGTAAATATCAATACAGCAGATGCGGCGGCTCTTGAGACATTAAACGGCATTGGGGAGACCAGAGCTCAGGCGATTATTGCCTATCGGGAAAGCTGCGGCGGCTTCCGGACAATCGAGGATATTATGCAGGTAGACGGCATAAAAGAAGGCGTGTTTAATAAAATAAAAGATCAGATTTCAGCCGGCTGAATGGAACCTGGGGTTTCCCGCGTTCTAGAGCTGCGGCAGGGAATCAGAAAAGAGGAATGATTCATGAGCAAGAGAGTATTGGTGGTAGATGACGAAAAGTTGATTGTAAAAGGCATTCGTTTCAGTCTGGAGCAGGATGATATGCAGGTGGACTGTGCCTACGATGGAGAGGAAGCGCTGGAGCTTGCCCAGGAAAACCATTACGATATTATTTTGCTGGATCTGATGCTGCCGAAGATAGATGGACTGGAGGTGTGCCAGCAGATCCGGGACTTTTCCAATGTACCCATTGTGATGCTCACGGCAAAAGGGGAGGACATGGACAAGATTATGGGGCTGGAATACGGCGCAGATGATTATATTACCAAGCCCTTTAATATATTGGAAGTGAAAGCGCGCATCAAGGCCATTATGCGCCGCGCCCATCAGGAGGGAGATTCCCGGGAAAAAGCCAAGACCATCGAGGTGGGTGAACTGCGTCTGGACTGTGAGGGCAGGCGTGTATTTATTGCCGGAAAGGAAATTAATCTGACCGCCAAGGAATTTGACGTGCTGGAACTTTTGATATTTAATCCTAATAAGGTGTACAGCAGGGAGAACCTGCTGAATATTGTGTGGGGCTATGAGTACCCGGGAGATGTGCGTACAGTGGATGTTCATATCCGGCGGCTCAGAGAGAAGATTGAGGCGAATCCAAGCGAGCCCAAGTATGTGCATACAAAGTGGGGCGTTGGATATTATTTCCAGGGATAGGTTGTGGGCAGTATGCCAAAGAAAAAGCCGAGTTTTTTTAAAAGTGTGCGTTTCCGTATGATGGTGATTATGATTGTGCTTGGGATTGTGCCCAGCCTGATTATTGTGAAAGCTATCGTACATTCTTATGAAAAGCGTGCGGTTTCTCTGCGTACCAGCAGTGTGCGGAATCAATGTGATATTCTCTGCAATAAGCTTGTGGAGGAACACTACATGGAAAATCCAAAGTCCAGGGAGATCGATACCCAGCTGGAGCTTTTGTCAAATGTTTACAATGGCAGGATTCTGCTGATCAATAATTATTTTAAAATTGTGAAAGATACCTATGGGCTGGATGAGGGAAAAACCATCATCGCCGCGGATGTAATCCGGTGTCTGAAGGGAGAGACTACCGGCAGATATGATGAAAAGGATAATTATCTGGAGTTGACAGTACCCATAAAAAGTCCGGAGCAAAAAACGCTGCAGGGAGTTATGCTGGTGAGTATTTCGGCGGGAGAAATATCTTCTTCCATCGAATATCTGGACAGAAGCGGCATGTTGTTTCAGGGGCTTATAGCACTGATTGTGATTATATTTTCTTATATAGCCTGCCGCATATTGGTCAAACCGTTTGATAAAATTACCAAAGCCATTGAGGATATCACAGACGGATACCAGAAAGGGGACATTTACGTAGAGGATTATACAGAGACAGAGCTTATCACCGATGCATTTAATAAGATGCTGAACCGGATGAAAGTGCTGGACGAATCCAGACAGGAATTTGTCTCCAACGTATCCCATGAGCTGAAGACTCCTATGACTTCCATGAAAGTGCTGGCGGATTCCCTTGTGGGACAGGAAAATGTACCGGAGGAACTCTATCAGGAATTTCTCCAGGATATTACTGTGGAGATCGACCGGGAAAATAAGATCATTACGGACCTTTTATCTCTGGTGAAGCTTGATAAGAAAGTTTCCGATTTGAAAATGGAACATATGAATATCAATGACCTGCTGGAAACGATTTTGAAGCGGCTCAGGCCCATTGCAGACGGGAGGAATATTGACCTGATACTGGACAGTTTCCGCCCTGTGGAGGCGGATGTGGATGAGGTGAAGTTCACGCTGGCTATCTCCAATCTGGTGGAAAACGGAATCAAATATAATGTGGATGACGGATGGGTGAGAGTATCTCTGGATGCGGACCATAAGTTTTTCTATGTGACTGTCTCCGACTCCGGCATGGGGATTCCGGAGGATTCTCTGGAGAAAATTTTTGAGAGATTCTACCGGGTGGACAAGTCCCATTCCAGAGAAATCGGCGGGACGGGTCTTGGTCTGGCTATTGCCAGAGGTTCTATATTTATGCAGCATGGAACGATTAATGTAAACAGCAGGGAAGAAGAGGGAACCACGTTTACTGTCCGGATGCCTCTGTCCTATATTCCGTAAGAAACCAGGAGGCTGCCATGAAAAAATGGATTGGTTTGCTGTGTCTGGTCATGGCCGGCACCAGTGGATGTTCGGCGGGCCAGGGCCATGTGCCAGAGTCAGATTATTATTTTTATTATGTGGATGAGACAAAGACGGAGCTGGTGAAGACTGCGTATCAGCCGTCCAGGGAAACCACAGAAGATATGATTCAGGACTTTATGAAACTGCTCAATACCAGAGAACACGGGAAGAAAAACACCAGTCTGCTTCCCAAGGGGGTGGAGATTACCACTCACAGTGTCCACGACGGGGTATTGAATCTGGACTTTAACCAGGAGTATCTAAAGATGGATGCAGCCCGGGAGGTTCTTGCCAGGGCAGGGGTGGTGAAAACATTTGCCCAGCTTTCTGATATCCAGTATGTGAAATTTCAGATTGACGGCCAGCCTTTTCTGGACTCCAATCAAAAGCCCATCGGCATTATGAACCAGGACAGTTTTCTGGAGAATTCCGGGGAGAACCTGAACTCTTACCAGGAGACGGATGTGGTGCTGTATTTTGTCAGCAAAGACGGTGAGAAACTGGTGAAAGAGGACAGAAAAGTTTATTTTGACAGGAATGTCACCCTGGAGACTGTGGTGGTGGAACAGCTGCTGAAAGGGCCAAGGGAATCCGGGAAGCCCACCTTGTCATCCAATGTGAAAGTGGTGTCAGTGACTACGGTGGACAACATCTGTTATGTGAATCTCAGCCGGGATTTTGTACAGGATGCCCTGCCTCTGCGGGAAGAAATTCCCATTTACTCTATTGTGAATTCTCTGGTGGATACCTGTGGTGTGAAAAAGGTGCAGATTGCGGTAGAAGGCTTTACAGATGAGACATTTGGTGAGCAGATGTATCTGGACCAGTTTTACGAGAAAAATGAAAAATTGACTGGCTGACCGGCTTCTTACAAAGTACAAGGAAGTGAATGAATGGTGAGAAGGCCTATGTGCCTGCTGTGTCTGCTTCTCATAGCCGGGATCTGGCTGGGGGATTGGACGGGACTGGTTCCTGTCAGAAATGCCCCGGCCAATCCCTATGCCGCGCAGATGGCAGACCAGGAGCAGGCAGTGATTTACGGCAGAATCTATCAGTATCAATATTCGGAAAATTCTATAGGCATCTGTCTGAGAGATGTCTTTTCAAATCCGCAGTTCAGCGGGAACTCCATAATATCTTTGGAACGTACAATCGTATATATGCAGGAGGAATGCAGTCTGCCTCTGGGGACCTGGGTCCAGGTTAAAGGAAAGTTTCAGGAAATAGAGGGGCCCAGAAATCCCGGAGAGTTTGACAGCCGTCTGTATTACAGGGTAAAGAAAATTTATTACCGCATGAAAGGACAGGAACTGACTGTATATAAGAAAGATACCTGGCATCTGCAAGAAGGCCTCAGGCAGATTAGGGAAAGCCTGGTACACTCTGTTCAGGAGGCAGCGCCCGATCAGGCGGGGATACTCTGTGCTATGACAGCAGGGGAAAAGAGTCTGCTGGGTCAAGAGGAGAAGAATCTGCTGTCAGCAGGGGCTGTCTCCCATATGGTATCTATTTCAGGGATGCATGTGAGTCTTCTGGGGATGATGGTGTTCTATGGCCTGCTCCGTCTAGGGGCGGGGCTTCTGCCGTCGTCCGGGGTATCGGCCGGAATGATGATTCTCTATGGAATGATGACGGGGGAGAGCGTGTCCGCCATGCGGGCGCTGGGGATGTTTGGGCTGGCTGTGGCGGCGAAGGCTGTGGGGAGGAGCTATGATCTGCTCAGCGCACTGTCTCTCTCGGTGATGATTTTGCTGCTGGATAACCCGGTCTGTCTGTATTACAGCGGATTCCTGCTGTCCTGCGGATGTATCTGCGGGGTGGGGCTGGTGCTTCCCAGGCTAGAGGAGATGCTGCCTCTGAAGCAGATACAACAGAGAGTTTTAAAAAAGCTGGTGCAGACATGCATGATGGGTATTGCGGTGCAGGCGGCAGCACTGCCCTTATCTGTGTGGTTTTTCTATGAGATTCCCATGTACGGCATTTTTGTGAATCTGCTGGTGGTTCCCACATTGACTGTGGTACTGGTATCAGGCCTTCTGGGGGCAGCAGCCGGCTTGTGGCAGGTATGGGCGGGAAGAATTGTTTTATTTCCAGGATGTCTCCTGACGGAGTATTATCAATATTTGTGCAGATTTGTAAAAGTTCTTCCGGGAGCGGTGGTGACAGCGGGAAGGCCCGGACTGTGGCAGATTGTTTTATACTATGGAATTCTTATTTTAGCTCTTTATCTGGGGAAAAGGCTGTCCGTTCATCCGGCGGATAAGCAGAGTCCTGTGTCAGCAGGAAAAAAGACAGCGGCTCGTCTGTCAGGCGCTGCTGTGTTTCTTCTGTTCTGGTGTGCAGGGGTATGGCTGCTGTGCATCCATCCAGGCAGGAATCTGGAAATCACATGCCTGGATGTGGGGCAGGGGGATGGGGCGGTTATCTGCACTCCCCAGGGCGGCTGCTATCTGGTTGACGGCGGCAGCAGCAATCGACAGAATGTGGGACAGTACCAGATTCTGCCGTTTTTGAAAAGCAAGGGGATTTCTTGTGTTGATGGGGTATTTATCAGCCATACAGATGAAGACCATGTGAGCGGTCTGGCGGAAATTTTCCAGATGATTGGTGACGGGCAGACGTCTTTAGATATTCAGTATCTGGTGATGCCCCGCCTGAAAGAGCCGGATGTAAAGCAGCAAGAACTGGCGGCTCTGGCAGAGAAGGCGGGAGCCGGGGTGGCCTATCTGCAGGCCGGGGATTGCGTGAGAGGCCGGGATATCCGTTGGGAGGTCCTTTCTCCCTTGGCGGCAGGCCAGAGCGGTGATGTGAATGAAAATTCGCTGGTACTGCTGCTGGAAAAGGACGGATTTAGGGGATTATTTACCGGGGATATTGGAGAACAGCAGGAGAGAAAACTGGATGCCGTACTGCCAGACTGTGATTTTCTGAAAACAGCCCATCATGGCTCCCGATATTCTACCGGAGAACAGTTTCTTGCCAGGGTGCGCCCGGAAATTGCTTTTGTATCTGCCAGCGGGACCAATACATATGGACATCCCCATCCGGACACATTGAGGCGGCTGGAGAAAAATGGGTGCAGGGTGTTCTTGACAAAAGACAGTGGAGCAGTTACCTTAGAGGTAAGGAATCGGAGTGTGGCGGTGGAGGGCTTTGCTCAAGAGTCACGAGTTTGGACCAAATAAACAAAACGGAGCTCAAAGCCGTTTTTTGAAAGGAGCAGGTGGAGGATGAAGGAATTGCAGAGGGAGATTCAGACGGGGGATTTTCGGCAGGTGTATCTGCTTTATGGAGAGGAGCGTTTTTTAGTGCAGCAGTATAAGCATAGGCTGGTGGAGGCGCTAAACCCTGATGGGGATACTATGAATATGGCATCTTATGAGGGAAAGCAGATAGATATAGGACAGATGCTGCAGCTGGCTGATACTCTGCCATTTTTGTCCCAGAAGAGGATTCTTTTGGTGGAGAACAGCGGGTTTTTTAAAAACAAGTGTGATGCCCTGGCGGATTATCTCAAACAGGTGCCGGAGTATCTGTATATGGTTTTTGTGGAGGAACAGGTGGATAAAAGAAGCCGGGTGTACAAAGGGCTGGGGAAAATCGGCAGGGCGGTTGAATTTTCTGTTCAGAATGAGAAGACTCTCATGCAGTGGGTGTTGAAAATGCTGTCAGATGAGGGGAAGAAAATCACTAAAAAGGATATGGAGCTGTTTTTGTCCAAAGTGGGCACGGATATGGGAAATATTTATCAGGAGACACAGAAGCTGCTGGCCTATACCATAGGACGTAATGTGGTGGCGGCGAAGGATATAGAGGCCGTGTGTGTGACACAGCTCACCAATAAAATTTTCGATATGGTCCGGGCAGTGGCAGACAGAAATCAGAAAAAGGCCCTGGAATTGTATGAAGATTTGCTGGCGCTGAAAGAGCCGCCCATGCGCATTTTGTTTTTGCTGGCCCGTCAGTTCCGGCATCTGATGCAGACGAAGGAAATGCTGGCAGAGGGAAAAGGACAGCAGGAGATTGGCAAGACTTTGGGCGTTCCCGGTTTTGCGGCCAAAAACTATATTAACTGTGCCAGGGGCTATGATTTAAAGATACTGAGAGATGCGGTGGAAGATTTCACCTGTGCAGAGGAAGATGTGAAGAATGGGCGTCTGGGAGATACTCTGAGTGTAGAGCTTCTGATTATACAGTACAGTAGAGCGTGCGGCTGAGAGATGTTTCCTATACGGCAAAAAAAGGACAGCCCAGACGGAATGGCTGTCCTTTCTATAAATCAATCCAAAGCGTTTACCGCTTTTGTCAACCGGGAAATCTTTCTGGATGAAGTATTTTTATGATAAACACCTTTAGATGCAGCTTTGCTGATTGTCGAAGTGGCTGCCTGCAGCGCAGCGTTTGCAGCTTCTTTATCCTTCTGGTCAATGGCTGCGTATACTTTCTTAATAGAAGTCTTTACAGCAGACCGGGTGGATTTATTCCTTGCAGCTCTTGTCCTGTTTACTAAAATTCTCTTCTTTGCTGATTTAATGTTAGCCAACTGGTACACCTCCCATCTGAAACGAATTTTTATTAAAATTTTACATTTAAAGTTTTCCGATGAACAGACACGGGCATCCACCGGAACATGCGGTATCATTATAGTATATAGAAGACTTTTTTGTCAATAAGAAATTAAAATTTATTGTGAAAGAATGGGCGGGCCGGGATGAGGGCCGGGAATAGCCGGAATCCTCAGAATACGAACTTGCAAATTCTTCTTGTATCTGTTAGAATGAAAAACGGTTGTATAATGTGAAGGGAGAAATTACCATGATTAGTCTCATTATACCCTGTTATAACGAGGAACAGACCCTGTCCGGTTTTTATGCGGCTCTGAATCGGGTGATTGAGGAGATTGCTGAAACCGCAGAGTATGAATTTGAAATTTTGTTTATTGACGATGGTTCCCAGGACGGTACATTGGACCTGTTGAAATCTTTTGCGGCGCAGGATGAGCGGGTGTGTTATCTCTCTTTTTCCAGAAATTTTGGAAAAGAGGCGGCCATGTTCGCGGGTTTTTGCAATGTGCGCGGAGACTACGCAGCTGTAATGGATGCAGATATGCAGGACCCCCCGGAACTGTTAAAGGACATGCTGGTTCAAATGGAAACCGGTGAATATGACTGTGTGGCAGCTCGGCGGATATCCAGAAAAGGTGAGCCGCCCATCCGGTCGGTGTTTGCCAGGATGTTTTATAAAGTGATTAACCGCATATCCAACATAGATGTGGTGGACGGAGCCAGGGATTTCCGGCTGATGAAGCGGGAAATCGTGGATGCCATGACAGCTATGGGGGAGTATAACCGCTTTTCCAAAGGGATTTTTGGATGGGTTGGTTACCGCACATGCTGGCTGTCTTATGAGAATGTGGAGCGTTCAGCCGGTGAGACCAAGTGGAGCTTCTGGAAACTATTCCGGTATTCTCTGGACGGAATCATCAGTTTTTCCCAGGCACCGCTGTCCCTTGCCTCTTATTGTGGCTTTGTGTTTACATTTCTGTCATTTCTTGCCATCTGTTTTATCATGGTCCGTAAATGGATTTATGATGATCCTGTACCCGGCTGGCCTTCTTTGGCCTGCATTGTTACTTTTATCGGGGGTGTGCAGCTTTTTTGTATGGGGATTATGGGGCAGTATCTGGCCAAGACGTATATGGAAGTTAAGAATCGTCCCCATTATATTATCAGTGAGAGCAATAGAAAGGATGTCCGCAAAATTCGATGAACGAGATTTTGATAAAAATAAAATGCGCGGCCAAAGAGTGCAAAAGAGATCTGTGTACAGACAAGGGGATGGCTTTGTCACTGCTGTATGTGATTCTGCCTGTTTTCCTGTTTTTTGCCGGATGGCTGAAACTTCCCGCAGCAATTTTGCTGTGTGCAGTGCTGCTGTGTTTCTTGAAGCCTCTGAGCAGGAATCTGTGTGTCCGGCATTCCGGGGTGGGTTTTTCTTCCAACCCGGAGTACTGGCTGACACTGGCAGTTGTGGTGTTTATCTGGGTTTTGTTCAGCGGTATCGGGGGCTTTTCTTTTCAGAACACAGATTATTATGTGCGCAATCCCGTGTACCGGGACCTGGTGAACCAGTCCTGGCCTGTGTATTTTGACCTGTCTGTCCAGAGGGAGGCTGTCCGGGAGATTGTGGGCAGTGATACTGTGGCGTTTACTTACTATTTCTGTTTCTGGCTTCCACCGGCCCTGTTATCGAAGCTGCTGCCGGGCGGGGAGCTGGTCTCCAATCTGTTGCTGCTTCTCTGGGCCTATCTGGGCGTGATGCTGGCTTTGTACCAGGTACACCGATATCTGAAGAGGACTTCGTGGGCAATACCCGGGATATTTATTTTTTTCGGAGGACTGGATATTATCGGGTACCGGCTGCTCATCGGGGAGGTCCCTCTTGGGGAACATTTGGAGTGGTGGTGTACGTACTTTCAGTACTCTGCCCATACCACAGTTCTGTACTGGGTTTTTAATCAAGCCATACCAGTCTGGCTTTTGACCGCACTGTTTCTCAATATGAAGGGAAACCGGTCCACTGCAGGACTGGGAGCACTGATGTTTGCCTATTCCCCGTTTGCCACTTTGGGGATGGTGCCCCTGGCCGTTTATTCCGTTTTCAGGAAAAAGGAAAAGTGGAGAAGGGCGGTCACTTGGGAAAATATTCTGATACCGCTGGTTATGCTGCTGGTCTTTGGAAGTTTTTACTTATCTAATCCGGACAATCTGTCTGTGAAAGGATGGATTTTCGAATTCTATCCGTCTGAGAGTCTGGCCGGCCGTTATCTCTTGTTTTTGTTCCTAGAGGCAGGAATTTACGCCCTGATTTTGAGAAAATGTATTTTTAAATATGATTACTTATGGCTGGTATTGGCAGAACTGGCTCTGATACCACTGTACCGGATGACAGGGGCAAATGATTTTGCCATGCGGTCTTCCATGCCCGGATTGTTCATTTTATCGGTCTGCCTGATTCGTTATGTGTTGAACAATACGGTGAAATGGGAAAAGTGGGCAATCGTACTTATATTGGCTGTGGCGGCGGTTACGCCGTTATCTGAGATATACCGCAGTGCTTCGGCCACAGTGCTGGGAGAAGCGCAGCCCAATGAGCTGGTGTACAGCTTTCAGGATTTTGCCACAGATGATGCCGGGGTGATTGAAATCTGCAGGCAGCAGTTTTTCACTTATCACCCGGAGGAAACATTTTTTTTCCGGTATCTGGGGCGGTTGGAATAACGAAAATTTGAAAAATTTAGACAGGAAAGAGTGAATTCATGAAAGAAAAATATGAATCCTTATCAGTAACTGTATTGAAGGATCTGGCGAAAAAAAGAGGAATGAGAGGCATCTCCGCCCTGAAGAAAGACCAGCTGGTGGAGGCCATGCTTGCGGAAGATGAAAAAGAGAGAATAGAAAAAGCGAAGGAAACAGCAGAGGCGGCCCGCAGTGAGGAAAAGGAGGAGCCTGCCGAGAAAACGGAGCGGACTGAGAGGACAGACCGGCAGGAGGGGGCAGACAGGATTCCGGTGGATACAGCCCAGCTGGACAGCGGACAGAAAGCAGACGGCATTCTGGAAGTGATGCCTGACGGATATGGATTTATCCGCTGTGCCAACTACCTGCCCGGGGAAAATGATGTATATGTGTCCCCATCCCAGATACGCAGGTTTGGGCTGAAAACCGGGGATATCCTCCAGGGAAATATCCGCATTAAGACTCAGTCGGAAAAGTTCAGCGCCCTTTTGTATGTGACTTCCATAAACGGGATTTCCCCCAATATGATGAGGCGGTTTAACTTTGAGGATATGACCCCCATTTTCCCCAATGAGCGGCTGGTGCTGGAGCGTCCCGGAGGGAGTATGGCCATGCGGATTGTGGATCTGGTCAGTCCTATCGGAAAAGGCCAGAGGGGTATGATTGTATCCCCGCCGAAAGCGGGAAAGACCACGCTTTTAAAAGATGTGGCCCAATCCCTGCTGAAAAATAATCCGGAAATGCACCTGATTATTCTGCTGATTGATGAGCGTCCGGAGGAGGTGACGGACATCCGGGAGGCCATTGTGGGAAAGAATGTGGAAGTGATCTATTCCACCTTTGACGAGCTGCCGGAGCATCACAAACGGGTTTCTGAGATGGTGATGGAGCGTGCCAAGCGTCTGGTGGAACATAAGAAAGATGTGACCATACTTCTGGACAGCATCACACGTCTGGCAAGAGCCTATAATCTCACGGTTCCTCCCAGCGGCAGAACTCTGTCCGGCGGTCTGGACCCGGCTGCGCTGCATATGCCCAAGCGGTTTTTTGGGGCAGCCAGAAATATGCGGGAGGGAGGCAGTCTGACCATCCTTGCCACAGCTCTGGTGGATACAGGCAGCAAAATGGACGATGTGGTCTATGAAGAATTTAAGGGAACCGGAAATATGGAGCTGGTGCTGGACAGAAAACTCCAGGAGAAACGGGTGTTCCCGGCCATTGACATTGTAAAATCCGGAACCCGCAGGGAAGACCTGCTGCTTGGCCGTGAGGAACAGGAGGCTGTCTATAATATGCGCAAAGCATTGAATGGGCTGAAGACAGATGAGGCAGTGGAGCAGATTCTGAATATGTTTGCCAAGACAAAAAGCAACTGGGAATTCGTGCAGATTGCCAAGAAACAGAAATTTATTTAAAGAACTTGCATTTGAGGAAGGAATATGCTATAATTCAATGACTGTTTAGGAACTGTAAAGAAATAGGAAATAAGAAATACGAAACAGACAGGGGTGATAACAAATGAAAGAAGCAATCCATCCAGAATATTATCAGGCGGAAGTGACCTGTAACTGCGGAAATACATTTACCACAGGTTCCACAAAAAAGGAAATCCACGTGGAAATCTGTTCCAAATGCCATCCGTTCTATACCGGACAGCAGAAAGCGGCACAGGCACGGGGACGTATTGATAAATTTAATAAGAAATATGGTCTTCAGTAAGGATCTGCTCAAGGATCTGTCACGAAAGAGGCATAGTGAATGAACAGGGTGAGGTGGATTATCTCGCCCTATTTTTCGTTGGAGGTAGTAAAATGAAGTCGTCAAATATCGGCGGACAGGCCGTCATGGAAGGCATTATGATGCGCCATGGGGACGTATATTCAGTGGGAGTGCGCAGACCTGACGGTGAGATTGAAATAAAAGTAGAAGATTATAAAAGTGTATTTGGAAAACATGGGTGGATGAAATGGCCCCTGCTGCGGGGAGTTGTCAGCTTTGTGGATTCCCTGGTGGTGGGGACAAAGTGTCTCATGTATTCAGCCTCTTTTTTTGAGGAGGAAGAGGAGGTACAAAAGGAGCCCGAAAAGCAGAAAAAGCTGGATAATCTATTTATATACGGCACAGTTTTTGTGGCGCTTTTGCTGTCCATCGGGCTGTTTATGGTTCTTCCCTATTGGATTGCCCAGGGGGTGAAATATCTGACAGCATCGGATATGGCCTTCGCGGCGGCAGAGGCAGTGGTGAGGATTGTATTGTTTTTAATCTATCTGCTGCTGATCTCACGCATGGAAGATATCCAGCGTACATTCATGTATCACGGTGCAGAGCATAAATGTATCAACTGTGTGGAAAACGGCCTGGAACTAACTGTGGAAAATGTGATGAAAAGTTCCCGTCAGCACAAGCGGTGCGGAACCAGTTTCCTGTTGTTTGTGATGGTGGTCAGCGTGATTATCCATTTCGGGATTACTTTGCTGCCCATTGAGACCAAATGGATGCAGATTGTTCTGCGGATTGTGCTGCTTCCGCTGATTGCCGGGATTTCTTATGAATTTATCCGCTGGGCGGGAAATAGTGACCAGGGATTGATTTCTCTGTTGAGTAAGCCGGGGATGGCACTGCAGAAACTTACTACCCGGGAGCCGGAACCGGATATGGCCCAGGTGGCCATCCAGGCAGTGGAGGCTGTTTTCGACTGGAGAGCTTATCTGGCCGGAAGTGAGGAGACTTCTGTGCCAAGAGGCAAAGAGGCAGATGAACCAGTGCCGGAAGAGGTCTCGGTATGAAAGGGGAAGACCGTCTGACTCTAGGGCAGATATGGAAAAGAGGCACTGCTTTTCTGGAAGAAAAAGGAGTGCCGGATGCGGGGCTGGATGCCTGGTATCTGATGGAGGAAGTCTGGCAGATAGACCGTGCTTATTACTATACCCACAGAGATGATGTTCTGGAAGAAGACGGGAACAGGCAGGAACGGTTCGCTGATTATCTCAAAAGGCGGGGAATGCGGGAGCCTCTGCAGCATATTCTGGGGCGGGCCTGGTTTATGGAGCTGGAATTTGTTGTGAATCCCCATGTACTGATTCCACGTCAGGATACGGAAGTTCTGGTGGAGGAGGCCAGAAAACTGCTGGGGCCGGGCCAGCGGGTGCTGGATATGTGTACCGGGAGCGGCTGTATTCTGCTGAGCCTGCTTTATCACTGTAAAGGGGCAGAAGGCATAGGAGTGGATATTTCTTCCCAGGCGCTGGAAACAGCCAGGGAGAACAGCCGCCGCCTGGGGATTGAGGCTGAATTTATAGAAAGCGATCTGTTTGCGCAGGTGGAGGGAAAGTATCATATGATTGTATCCAATCCCCCCTATATACCAGGGGGGGAGATTGATCTGCTGATGGAGGAAGTGGGCAGATATGACCCCCGCCTGGCCCTTGACGGGGGCGTGGACGGCCTGGATTTTTACAGGAGACTGCTGGCAGACAGTCCTGGACACCTGCAGCCGGGAGGCATACTGCTGATGGAAATTGGTTCCGGCCAGGGAGACTGGGTGCAGTCACATATGAAGGCCGGGGGCTACCGGCAGGTGAGGCTGCTGAAAGATCTGTCCGGCCTGGACCGGGCTGTTCTGGGATATTCCCCGGAATAAAGGGGACAAAGGCCAGGTATGTACTTTCGGAATCTTTCCGAGGGTACATGAAGTGTATTTAGGAGGAAAACATGTTTGATAAATTAGAAAATCTGCTGATTCGGTTTGAGGAATTGCTGGGAGAGCTGGGGCAGCCGGATGTGGCGGGAAACCCGGAGCACTTTCAGAAATTGATGAAGGAGCAGAGCGATCTGCAGCCAGTGGTGGATACGTATCAGGAATATAAAAAGTGCAGACAGACAGAGGAGGACAGTCTGTCTATGCTGGAAGAAGAATCAGATGAAGAAATGCGGGAAATGCTGAAGGAAGAGCTGGCAGAGTCCAAAAAGCGCATGGCAGAGCTGGAGAAGGAGCTGAAGATTCTTCTTCTGCCCAAAGACCCCAATGATAATAAAAATGTAATTGTGGAGATCCGTGCGGGAGCCGGCGGAGATGAGGCAGCCCTTTTTGCGGCGGATATTTACCGGATGTATGTGAAATATGCCGAGAGCAGACGGTGGAAGACAGAGATGCTCAGCCTGAATGAGAACGGCATCGGCGGATTTAAGGAAGTGGTGTTTATGCTCAACGGACAGGGAGCATATTCCCGGCTGAAATATGAAAGCGGTGTACACCGTGTTCAGCGGGTGCCGGAGACAGAGTCCGGCGGGCGCATCCACACCTCAACCATAACCGTGGCCATTATGCCGGAGGCGGAGGAGATCGATTTCCAGCTGGATATGAATGACTGTAAGTTCGACGTGTTCCGGGCTTCCGGAAACGGGGGACAGTGTGTCAACACCACAGATTCAGCCGTGCGGCTGACCCATATTCCCACAGGTCTGGTGGTTTCCTGTCAGGATGAAAAATCCCAGCTGAAAAATAAGGAAAAGGCGCTGAAAGTTCTGCGCTCCAGACTATACGAGATGGAACTGGAAAAGCGCCACGACGCAGAGGCGGAGGCCAGAAGGAGCCAAGTGGGCACAGGAGACCGTTCAGAGAAAATTCGGACATATAACTTTCCCCAGGGAAGGGTCACTGACCACAGAATCAAGCTGACACTTCACCGTCTGGAGGCAGTTCTGGGGGGAGATCTGGAAGAAGTCATTGACAGTCTTATCGCTGCGGACCAGGCACTGCGTCTGAGCCGCCTGAATGAAGAAGCATAAAAAGTCAAAAGAAGGGAGCGGCACAGATGAAAAAAACATCATTGGTGATTATGGCTGCAGGAATTGGGAGCCGGTTTGGCAAAGGCATCAAGCAGCTGGAGCCAGTGGGGCCAAATGGTGAGATTATTATGGATTATTCCATTTACGACGCCCTGCAGGCCGGCTTTAATAAAGTGGTATTCATTATACGCCGGGATCTGGAAAAGGATTTCCGGGAGGTGATAGGAAGCAGAATCGAGAAGAGGACAGAAGTTGAGTATGCCTTTCAGGAGCTGGAAGATGTGCCCGCCGGGGTCTCCTGCCCGCCAGAGAGAGTAAAACCTTGGGGCACCGGGCAGGCTGTGCTGGCGGCAAGAAAGTTCCTGAGAGAACCATTCGCAGTGGTCAATGCGGATGACTATTATGGAAAAGAGGCATTCGCCAAAGTTCATGAATATCTTATAGAAGACCGTGTTTCCTCCGGGAAACTGGATATCTGCATGGCCGGATTTATTCTGGGAAACACCCTGAGCGATTATGGAGAAGTGACCAGGGGTATCTGCCGCATGGACAAAGAGGGCAGGCTGCTGGGTGTGGATGAGACAAGGAATATTCGAAAAAGCCCCGGGGGAGCCTGTGCAGTTCTGCCGGACGGCACAGAAAATGCCCTGGACCCGAAAGCGCTGGTTTCCATGAATATGTGGGGGCTGACTCCAGAATTTGTCCGGGAGCTGGAACAGGGATTCAGGAAATTTTTATCCCAGTGGGGACAAAAGGATCTGAAGAAAGAATACCTGCTGCCGGATATTGTGGACCGGCTTATTGGAGAGGAAAAGGCGGCAGTGTCAGTATTAAAGACGAAAGATATCTGGTTCGGCGTCACCTACCAGGAGGATAAATATGTGGTCAGAGAGGCGTTTGCGGACCTGATACGCAGGGGCGTGTATCCGGAAAAATTATAAAGTCTTAAAAATATTGCGAAGACGGCCTGGATGGTATCCAGACGCTTCAAAGGAGGAATGGAACAATGGGAAAATATTTTGGTACGGACGGTTTCCGCGGGGAGGCCAATACAGTCCTTACGGCGGAGCACGCGTTTTTGGTAGGACGTTTTCTGGGATGGTATTACGGGCAGGGGAAAAAGGCGCAGATTGCCATCGGAAAAGATACAAGAAGAAGCAGCTACATGTTTGAGTATGCCTTAGCAGCCGGGCTTACCGCGTCGGGGGCGGATGCCTTTTTGCTGCATGTGACCACCACACCCAGTGTTTCTTATGTGGTGCGGACAGAGGATTTTGACTGCGGGATTATGATTTCTGCCAGCCACAACCCATTTTATGATAACGGAATCAAGATTATCAGCGGCACGGGGCAGAAGATTGAGGCGGCTGTAGAAGAACAGATTGAGAAATATCTGGACGGGGAATACCAAAAGCTTCCCCTGGCAACAGGAGCGGATATCGGGCGCACCGTTGACTTTTCTGCGGGGAGGAACCGGTACATCGGGTATCTCATGTCCATACCTGCCCATGCTTTTAAAAATGTGAAAGTGGGGCTGGACTGTTCCAACGGAAGTGCCTCTGCCATTGCGAAAAGTGTGTTCGACGCGCTGCGGGCAAAGACGTATGTGATTAACAACACACCGGACGGGACCAATATCAATACCAACTGCGGTTCCACCCATATTGAAGTAATGCAGCAGTTTGTCATAGAACATGGACTGGATGTGGGATTTGCCTACGACGGGGATGCAGACCGCTGTATTGCTGTTGACCATATGGGAAACGTGGTGGACGGAGATAAGATTCTCTATATCTGCGGCAAGTATCTGAAAGAGCAGGGAAAACTGGCCAACAATACCATTGTGACCACTGTTATGTCAAACCTGGGGCTGTATAAAGCTCTGGACAGGGAAGGGATTTCCTATGAAAAAACGGCAGTGGGGGACAAATATGTCTGTGAAAATATGATGGCCAACGGGCACAGTCTGGGGGGAGAACAGTCCGGACATATTATTTTCTCACGCCACGCGGCCACAGGGGACGGCATTCTCACCTCCCTGATGCTGATGGAAGCCCTGATGGAGAAAAAGGCAGTTTTGAAAGACCTGGCAGATGAGGTAAAGATTTATCCGCAGATTTTAGAAAATGCGCGGGTTTCTGATAAGAAGGCGGCCAGGGAACATCCCAGGGTACAACAGGCTGTGGCAGCAGCGGCAGAAGCACTGGGAGAAGACGGAAGGATTTTGGTCAGGGAGAGCGGCACAGAACCGCTGGTGCGGGTAATGGTGGAAGCTTCCACTCAGGAACTGTGCAGGAAGTATGTGGATCAGGTGGTACAGGTGATGCGGGAAGAAGGATTGACGGCGGAGTAAGTTCTATGAAAAGGAAACGTATCCTGCTGGGGGCATTGGGAGCGGCATGGCTTCTTTCTGCCTGCGGCGGAGAAAAGCAAAAAGCCTATGAGGATGCCTGTGAAAAACTGGAGCAGGGGGAGTATGCACAGGCTTTGAAAGGTTTTCAGGAATCTGTGGACCGGGATGTGAAGGTGCCCCAGTCCCAGCGGGGAATGGGAATTGCCCATATGAAAATGGGAAATTACGATCAGGCAGTGTCACTTTTCGGGTACGCATTGGAAGAAGAGGACGGCAAAAAGTTCAGAAAAGATGTGCTGTCTTATAAGGCTGCCGCGGAATATGAAAGCGGAAAGCTCGACGAAGCCCTGGAGAGCTGCGAGGCCATCAAGGAAATCGGCGCGGACGCATCCTGCTACTTTCTGGTGGGCCGTATTGGCCTGGAACTGGACCAGTATGACGCGGCCAAGAGCAACTTTGACGCCGCGGCAGAACAGGACACCAGTTATGGCATGTTTCTGGATATTTACCAGGCTTATACGGAAAAGGATATGCAGGCTGACGGGAAAGAGTATCTGACCCGGGCGCTTAACTTAAAACCCGAGGGCGGAAAAGATTATTATCAGAGGGGCCGCATTTATTATCTCATGGAAGATTTCCCCCGCGCCCAGGAAGAACTTCTGAAGGCTGGGGAGATGGATTATAAAGAAGCCAGGCTTTTCCTGGGAAAAGTCTATCTGGAGCAGCAGGATTCTGCCAATGCCAGGGCTATGTACCAGGAGTACGCCGATGAGGGCGGCAATGCCGCCCGGGCATATAATGGGCTGGCTCTCTGCGATATGGCGGAGGGAAATTATGACGGGGCGCTCCAGAATATAGCGGCAGGACTGCAGTCCGCAGACCAGGAGAGTGCCCAGGATCTGCTGTATAATGAGGTAGTGGCTTATGAGAATAAAAGGGATTTTGCCACTGCCAGAAATAAAATAACAGAGTATCTGACCCGTTATCCCGATGATGAAAATGCACAGAGAGAAGCGGGTTTTCTGCAGAACAGGTAGATAAAAAAATACATGATATTGTCCTTATCGATTTTTATGAGCACAATATATAGTAAATGCATACTTGACGTAACGCATCAGCCCTGTTACAATAGTCCCATACGTCACTGACAGACACGCTTTCGGGAATGCCGTCGGGAAGAGCAGCCCGGCAGGTTCCAGAAGCAGTTAGGAAAGAAAATGGGAGGCAGTTTTTATGTTTCAGGTAATCAAACGTGATGGTCAGATTGTAGAATTTCAGCTGGATAAGATCAGCGAGGCAATCCGTAAGGCTTTTGAGGCGAAGGACAAGCAGTATGGAGACGATATTTTAGGATTGCTGGGCCTTCGCGTGACTGCAGATTTCCAAAGTAAGATAAAAGATGGACAGATTACAGTAGAAGATATTCAGGACAGTGTGGAAAATGTGCTGATTCAGACCGGCTATGGGGATGTAGCCAAAGCATATATTCTGTACCGGAAGCAGCGGGAGAAGGTCCGCAACATGAAGTCTACGATTCTGGACTATAAGGAGATTGTGGACAGTTATGTAAAAGTGGAAGACTGGAGAGTGAAAGAGAATTCTACGGTTACGTATTCTGTGGGAGGGTTGATTCTTAACAATTCAGGGGCTGTGACGGCCAATTACTGGCTTTCAGAAGTTTACGACCCGGAGATTTCCCAGGCTCACCGGAATGCGGATATTCATATCCACGATTTATCCATGCTCACCGGATATTGCGCAGGCTGGTCGTTAAAGCAGCTGATTCAGGAAGGGCTGGGAGGAATCCGGGGCAAGATTACATCCTCTCCGGCGAAGCATTTGAGCGTTCTGTGCAACCAGATGGTGAATTTCCTGGGGATTATGCAGAATGAATGGGCTGGGGCACAGGCATTTTCATCATTTGACACCTATCTGGCGCCTTATGTGAAGACAGACCGCCTTACGTATCCGGAGGTGAAAAAGTGTATCGAATCCTTTATTTACGGGGTGAATACACCCAGCCGCTGGGGAACCCAGGCGCCTTTCTCTAATATCACCCTGGACTGGACTGTGCCGGATGACCTGGCAGAGATGCCGGCCATTGTGGGCGGCAGGGAAATGGACTTTTGTTATAAAGACTGCAAAAAAGAGATGGACATGATCAATAAGGCATTTATCGAGACCATGGTGGAGGGAGACGCCGAGGGCAGAGGGTTCCAGTACCCCATCCCCACATACTC
This sequence comes from uncultured Lachnospiraceae bacterium, assembly GCA_910588825.1. GTDB lineage: Bacteria > Bacillota > Clostridia > Lachnospirales > Lachnospiraceae > MGBC164599. Next base: position 45,255 of record CAJURF010000021.1, read on the forward strand.
CATCACCCGTGAATTTGACTGGTCAGATACGGAAAATAACCGCCTTCTCTTTGAGATGACATCCAAATACGGGACACCTTATTTTTCCAACTATATCAACAGCGATATGAAACCCAGTGATATCCGCAGCATGTGCTGCCGTCTGCGTCTGGACTTGCGGGAACTGCGGAAAAAGACGGGCGGTTTCTTCGGTTCCGGGGAGAGCACAGGCTCTATCGGAGTGGTGACCATTAACATGCCCAGGATTGCCTATCTGTCCAAGACTTCAGAAGAATTTTATCATCGGCTGGACAGGATTATGGATTTGTCCGCCCGTTCTCTGCACATTAAGCGCGAGGTGGTGGGCAAGCTTCTGGACGAAGGTTTGTATCCCTATACCAAACGGTATCTGGGCAATTTTGACCACCATTTCTCCACCATCGGTCTGGTGGGTATGAATGAAGTGGGCCTCAACGCTCCCTGGCTGGGCGGCAGCATGGAAAACGAAAAGACACAAAAATTTACCAGAGATGTGTTAAATCATATGAGGGAAAAACTGTCGGATTACCAGGAACAGTATGGAGAGCTGTTCAATCTGGAAGCGACTCCGGCGGAATCGGCGGCCTACCGTCTGGCGAAACATGACCGGGAACAGTGGCCGGATATCCTTACAGCCGGATGCAGCGGAGACACCCCCTATTACACCAACAGTTCCCATCTGCCGGTGGGATATACGCAGGATATTTTCGACGCCCTGGATATTCAGGACGAACTGCAGACCCTGTACACATCGGGAACGGTATTCCACGGGTTTATCGGGGAAAAACTTCCGGACTGGAAGTCCGCGGCTTCTCTGGTGCGGAAAATCGCCGAAAACTATCAGCTTCCCTATTACACCATATCTCCCACATATTCTGTGTGCGCGGACCATGGATATATTGCCGGGGAACATTTTACCTGTCCCGACTGCGGACAGCCAGCGGAGGTTTACAGCCGCATTACCGGCTATTATCGTCCGGTACAGAACTGGAATGACGGGAAGAGCCAGGAATATAAAAACAGGAAACTCTATGACATCAGACAGTCCAGCTGGAGTAAAAAAAGGCATAACCAGGTGGTCACCATTACCGGGGAGGATGTGGATATCCAGCAGGTTTCCGGAACCAAATATCTCTTTACCACAAGTACCTGCCCCAACTGCAAAGCGGCCAAGGCCATGCTGGCAGACGAGAAAGTGCAGGTGGTGGATGCAGAGGAGAATCCGGATCTGGCCAAAAAGTTCGGCATCATGCAGGCTCCCACGCTGGTAGTCTGGAATGGAGAGAAGATGCAGAAATATGTGAATGCATCTAACATAAAAAAATATGTGCAGGACCAGAGATAAAAGTTTTCTGTTGGTTCTGAGAGAGGGGAACCAATGGTTATCAAAATTTTGTTGTTACTAATCTTTTTTTCTGTAATGGTTGGAGTGGGATTTTATTCCCGGAGACATGCGGGAAGTGTCAATGACTTTGTACTGGGCGGGCGCTCAGTGGGGCCGTGGCTGACGGCGTTTGCCTATGGCACTTCGTATTTTTCAGCGGTGGTATTTGTGGGATATGCGGGGCAGTTCGGCTGGAAATATGGACTGTCTTCCACCTGGATCGGTATTGGAAATGCGCTGATTGGAAGTCTGCTGGCCTGGGTTATCCTGGGCCGCCGCACAAGGATTATGACAAATCATCTGGAGGCGGCTACCATGCCGGATTTTTTTGGAAAGAGATTCGACAGCAATGCCCTGCGCATCGCCGCGTCAGCCATTGCTTTTGTGTTTCTGATTCCCTACACGGCATCTTTATATAACGGCCTGTCCCGTCTGTTCGGTATGTCTTTTGATATTCCGTACACTGCCTGTGTGGTGTTGATGGCGGCGCTGACTGCTGTCTATGTGATCCTGGGGGGATATATGGCCACAGCTATCAATGACTTTATCCAGGGTATTGTCATGCTGGGGGGAATTGTGGCAGTTATTGCCGCAGTGTTAGGCGGCAAAGGCGGCTTTATGAATGCGGTGGCAGAGCTGGCGAAGCTGGAGAGCGATGTGCCTGTGACAGCAGGGCAGCCGGGAGCCTTTACTGCTTTCTTCGGGCCGGACCCGCTGAACCTTCTGGGCGTGGTGATTCTCACCTCTCTTGGAACCTGGGGGCTTCCACAGATGGTACATAAGTTCTACACCATCAAAGATGAAAAGGCTGTGACAGCAGGTACGATTATATCCACCTTCTTTGCCCTGGTAATATCAGGGGGATGTTATTTCCTGGGCGGCTTTGCCAGGTTATTTGACAACCAGTCCCTGTATGGTCCGGACGGCGCCATCGCCTACGACGCGGTGATTCCGTCTATGCTGTCCACCCTGCCAGATCTGTTAATCGGTATTGTGATTATACTGGTGCTGTCTGCATCTATGTCCACCCTGTCTTCGCTGGTACTGACTTCCAGTTCCACTCTGACACTGGACTTTATCAAGGGGAACCTGGTGAAAGATATGAGCGACAAGGTACAGCTTCTGGTGATGCGGGTGCTGATTGTGTTCTTCATTGTGGTCTCCGTGGTGCTGGCATTGAATCCGCCCACCTTTATCGCCCAGCTGATGGGAATCTCCTGGGGAGCTCTGGCCGGAGCATTTTTGGCTCCGTTCCTGTACGGACTGTGCTGGAGAAAGGTCACCCGTCCCGCCGTGTGGGCCAGCTTCATCTGCGGCGTGGGAATCACTGTGCTGAACATGTTCCTGCACTTTATCCAGTCGCCCATCAATGCCGGGGCTGCGGCTATGATCGCAGGTCTTGTGGTGGTTCCGGTGGTAAGTCTGATCACTCCGGTCTTCGATAAGAAGAAAGTGGATGATATTTTCGAATGTTATGAGGAGACGGTGTCTGTCAGGAAGAAGACTTCTTTGCCAGAGAAGGCGTGATGGTGATGCCTGGGAAAACGGATATGTGTGATTAGAAAGAAAAGAATATTTTCTGAAACTTTTGAGAGACTTTGATGATATTTCAGAGTCTCTCTTTGTGTGTGCTTCATGGCGTCGACCTCCTTTAGCCGCCGTTTTTAACAGTGAAACTGCGTCATTCCTTGAGAAGATAAAAAGAAACGGCGGCTTTTTTTCTTTTGCCGTCGTGCAGCAGATTGCGTTTCGATTCTTTGCTTATATGATAAACGCTAATATTGTGGATTTCATAAACATTTGAAAAAACGAACGATACCGTAGTATCGCTCACTAATTTCAATATATAATTTATCCATCGTTGAGTGTCCCACCTCAAAATCAAGATTTTGTTCTGCCGCTTTTTCTGTTGCTCTAAAAAGTGGGGAGAGCTGCGCCCGCATATTTTTTGCAAACTTCGCTGTTAATATC